>JAFGNZ010000331.1 GCA_016926755.1 Myxococcaceae bacterium | reverse complement strand
GCAAGTGGGCGTACGCATGCTGTGGGAGATCAAGACCCATAAATTCGACACATACCCTGCCTTCATCCGGAGGCGGGAGATCGAGAAAGAAATGGAGCAGATAAGAGAGGAGCGAAGAGCTGCGGCGGCATGCGGATATGGCTACATGATTGGGGTGAGCACCCAAGCGCACAAAGAGGCGCTACTGCGAGAGGATCAGTTCCTCAATATCGTCGTCACGGGGTGCAAACGATGACGACGCGAAGCAGCCTCGACATCATCGTCTACGCGCCTGCTCTGGTGGGCAACGACCGTCGGACGCTCGATATCGTCCATGGGATGGAAAAGGCGCTCCCAGGCTTGCGCCTGGAGTGGCGGCTCTCCGACAGCGGGCGCCCCATCGCATTGCCGCAGCGCGATGCGTGGCTTGCAGAAAAGATGCGGGACGGGAAATTCCCTCTCCTGTGTAACGGGGACGAGAGCTACCCCGTGACGGTTAACGGTAGGGGAAGAGATGGACTTTTCAGCCCAGGCGGTCAGCCCCTGTTTGAGGTGCATGCGGAACTGCCACTGGACGAGCGCGTGAGTGCGTCGGCGGCGGCTGTGCTTGAGGGCGTGGCGGAGGGGGCGTGTGCGCTGTGGGGGCGCGCGACGCCAGACGACGCTGCGGTGGACATCGCGTATCAGACAGCCCCCACGCCGGGGGGGCCGCCGTCCCCACGCCGGGGGCTGCCCGCCCTGAAGCTCTTCGAGCACATCCGCTCGCCCGAAATTCCCGCTTACCTCGGGTGGCTGAACTATTGGTCGGCCGCTGTCGCACGAGCCATCGGATTCCCAGACCCCGCGCGCGACGCTGAGCTGCTCTCGCGGGCGCGGCGCACGGCGTCGGGCGGGTGGGTGGTGCAGCTCACGGAGGCACCGCTTGATCTCGATGACCGCGCCCACCTGGACGCGCTTAAGCGGGCCTACGAGCGCTTCCCGGAGATCGGCGGGCGCGTCACTCCGCGCTGAGGGGGCTGCTGCGCGTCTCCTGGAGCGCTCCACCGGCCCGAGCTGGCACTGGGGAGTGCTGGGGGGGATGGGGCGTGTTACTTTCGCGCCGCCATGAAGAACCTTCATCACCTCGGGCAGTGGCTGCTGCTGTGCGGAGTGCTGACGGCGTGCGCAAGCACTGCGCCTGGGAACTGCTGATGCGACGCGAGGCGCTGGAGCGCATGCGGGCCGAGGGCGTCCGCGGGCTCAAGGTCTTCCGCGAGTTGCCTCTACGCGGTAAGTAGGCGTGAGGCTCATCTGCTGCGCCCGGATGCTGGCTGGAGGGCGATCCTGTGAACGAGGTCCTGCGGCGCTGGGATGAGAGGCTCGATGACTGGGCCGCGGTGGGAGCCCGCCGGAGGGGCCTCTGGAGCGCCCTGCTGATCGCGAGCGCCCTCCCATTCCTGGCCACGGTGCTGTCGCGCGCGTTGGGCGACACCGGAGTCTACGCGAACGCGGCGCGGATCCTGCGCGAGGGAGGAGGGCTCTACGCAGCCGCCCCCTTCGAATATCCGCCCTACGCGCTCCTGTGGTTCCTTCTGCCGCCCACGGAGGAGCTGCGGAGCTTCCAGGTCCTCTTCAACCTGGAGATGCTCGGGTTGGATCTCGTCATCAAGGCGCTGCTGCTCATCGAGGGCCGTCGGCAGGCGAGCGGGCTGCGGGCGCTGCTTCCGTTCGCCGTCTGGGCCCTCTGCGGCTGGCTCCAGGAGTACGTCTTCCTGCGCCGGTTCGATCTCGCCCCCGCGGCAATGACCGTGGGCGCGGCGCTGCTGATGCTCCGAGGCCGCTTCCTCCCCGTGGGCGTCCTGCTCGCCCTTGGGATGGGCACCAAGGTCTTTCCGGTGCTGCTCCTGCCCGCGGCTGCCCTCAGCGCCTGGCGCCAGGGCCGCCTGGGGCGCCTCGTGGCGGGGGGCCTGCTCGGGCTCGCTCCCCTCGCGGCGCTCGCCTTCGTCTTCCCGTGGTGGAGCTTCGCGAGCTTCCACGCAGCGCGGGGGTTGCAGGTCGAGTCCTTGCCTGCCGCGCTCCTCTGGCTGGGCCACCATGTGGCCGACTGGCCTGTCACCTGGCGCTGCCTGCCGACGTGGGACGAGCTGGGCGGCCCGGCGGCGGACGCGCTCCTCCCCTGGGCCCGGGCAGCCTGGATGGGGGCCACGGGTGGCTCTGCGCTGCTCGGGGCCGCCGTGCTCCTGCGCCGTCCGCGGCCGGACTTCACCGATCAGGTGGAGGCGCTGCTGCTGCCGGTGCTCGCGTTCGCCGCGTTCAACTTCGTGCTCAGCCCGCAGTACCACATCTGGTTCATGCCCCTGGCCGCGTTGCTCATGGCCGGGCGTGCGCCGGCGGCGGCCGTGGGCCTGCTCGTCGCCACCGCGCTCATCCCCCTCTTCTATCCGAGCCCCGGCTACCACCAGGGGCTCTCCGTCGCTCGGACCCTGGCGCTGGTCGCGCGGAACCTGCTCCTCGTCGCCGCGTGGGCCGCCCTCGCCCGGCGGGCGATCGCCGTGGTCGTCGAGAGGCCCCTCTTCGGCACGGGCCGGGGGCACGATCAGGAGCAGGAGAGCGCTCAGGGATAGCCAGAGGGCTCCGAGAGATGAGGAGGGGCTCAGGGGACTGCTCATGATGCGGCCGCGGGCATGAAGGGGCGCCGGGCACGGGTGTGTGGAGCCTGTTTACTCCGATTTCGGAATATACGAAGATGGAATGCTGTTGGGAGACGAGGAATGAAGCCGCTGAGATTGATTCTGGAGATCCACCGGGCCACGCACCGCATCGGGCTGTTCCTCGAGGCGGCGGAGCCACCGCTCGACGTGTCGCAGGGCGAGGCGCACCTGCTCGCCTGGCTGCTGGAGGCGGGGGACTCGCCCATGAGCGCGCTGCACGCGGCGTTCGCGCACAAGCGCTCGACGCTGACGAGCTACGTGGATCGGCTGGAGGCGAAGAAGCTGGTGCGGCGGGAGCTGCGGCCCGAGGACCGGCGCTCGTTCCAGGTGTGCCTCACGGCGGCGGGAAGGGCGCTGGCCGCGCGGGTGCATCGGCACCTGGAGGCCCTGGAGGCGGCGGTGCTGGGGAAGGTGGGCGCGCGGGACGTGGAAGGCTTCGCGAAGGTGCTTGCCGCGCTCATCTCGGCGAGCGAGCACGCGGCACCTAAGGCAAGAGGAAAGGGAGGCACGGCATGAGCACGGGAGAGTTGTCCGACGAGGAGTTCCTGGCGGCGGTGGAGGCGGCCACGTACCCAGGGGAGAAGTTCGGGCACCGGGGGCACCTGCGGCTGGCGTGGCTGTGCCTGAAGGCGCACGGCTTCGAGGCGGGGTTGGAGCGGGTGCGCGCGTTGCTGCTGCACTACGCCACGGTGCTGGGGGCGCCGGAGAAGTTCCACGAGACGATGACGCGAGCCTGGGCCGAGCGCATGCAGGCGGCGCTCGACGAGAGGCCAGCGCTCGGCTCGTTCGAGGCGTTCCTCGCGGCACACCCGGAGCTGCTGGACGCGAGGATGTTGGGGCGCCATTACCGGAAGGAGACGTTGGACTCGCCGGTCGCGAAGGCGGGCTGGGTGCCGCCGGATCTGGAGCCGCTGCCGCAACGGAGGCCGGCGAACAGGTGAAGTCTCAGGGGCGAGCTACGGCTCCGAGTGGCGGTGGTTGCCTCGGAGGGGCGGCTGTGGCCCACCTGGGGAGAGGTGCCCGGAGCACCTGATCACCCACCGCACCCATACAACTTGACGTTTCCCTTGTGCTTCAGCGCTATCTCCGCCGCCAGCTGCCCGTACTTGAGATTAGAGCATGCCAGGTGGGATCAAGGGATTGGCATGTCGCTGAAGGTGGATCCACTCCTTGATCAGCTCCGCGACGCCGCCGAAGCCGAACCACCGCCCTGGGTAGTACCCCAGCGCCGAGCTGATCCCCCGCATGAGCTGAGAGCTCAGCAGCACCCCGAGGTTGACGGGGAAGCGCCAGTTGCGGAAGTAGGGCGAGCCCGCCGCCACCAGGATGAGCCCCTCTACCTCCTCTGGGTGTGCGCTCGCGTAGAGCGCGTTCACCTGTCCGCCCAGGCTGTGCCCCAGCAGGAAGACAGGCGCCTCGGGGCATGCGGCTCGCGCGGCGGCGACCACCGCGGGCAGATCCTGGAGCGCCAGCGCGTGGTATCCGAAGTCCACGCCTCGGCGGACACGCACCGAGCTGGAGCCGATCCCTCTCAGCTCGGCGGTGACGGTGCACAGCCGGCGCTCGCAGAGCTCACGCGCGAGGGGCTCATAGAAGCGTGCGGGCACCCCCATCGCGGGGGTGCACACGATGACCGCCTCCGCGGTCTGCCCAGGCGCGAGCCCGAAGAGCCTCGCCTCGGACTCAGTGCCGTCCTCCGCGAGGACGCGGAGCTTCTCCACTTGAGGCATGGCGCGCGCGGTCCCTTTCTGTTGGCGAGTAAACAATTCTTTCAGAATTTTTACAGATTGCAGGCTTTTCCGTAATTCTCCGCTTCCCCTGGGCTGGACATACCTACTCACTCATGCCCATGGGATTTGGAGACACTCATATGAAGAACCGTATCTTCCGGCTTGCCATGCTGCCCGTTGCTGCCCTTCCGCTCCTCGCGGGCTGTGGGGGCATTCAGGATGACATCCAGGGCAAGTGGGCGAGCACCACGTGCGAGACCCGTCCGGGGCCCAACGGCTCGAGCCTCTTCGTCAAGCGCGTGTACGAAATCCAGGAGACCACCTGGACGGGCACCCTGAGCTTCTTCACGGACAACACGTGCACGACGGAGACGATCTCCGCTGTCGCTGAGGGCCCGTACAAGGTGGAGTCCAGCGAGTCGGCCAAGGTGGCGGGGACGCACGAGGCCGAGTTCACCCTCGGGACGATGAAGCTGACGCCGAAGAACCAGGGCATCGTCGACTACCTCAAGAGCGCCCCGGCGGGCACGTGCGGCTCGCAGGCGGCGTGGGCGGTCAACGCCACCCAGGACGTGACCTCCACGAAGGGGTGCTCGGTGCTGGGGATCGACCTGCAGAACTGCGGCGTCGAGTTCGAGCTGGTGAAGCTTGACGACAACGGCCAGCTGCTGTTCGGCGCTCGCCCCGCGGACGGCAGCGGCGCGTGCACGGCGGACAAGCGGCCCACCACCGACTCCTTCCAGCCTCCGCTCAAGAAGGAAGGCGAGGAGTAGTCAGGAGGCTTTCTTCCTGATCACCTGAGGGCTCAGTGAGGAGGGAGCGTGCAGCCGCTGCGCTCTCGCGAGCTCGCCGCGAAAAGCCTGCGCGCGCGGAGCCGCTCCGTGCGGGAGTCCCTTGGGAATTCAGTGCCTTGCTCCTGGCCCTGAAGATGCAGTGAGGGCCTGTCGAGTGGCTGGGAGGCCCGAACCTCCCGCCACCCACATGAACTCGCAGTCCAGGAGCAAGAGCCATGATTCGCAATGAGGCCAACTGGGATCGGATCCTCCGGGTGTTCTTCGGGGTGGTGCTGCTGTCGATGATTTTCATGGGCCCGCAGACGTGGTGGGGCCTCATTGGAGTCGTGCCGCTGCTGACGGGGCTCGTCGGCTACTGCCCGCTCTACCAGCTCTTCGGCGTCAGCTCCTGCTCCGTCAGCGGCTCGCACAAGCCGCGCGCGAGCTGAGACGGGACAGGGACACGCCTTGTCTCACGAGCACGGACCCGGCACCGAGAAAGGAGGGCGCCACGCCAGGTCCGTGCTCCTTCCCTGCGTCTCCTGGCGCTCAGGGGGGGCCAAACCCGCGATAGGGCTCCGAAGGAAGGGCAGGGGGCCGCGTTGACGCGATGTGCGGGCGGCTGTTAAGCCGAGGGGACGATCCCTGGCCGCGGAGGGGCCATGCACAGCCTGACGCAGAGCTCGCTCAGCCTGCTCTTCCTGCAGCTCCTGGCCATCATCGGGCTGTCGCGGCTGATCGGGCGGCTGACACGGTGGCTGGGGCAGCCGCTCGTCATCGCGGAGGTGGCGGCGGGCATCCTCCTGGGGCCCTCCCTGCTGGGGTGGGTGGCCCCGGAGGGGATGCAGGCGCTCTTCCCCGCCAGCTCCCTGCCGGCGCTGCACATGCTCAGCCAGGTGGGGCTGGTCCTCTTCATGTTCCTGGTGGGGCTGGAGCTGGACGCGCGGAGGCTCAAGGGGCGCGGCCACGTCTCGGTGGTCATCGGCCATACCAGCCTCATCGTCCCCTTCGCGCTGGGGGCGGCGGCGGCGCTGTGGCTGTACCCCCGGCTGGCGGAGCCGGCGGTGCCCCTCACGTCCTTCATCCTCTTCATGGGCGTGGCCATGAGCATCACCGCCTTCCCGGTGCTGGCGCGCATCCTCACGGAGCAGCGGCTGCTGCAGTCCCGCGTGGGCGCCATCGCCATCACCTGCGCCGCGGCGGGCGACGTGACGGTGTGGTGCCTGCTGGCCTTCGTGGTGTCCATCATCCGCACGGCGGGGATCGCCCAGGCGGCGTGGATGACGCTCTGGGCCGTGCTCTACGTGGCCGTGATGCTGCTGGCGGTGCGGCCCTTCCTGAAGCGGCTGGGCGCGCGCGTGGCCAACAAGGAGGGGCTCAGCCCGAACGCCGTCGCCGTCACGCTGCTCCTGCTGCTGGCCTCGAGCTGGGTGACGGAGTTCATCGGCATCCACTCCCTCTTCGGCGCCTTCCTGCTGGGCGCCATCCTCCCCAAGGAGGGAGGGCTGGCGGCGGCGCTGGCGGAGAAGATCGAGGACGTGGCCCTGGTGCTGCTGCTGCCCGTCTTCTTCGCCTACAGCGGCCTGCGCACCCAGGTGGGGTTGCTGGACACGCCCGGAGACTGGGCGATGTGCGGGCTCATCCTCCTGGTCGCCTGCGTGGGCAAGCTCGGCGGCAGCGCGGTGGCGGCCCGGGTGATGGGCCTGCGCTGGCGCGAGGCGGGCGCGGTGGGCGTGCTGATGAATACCCGCGGGCTGATGGTGCTCGTCGTCCTCAACATCGGCCTGGACCTGGGCCTCCTCTCCCCGACGCTCTTCACCATGCTGGTGATGGTGGCGCTGGTGACGACCGTCCTCACCTCGCCGCTGCTCAGGTGGATCTACCCGCCGGCGGAGCTGGCCAAGGAAGAGGTGAAGCCCGCGCCCCTGCCGCCGGGAGCCGCGCCCTTCGCCGTGCTGATGTGCGTCGCCGATGCCCGCACGGGGCCGGGGCTGGTGACGGTGGGCAGGGCGCTGACGGGCAGTGGGCAGGAGGCGTCGCGGCTGTATGCGCTGCACCTCCACGAGCCCTCCGAGCGTGCCTCCTTCCACCTGCGGCACGCGCAGGAGCCCGCGAGCGAGGGCGCGCTGGCGCCGCTGCTGTGGCGCGCGAGCAGCCTGGGAGTGCAGGTGGAGCCGTTGAGCTTCGTCTCGGCGGAGCCGGCGCTGGACATCTGCCGCACGGCCGAGGCCCGGCGCGCCGACCTGATCCTGCTGGGCTGGCACAAGCCGCTGCTCGGCCAGGCGGTGCTGGGCGGCACGGTGCACGACGTGATGCACGACGCGCCCACCCAGGTGGCGGTGTTCGTGGACCGGGGGCTGGAGAAGCTGCAGCGGGTGCTGGTGCCCTTCATCGGCAGCCAGCGTGACAGGGGGGCGCTGCAGCTGGCCCAGCGGCTGGTGCACCACGCGGGCGTGGAGGTGACGGTGCTGCACGTCGTCGCCCCTGAGCGCGCTCACGGGGGCGCGGGGGCGCAGGTGCTGGTGGAGGAGATGTTCCGCGAGTCCTCCGGGCGCGTGCGCTTCAAGGCGGTGGTGCACGAGTCGCCCGAGGATGCGGTGCTGGAGGAGGCGGGAGCCGGGTACGAGCTGATCGTGGTCGGCGTGGGCCCGGAGTGGGGCCTGAAGGAGCGCCTCTTCGGCCTGTACCGCGAGCGCCTCGTTCGTGACGCGCCCACCTCGCTGCTGGTGGTGCGGCAGCCGGCGTCTCTGGCCGCCGAGGCCCCCGCCGTGCCCGTGCCGGCCGGAGCGCTCCCGGTGGACGGCAGGCAGCTCGCGTAGCCGCGGGGGGCTCCAGCGGGCCCGTGCTCCTGCTCAGCGGCTGCCCTGGTGCGCCCGGGGCTCCTGTTCGGGCAGGGCGAGGGGTGGCTCCTGGGGCGTGGCGGGGGCGCCGCGCCGGGCCGTGTTGCGGGCGACCTCGATGGCGGCCTCGAGGGTGGGGCAGAGGGCGAGCAGCCCCTCCCGGGGCCCCAGCCCCGCCTTCTCGAGCACCTTGGCGGGTTGCGCCTGCAGGCCGGCGATGATGACGAGGACGCGGGCCTGGGCCATGCGCTCCAGCGCCGACTCCAGGTTCACCAGCCCCGTGGCATCCATGGCGGGCACCGCGGAGACGTCGAGGATGACCACCCAGACGCTGGCGGCGATCTCCTCGAGGGTGCTCATGGCCTTCTGGGCCGCGCCGAAGAAGAGCGGCCCGCCAATCTCGTAGAGCACCACGCCCCGGGGGAGCGGCTCGCGCAGCGTCGGGTGCTGCCCCTCGCTCACCCGGGCGCCGGAGATCTCCGCCATCCTCCGCATGAAGAGCAGGGCCGCGAGCACGATGCCGGCGGTGACGCCCACCACCATGTCGAAGACCACGGTCAGCCCGAAGCAGGTGAGGAGCACCGTCACGTCGCTCTTGGGCGCCACCCGCAGCACATGCGTGAAGTGCTGGACCTCGCTCATGTTCCAGGCCACCAGCATGAGCAGGGCCGCCAGCGAGGCCATGGGCAGCCAGGCGAGGATCGGAGCCAGGACCAGCACCGTCAGCAGCACGAAGGCGGCGTGGACGAGGGCGGCCACCGGCGAGCGGCCACCCGCCCGGATGTTGGTGGCCGTGCGAGCGATGGCGCCGGTCGCCGCGAAGCCGCCGAAGAACGGGGCCAACAGGTTGCCCACGCCCTGCGCGACCAGCTCCGTGTCCGGATCATGCCGCGTCCCCGCCATGCCATCGGCCACCACGGCCGACAGGAGCGACTCGATGGCGCCGAGCAGGGCGATGGCAAGGGCCGAAGGGGCCAGCTCTCGCAGCAGCGCGAAGGAGAGCGTCAGGGGCTGGCCGTTGGCGCCCGGCAGCGTCCACGGCAGCACGGGCAGCGGGGGGAGCTGGGGAATGCCGGAGCGCACCTCTCCACCGAGGAGGTAGGAGAAGCGGCTGCCGATGGTGGCGATCTCGAGGTCAGGCAGCAGGTGGTGGCCGAGCGCGGCCATCACCGCCCCGAGGGCGAGGGCCACGAGGGGGGCGGGGATGCGCTTGGTGATGCGGGGCCAGAGCAGGAGCACGGCGAGGGTGGCCGCGCCGACACCCAGATCCGACGCGCGCAGCGTGGGCAGCGCCTCCACCAGCGCCCGCACCTTGTCGAGGAAGTGCTCGGGCATCTCCCTCACGGTGAGCCCGAGGAAGTCCTTGAGCTGGAGGGTGGCGATGACAACGGCAATGCCCGCGGTGAAGCCCGTGGTGACAGGGTAGGGGATGTACTGGAGCAGCCGCCCCATCCGCGCCAGGCCCAGGGCCACCAGGAAGAGGCCCGCCATGACCGTGGCTAGCAGCAGCCCTCCGAGCCCGAACTTCGCCGAGACGGGGGCCAGCACCACCACGAAGGCCGCGGTGGGGCCCGACACCTGCGTGCGCGAGCCCCCCAGGAGGGCGGTGGCGGCCCCCGCGACGATCGCCGTGTAGATGCCGTGCTGGGGCGGCACGCCGCTGGCGATGGCCAGCGCCATGGACAGGGGCAGGGCAATGATGCCCACCACCACGCCCGCCAGCACGTCAGCGCGGAGATCCCGGGCGCCATAGCCCGCTCGAAGGACCTCCCGCAGCGCGGAGGCCGGGCGAGGGCCGATCTCCGGGAGAGCTGCAAGAACCGCCTCGTAACGCTTCCTCATGGCCGCCCCTGACAGCCATCGTCCGCCCAGAAGGTTTGAGTGTCAACGATCTCGTGGCTCTTCACGCCCTGCGCGCGAGGAGGAACTGCTCGAACGCCGCCACGCGCTCCCCGTGGCTCCTGGCCGCCTCGATACGCTCGGCGGTGGGCTTCGAACTCACCGACAACCGGCAAGGGCGTGCTGGTTCCCAGCGGCGACGCTCGGCATGCGCGCTGACGAGCCGCCCCTCGCTTGGGACAGAGGTGTGGAGGAAGCTCGTGCGCGACTGTGAGAAACTGGGCCCTGACGAGACCTTGATCACCAGGCCTACAGAGGTGCCCTGACGTGGAGTTCGTGCTCGCTGGCGTGCTCATCACCGCGGCAATCGCTGCGCTCTTCATCGCGTGGTGGCTCCGGCAGCGACAGAGACCGGCCCCTTGCCTGCCGCACCAGTACGAGCTCTCGCCGGTGGCTGGGACCTTCGCGCTGCGGGCCCTCGAGCCGGTGCCGCCGATCGTGCGCGCCTCCCCCGTGCTCGAAGCCCAGTCGCCGGCCTGGCGCGCGGCGATGGAAACGGTCGGGCACCGGCTGTGCCGCGCCGGGGTGCGCCAGGTGGTGTTCGTGCATGGCACCTTCGTCGGCCATGATCCCATCCTGATGCTCTCCGCGCTGGAGGGGCCGCTCTCCGCGCTGGGGCCGGGGCTCTTGCCCACCCTGCGGCGCCTCTGCAAGAGCTCGAGCGATCGTGTCCTTGGCGATCTCGGCAACTACACCGCCGAGTACGCCGCGCTCTTCGAGGGGGCTCTGGGCGGCGGCATCCAGGCGACGCGCTTTCTCTGGTCCTCGGCGAACCACCACATCGCCCGTCTGCGCGCGGCGGCGGACCTGCTGCGGCTCCTGGCCGGCGCGGGACTCGGGCGTGCGCGCGCGCTGCTCCTTGGGCACAGCCACGGCGGCCAGGTGCTCGCCCTGCTCACGCAGCTCGTCTATCCGGCGAAAACGGCGCCGGCGCTGTGGGCGACCCTGAGCGAGATCGGCGAGCCCCATGAGGAGCTGAAGGGGCTGGCGCGCACGGTCGCCCGCGCACGGCTCGACATCGCCACCTTCGGCATGCCGCCCCGCTACGGCTTCGCGACGGGCCCGCGCTGCCGGGCCATGCACGTGGTCAACCACCGGGGTGACGAGCCGCTCGCGGGCTCCCTGGGGGGCGTGCTCTACACGGAGGGCGGCGACTACGTGCAGCAGTGGGGAATCGCGGGCTCCGATCTGCCGCCAACCACCGCGAAGGAGCGGGAGCTCGCCGCGCGCCTCGACGCTCTCCTCGGCGCAGGCTGTGATGTGAAGGCGTGGCTCCAGCACGTGCGCCACCGCGCTCGAGTGTCGCAGCACGGCTTCAGCTACCTGGTCGACTACGGCGACCGCGGCGTGGGCGGAATGCCGAACTGCCTGGGGACGTGCTTCGGGCACGGCGTCTACACGAGCTACGACGCCATGCTCTTCAACGCGCGCCTGCTCGCAGCCCACTTCTACCGATAGCGTGAGCAGCGCGCGCCACACTCTGGCCGACGAGCGTCCTCAGGCCCTTGGCTCCCGAGCAAGCGGGCTGCTAGCTTCCAACTCCTATGGCAAGGATCTCTCCGCAGGGACCGAACTCTCCAGTCAAGGCTCCGGTGGCGAAGGACGAGCCGGCGCGAAATACGGTGGCCACGCGCGCGACGACCACGGGCTCGGCCCCACCCGCCGCCGGGAGCAGCTTCGAGGCCACCACGCCTTCACCCGTGGATGCCTTGCTCTCGCAGCTTCGTGGGCTGATGCGCGGCCACACCGATCGGGGCGAGGAGAAGCAGATCCTCGACATGTTCCGCTCCGCGGCGCCGGGGGAGCTCAACCAGCTCTTGTCCCGCCTCCCCCGCAACGAGCTGCACGAGCTCATGGGCGACCTGGACAATCACCTGTTCGGCCCCAAGAACCGTGATGCGTTCCTCGGGCTCCTGTCGAAGGGTCGGTTGGGCGAACTGAGTATCGACAACCGCGCCAAGGTCATCGACGCCTTGCAGTACCACGCGACCGGCTCGAAGGACGAAGAGGCGGTGCGCGACATCTTCCTGGGCACGCAGGGCGCCGCGCTCACCGCGCTCAAGAACGCCGTCGACGCGGGCGGTGACTACCACGATCTGCAGCAGCTGGTGTTCCATGACATCGACAACGCGGGCATCCGCTCGCAGCTGCTCGATCACTTCCGCGCGCAGGCCCAGCCCTCCGGCCAGGTGAAGGTGTTGAGCGACATCGATGACACCTTCTACGTGAACCTCAAGGACGACCGTTACCCGGGCAAGACGGTGTACCCGGGTGTGAGGGCCTTCTACTCGGAGCTCGACAAGGGAGGCGGGGCCTCCGCCGACCGCGAGGGCGATCTGACCTTCATCTCCGCGCGCCCGTACGATCGCGCCGGCCTGGGAGAGAGCCTCACCCGCTCCATGCTGGACGCGAACGGAGTGGGGAACGCGACCGTGCTCTCGGGGGACTTCCTGCACCTCATCGGCAACTCGAACATCGCCGACAAGAAGTTCGACAACTGGCAGCAGTACCGACAGCTCTTCCCGGAGTACAAGAGCGTCTTCATCGGAGACAGCGGCCAGGGTGACGCCATCTTCGGGGCCAAGGCGGTGGCCTCGGCGCCCTCGGACATGAAGGCCGTCTTCATCCACAACGTCACGAACATGAGCGCCGAGGAGCGCAAGGCGATGGCCCAGCAGGGCATCTTCGTCTTCGACACCTACGTGGGCGCGGCGACCGAGGCCTTCCGGCGGGGGCTCATCACCCGGGAGGGCCTGGAGCGCGTGGCCTCGTCGGCGTCCCGCGAGCTCGACGCGGTGCACTTCGACTCCCTCGAGCAGTACGCGGCGCGCAAGGCCGAGCTCGATCGCGACGTGGCCGAGATGCGCGCTGTGCTAAGCCAAACCCCCTGAGGTCCCCATGCCGAGCCGGCCCCTCCTTCCGTTCCTGATCCTCTGCCTCGGCGCCGCTTGCGGAGGCTCGATTGAGCCCCAGGCTCCTGGCGAGCCGCTGTCGGCTCCCGCCACCGTGGAGCAGGCGGTGAGCACGTCCGTCGCGGGCACGGCGCTGCGCTACCTCACCCTCAACGTCGGCAACGCCTCTCCGCAGTACGGGTGCTGGGAGTACAAGATGTGCCGCCCCGAGGACGGGGCGGACCTGCGCGCCTATATCCTGGCGTGGCAGCCGGACATCCTCCTGCTCACCGAGGTGTACCGGGCCGCCCAGCTCACCGGCGGCGCCAACGGCGGCCCCATCCTCCCGGATGGCTATACCGGCGTGTGCGGCAAGAGCGTGGACCGGAACACCGGCGCCCCCGCCGCCTTCGATGCCTCCAACGCCTCGCACGAGCACGAGTGCATCGCCTGGAAGAAGAGCCGCCTGTCGCTCGTGCCCGGCAGCGAGCTGTCCGCCTATGGCCGCAACGACTCGTGGGGCAAGTCCAACTGCGAGTACGACTTCACCGGCTTTCGCGTGAGGCTGCTGCTGGACGGCAAGTACACCCTCACCGCCGTGATCGCCCACCCGGATTCGGACAACGCTTCGTGCCGCACCGAGGAGATCGCCCGCTACTGGAGCACGCTGGCGCAGGGCAGCCGCGTCATCATCGCCGGAGACTTCAACACCGCCAGCGCCACGGAGCTGCAGCGCCGGGCCTCCTTCGCGGACAACTTCGCGGGCGGCAAGCACTGGAACGTGGCCACCCATGACGAGTACACGGCCTTCTACATCTTCGGCATCAAGAAGAAGCTCGACTGGGCGTACTCCAACTTCGGCGCGGCCTGCACCCACTGCGGCCCGGACTATGGCTCGGCGAGCCTCTCCTACGGCTCCGTCTGCGGCGGCTACGAGGGCATGCCTCGCGCGGATGGGGGGGACGGCTTCGACCACCGCCAGCTCCTCGTGGACATGGTCGTGGATGGCAACGGAGGCACCTGCGCGCATGAGCCCACGGTGACGGGGGCGGCGCTGGCCGATGGGTGCAGCACCTGCGTGGCCGCCGTGTGCGCCGCGGACGACTGGTGCTGCACCGGGGGCTGGGACTCGCTCTGCGTCAGCGAGGCCAACCAGCGCTGCACCTCCTGCAGCCATGCCACCAGCGTGACGGGGGCTCCGCTCTTCTACGGCTGCAATGCCTGCGTGGAGAAGGTGTGCGATGCCGACGCCACCTGCTGCACCAACGCATGGAGCAGCTCCTGCGTCAGCCGCGCCGCCAGCCTCTGCCCTTGAGCGCGGGGAGGAGCGCCCGCGCGGAGTCCGCTCAGGCCTGCTCCCCCGTCCAGAGCCAGTTCTCCACCTTCATGCTGTCGGCATGTCGGGACATCCACTCCTGACAGTACTCCGATGACCGGAAGCGCCTCATGGAGATCTCCAGCGGCGCGTCCAGCGAGTAATCGACACGCCCCTGCGCAAGCAGGGCGCACATGGCCTTCAGCAGCGGCAGGGACTCGACCAGCTCCTCGGCGAAGAGGAACTGGCCGCCCTGATTGACCTCCAGGAAGTGGAGGTCTCCATCGCTGTCGACCACCAGATCCACACAGCCGAAGACGAGCCCCAGCCTGTTCATCAGCTCTCTCAGGTGGCGCCGGCAGGAATCGGGGAGCTCGCACGCGTCCGCGGCCATCTCCGGGAGGTAGGTATAGGCTCGCCAGTCCACGAACGCGGTCCCGTGGGTGGAGCGCAGGCGCACGGGAAACAGGCGATCGCCGATGATGGCGACTCGAAGATCCCAGACCTTCTCGACATACTTCTGGAAGATCCCAGGGCACATCGAGACGGAGGCGTCGTCGAACGAAAGCGACGAATCGAGGAGGGTGGCGTTGACGTTGTAGAGCTGACCGGTCTCGGTGTTGCGCCACATGTGGGGTGTGAAGGTCTTATGGACAACCCTCCCGTGCCTGGCGATGAACGCTCGGATGGCGCGCGCATCGTTGGACATCAGGGTCTCGGGGACGCGCAGGCCCACACTCCTGGCGGCCCGAAGCTGGAGCAGCTTGTTCTCGGCCTCAACCGCGGCTCTCGGGTTGTTGACCCACAAGGCGCCGGTCAGCTCTTCAGCGAGCGCGAGGAAGCTCTTCTGGAACAGCGACCATTCGTTGCGCACGAAGGGACGATCGCTGGCCAGTACCCTCGCGGCGGGCTCCGGCTCCTTGGGGCGGCGATGCCATACCGCACCCACGCTCGGCGCCCCGCTCGAGCGGAAGTCGAGCCGACTCCCATGAGCGTCATCATGAATCGAGATCGCCTCGATGGAGCCCTCGCTGAGCGATGGCTCCCAGACAGGCTCGAGGCCGTGCTGCTTCAACCCCCAGCACACGGCCGCCGCGTTGGCGTCGTCATGAGGCGCGAGAATGACAGGGACTCTTTCCACGGCCAGCTCGGGGTTCACCTGCTCGCGCTCACTTCAGCCAGTCGACGTCAGGCCCGCCGTTATTGCTGTAGGTTGATATGAACCAACCGCCAGCGATCCTGGCGAGCTCTTCGGTGGAGATCTCACGAGCAGTCAGGCGCGCAAGCGGACGAGCGATCGCCTCATCCTCCGCGCTCTGGGTCTTCTGCAGCTCCTGATCAGGGGTCTTCATGGCGTGCTCCTTCTCTGCGGATGGACTCCAGAGGGAACGGAGTGGCGGGCGCGAGTTTGTGACAGCGAGAATGGGGCAGCGCTTCGGCTGAGGTGCCTCCAGGCGGGCATGCGCCCGTGATGTCCGGCACTCCTGGCCGATGCCGTCACAACCGCCCGGCCTCACTCTTCCTCAGTGCTGGAGACTGGCGAAGGAGGGTCTGGCCGTGCAAACACCCTTTTCCATGAGAGCGCGCTGCGTGGCCGCAGCCTCGCTCTTCCTCGTTCTGAACGCAGGTTGCTACCACTACCGAGTTACGGTACCGGAGCCCACCCCAGCGACGGAGCCGCAGCGCAAGACGGTCCACTCGCTCGCCTGGGGGTTGGTGAACAATCCCCAGAGCGTGAGCGCCTTCACGTGTGAGCCCAGCAACGCGCTCGACGAGGTTCGGGTCTCCTCCCACTTCGGCTACACCCTCATCACCACGCTGACGCTCGGCTTCTGGGCGCCGCTCCAGGTGGAGTGGCGCTGTGCCAAGCAGCACGAGGAAGAGGGGATCATCGGGCTCCAGGCCCCTGCGCCTCAGGAGGCCCCCCATGAGTGACACGACCGGGCTCGAGTCCCTCGTCGTCGACACACGGCAGCACGAGTGGACGAACAGGCACCTGACGTTCAGGCAGCCGCTCCTGGGAGTCTATGACGTCTGGAACCCCATGGGGGGCCGGCCGCTCGAGCGTTACAACGCGACGACCCGGGCGCTCCAGAAGCTCATCGCCGACGCGGTGAGGGACCGTGTCCACCTGCGCGCCCTGGGAGGCGGCTGGTCCCTCTCACGCGCCGCGGCGACCGATGGCCGGCTGGTGAACACCAAGCCGCTCAACCTCTTCTTCCGCCTCGCGCCGAGGCTGGTGGACGACCGGTATGCGGGAGATCCCGCGGGGCTGCGCTTCGTGCAGTGTGGCAACTCCATTGTGGAGCTGAACGCGCGCTTCCGGCGGCAGGGGCGCTCCCTGAGGACCAGCGGCGCGAGCAATGGGCAGACCATCGTCGGCGCGCTGTCCACGGGGACGCACGGCTCGGCCATCGACGTGGGGGCCATCCACGACACCGTCGCGGGGCTGCACCTGCTGGTGGGGCCGCGGCGCCACGTCTGGCTCGAGCGCGCCTCTCATCCCACCACCTCGCCCGCATTCGCGAGCCAGCTTGGCGCCGAGCTGGTGCGCGACGATGCGCTCTTTGACGCCGCCCTGGTGAGCTTCGGGAGCTTCGGCATCATCCACGGCGTCATGCTGGAGACGGACGAGCTCTTCCTGCTGGAGATGCACCGCGTGCGGATGCCGCTGGACGGGGCTCTGCGGAGGGCGCTCGACACCCTGGACTTCTCCGGCCTCGCGCTCCCGGGCGGCGCCGAGCGGCCCTACCACTTCCAGGTGGTGGTGAACCCCTATGCGCTCAACGCGGGCGCGCACGTCATCACCCTCTACCGGCGTCCCTTCCGGGCCGACTACCGCCGGCCGAGGAGCGATCCGGAGGGCCTGGGGCCGGGCGACGACGCGGCGGCCTTCATCGGCCTGGTCACGGACGCGGCCCCGCCCGCCATTCCGCTCCTGGTCAATCAGGTGCTGGCCAGGGCCTACCGGGACATCCACGGCGTCGAGGGGACGCTCGGGGAGATCTTCACCAACAGCACCATCCGCGGGAAGCTGGCCAGCACGGCGATGGGCCTGCCGGTGTCTCGCGCCACGGAGGCCCTGGATCTGGTGCTCGCCATCAACCGGGAGGCCGGGCCCTTCCCGGTGCTGACTGCCTTCCGCTACGTGAAGGGGACCCGGGCCACGCTCGGGTGGACGCGCTTCGAGCCCACCTGTGTCTTCGAGCTCGACGGCCCCTTGTCGGACCGCACCCTGTCGTTCTACCAGCGCGTGTGGGCCGCCCTCCGCCAGCGGGGCATTCCGCACACGTTCCACTGGGGCAAGCAGCTCGGCCTGGACGCGGCCGCCGTCCGGCGCATGTATGGTGGCGCCGCGGACCGGTGGCTCGCCGCGCGGGCCAGGCTGCTCGACGCGGAGTCCCGGCGCGTCTTCTCCAACCGCTTTCTGGAGGAGCTCGGTCTGGCTGCGCCGTGAGAGGCCGGGCCGTGAAACCAGGGCTCGCGGCAGACCCCGGCGGCGCTTCGAGCGTCCCGAGGCTCAAGGGGCTCTCCGGGTAGACGGTGTCTCTCGGCGGCGCCGCGCGCTCAGGGCGCGACCTTGTTCACGAGCTGCTCGGACTTCTCCCACAGCCGAGCGCACGCCGCCGCATCCAGCGCCTGCCTGTTCACCCTGCGCTCCTTGCGCCGGGCGAAGTACTTGGCTGTCACGCCTTCCACCTCGGGGCTCGAGGACAGCCATATCAACGTGTCCGCGCCCTGCTCCGGCGTGAGCATGAAGGGGCCCGCCATCGTGATGAGGAACTTCATGAATCCGGTCGGGTTCTCCTTGCCGAAGTTGGTGGCCACGATGCCTGGATGGACGCAGTTGGCGGAGACGCCCGCGCCCTGGAGCTTGCGCGCCAGCTCGAAGGTGAACAGGACGTTGGCGAGCTTGGAGTTGTTGTAGGCCCGCTGGCCGCCGAACGACTTCTCCTCCATCAGGTCATCGAAGTTGAGGCGGCCCATGGCCTGGGCGCCCGAGGTGACGTTCACCACGCGCGAGGGGGCGCTGCGCTTGAGCAGGTCCATCAAGTCTCGCGTCAGCGTGTAGTAGCCCAGGTGGTTGAGGGCGAACGTCATCTCGTAGCCGTCCTTCGTCACCAGCCGCTTGCCGAAGAAGGCCCCCGCGTTGTTGAGCAGCACATCCAGTCGCGAGTGGCTCGCCGCGTACTCCCGGGCCACCCGACGGACGTCGGCCATGGATGACATGTCCCCGATGAGGCCGTCGATGTTCGGGTTCCCTGTCTCCTTGCGCAGGGACTCGACCGTCCGCGCTGTCTTCTCCGCGTTGCGGCCGACGATGACCACGCCCGCGCCCTGCTTCGCCAACTCCCGGGCCGCGACCAGCCCGATGCCGTTGGTTGCTCCAGTGACCAGGCACTGCTTTCCAACCATGTGGCTCATGTGTGCTCCTTGGAGTCACTCATAGCCCTTTTCCTGGCGAGGAGCACGGGGCTCGAACCCATGGAGGAGGGGTGCCCCCAACCGCTACGGGAGCTTGAAGACCTGGCTGGCGTTGTCGTGCAGGAACAGCCGCGTGGCCTCGTCATCGAGCTGCAAGGACTCGAGCTCCGTCACGCACACCGCCGGCAGCAGCATCGGATAGTTGCTCCCGAAGAGGACCTTCCTCCGCCCCCCTCCTCGGAGATAGTCGACGAGCTCCGAGGGATACCGGCTCGGCTTGTACGCCGACGTGTCGATGTAGACGTTCGGGTACTTCCGCGCGAGCGAGATCATCTCGGCGGTCCACGGGAAGCCAATGTGCCCGCCCACGATCGTCAACTCCGGGAAGTCGAGCGCCACCTCGTCCAGGTACGGGATGGGACGTCCCGGCTCCGAGGGGGCGAGTGGTCCGGTGTGGCCGACCTGAAGGCAGAAGGGCACCCCCAGCTCCACGCACTCCGCATACACGGGGTAGTAACGCCGGTCGTTCGGAGGGAGGCGCCAGAGCCATGGCAGCGCCCGGATGCCACGAAAGCCGAGCGTTCGAACACACCGCCGAAGCTCGCGAACCGCGTCCATCGGCCTCGAGAGATCCACCGCGCCGATCCCCACCAGGCGGTCGGGGTGAGCGCGAACGATCGCCGCCACCTCGTCATTGGAGATGATCGGCCCCTGCGGCCCCCACCACGCCGAGACGAGCGCGCGCTCGACCGGGGCCGCATCGAGCGCCGCGATCGTCATCTCCACGGGCACGCTGTCGGGGATGGCTCCACCCATCCACCGGCGCAGGGACTCGAACATCGGGTGCGACAGGAAGCCCGGCGTGGGGTGTTGTATCCAGGCATCAATGACGGGGCATGGCAGCGGCATGGCCGGAACGTAGACGGGATCTCCGCCAGCGCTGTACTCAATCTTTTTCGACTCCCAGCGCGCGCACCAGGGCAGTAGGTTCGGCGCCTATATGTCCGAAACCGGCGCCACCCAGGGATTGGGGTCCGAATACAACCCGCTCAATTCCCCTCAGCTCGAGGACCCCCACCCGTTCCATGCGCGCGCACGGCGAGAGGAGCCGGTGTTCTTCAGCGCGTCGCTCGGGGCGTGGGTCGTGACGCGCCATGCGGACATCAGCGCCGTGGTCGCCGACACCGCGCGCTTCTCGTCCGCCGAGGCCATCACGGTGGGGGCCGCGGCGATGCCCTCGGAGGTCCTCGCCGTGCTGATGGACGGGTACCCCTTGGTGCCCAGCCTCGTCGACAACGATCCGCCAGCGCATACGCGCTTCCGTAGCCTCGTCAGCAAGGCCTTCACCGGGCGGCGCCTCGCGGAGAAGGAGCCCTTCATCCGCACCCTCGTGGACGAGCTCATCAGCGGCTTCCAGCACGAAGGGCAGGTGGACCTGTTCCTCCGGTTCGCCCATCCGCTGACATCACTCATCATCGCGGAGATGCTCGGGATCCCACGCTCGGACATCAGCAGCTTCCGGCGCTGGTCCGACCAGCTGGCCACGGTCCTCGCGGCGCATGGCCCCGTCGATCACCAGGTCGCGTGCGCGCGGGGCGTGGTCGAGTTCCAGCGCTACCTCGCCTCGGCGCTCGAGGAGCGGGAGGCGTCTCCGCGGGAGGATCTGCTGAGCGACATCGTCAGCGAGGGGCAGGGGATGCAGCCGCCGATGAGCATGGCGGAGCTGGTGAGCCTGCTGATGCAGGTGCTCATCGCGGGCCACGAGACGACCGCGGGCCTCATCGCGGGGGCGGTGGAGCAGCTGCTGCGCAATCCGGAGCAGCTGCAGGCGCTCCGGGACGAGCCGGGCCTCGCCGCGGCCGTCATTGAGGAGGCGGCGCGGATGACCTCACCCGTGACGGCGATGTTCCGCACCGCGCTGGAGGAGGTGGAGATCGGGGGTGTCAAGATCCCGAAGGGAGCCCACGTCCGGATCGTCTACGCCTCGGCCAACCGTGACGAGGCCAGGTTCCACGAGCCGGAGCGCTTCGACGTCCGGCGGCCTGACGTCAAGAAGCACCTCGCCTTCGGCCAGGGCCTCCATTTCTGCATCGGCGCGCCGCTCGCGCGGCTCGAGGCGCGCATCGCGCTCGAGGCCCTGATCCGGCGCCTCCCAGGCCTGCGGCTCGTGCCGGGGCTGACGCCGAGCTTCCTGAAGAGCGTCACCCTCCGGAGGCTCGAGAGCCTCGAGGTGGCGTGGGACATCAAGGCCCCGTAGGCCCCGAAGGGAAGCGCGAGCCTGGAGATTGGCCGCTCTGGAGCGCGGGCAGGAGGATCCGGAACGTGGAGCCTTGCCCCGGCTCACTCTCTACCTGGATCTCGCCGCCCATCGATTCGATGACGGCGTGGCAGATGGAGAGCCCGAGCCCCGCGCCTTCCCCGGCCTCCTTGGTGGTGAAGAACGGCTCGAAGATGCGAGGCAGGAGCTCGGGCGCAATCCCGTGGCCCGTGTCGCGCACCTCGACCACGATGCGCCCGTCCCCGTCCTGGCGCGTGGTGACACGGATCTCGTTGAACTCGGGCTCGATCTCGGGGATGGCCTGGACGGCGTTGACGAGCAGGTTGAGGAAGACCTGGCTCAGGCGCCCCTCGTCGCCCAGCACCGGCTGGGGCCCCTTGTAGTCCTTCACCAGGCGGGCGCGACGGCACAGCTCCTGCTCCATCGCCTCCAGGGCCTGGTCCAGTACCGCATGGAGGTCCACCTGGCTCGAGGGGGCCGCCTGCACGCGGGCGAGCGTCTTGAGCGCCTGGACGATCTTGCGCACCCGCTCGGCGCCGTGGAGCGCGTCCGAGAGCGCCTCCTCCATCTCCTGCCAGCGCTCGTGCTCCTCCTCACGCTTCGTCACCTCACGCAGCTCCTGGGAGAGGTAGCGGAGGTTGGAGAGGATGTAGGCGAGTGGATTGTTGATCTCGTGCCCGACGCCGGCGGCCAGCGTCCCCACCGCCACCAGCTTCGTCGCGTGGGCCAGCTCCTCCTGGGTCGCCTCGAGCTGCTGGAGGCGCATGGCCAGCTCCGCCGTGCGCTCATCCACGCGGGCCTGGAGCCGGCGCTCGCGCTCGCGTGACTGGCGGAGGCGCAGCCACACCATGCCGGCCGCGGCGAGCACGGCAGTCAAGACGATCCCCACGCGGAACAGGCGCGTCTCGAAGAGGCGGGGCTGCAGGTGGAACGTCAGCGCCGCGCTGCGTGCGGGCCCCTCTGCCTCCGTGGAGAGCGCCTCCACGAGGAACCTGTGCTCTCCCGGCGGCACCCGGGTGTAGTAGGCGATGCGCCGCGGCCCGGCGTCCAACCAGTCCTCATCCACCCCCTCGAGCTTGTAGCGGAAGCGCAGCCGCTCCGGGGAGCTCAGGGCCGCGGAGGTGTAGTGGATCTCCACACGGCCCTCTCCCGGGGGGATGTGAGACCACTCGGAGGCGGGGAGGGGATGCCCGTCCACCCACAGCTCCTCGAACTGCACGGGGGGCGGGGAGGTGGGCGGCTTCTCATGCCTCGGATCGTAGGCCACCGCGCCGCGGATGGTGGGGAACCACAGCCGGCCGTCGCGAGCGCGTACCCCCGCGGGGCCCCCCAGGGCGTTGCACTCCTGGGCTCGCATCCCGTCCTCCCTGCCGTAGGCGTGGGAGGTGAGGTTCGCGAGCTGCCCCTCCGCGACGGCCTCCAGCTCGCGTCGGGAGACGCGGAAGATGCCCTTGTTGCAGGTCATCCACAGGTTGCCGCGCTCATCGGGCAGGATCTGGAGGATGACGTCGTCGAAGAGCCCCTGCGCGCGGGAGAGGCGGACAAACAGTCCACCCTTCCAGCGGAAGAGGCCATTGGTGGTCCCCACCCAGAGCGTGTCTCCCTCCTCGAAGATGCTCCGGATGTCCCCGTCGATGGGGGCGCCCAGGGAGGACAAGGTGGAGAGACGGCCCTCGTCGAACCAGCCCAGGCCCCCGCCATGGGTCCCGATCCAGAAGCCTCCCGCGGCCCGCCGCTGCAGCACGCGGATGTGGGCGCCGAGCACCATGTCCTGCTGGGAGACCAGCGCGAACTGCTTCCCATCCCAGCGGGTGAGGCCTTCCTGGGTGCCGACCCAGAGCGTGCCGTGCTCGTCCTCGTAGACGGGCTGTCCCAAGGGAAACCTCAGCGCCTGGCCCTGCTCGGGGAGGCTGGTGAACGAGCCCCCCCGCCAGCGGATGAGGCCCTTGCTCGTGGCGAACCAGAGGCTGCCGTCGCGCCCCTCGGCGCTCCCGAAGACGACGTTGTCGAGGAGCCCCTCACGCGTCGTCCAGGTCGTCATCTGCCCGTCCTTCAAGCGCGAGATCCCGCCGCCCAGCGTGGTGAACCAGAGGCTGCCGTCACGCGCCTCGCGCAAGGAGGCCACCATGTCCTGTCCCATCCCGTCGAGAGGGCCGTACGGGGTGAAGGGTGCATCCTTGAGGCGGTGCAGCCCGCGGGAGCCCATGCCCAGCCAGACGCTTCCCTCGGCGTCCTCCAGCAGGGTGAAGAGTGTTCCGCTCTCCAGCCCCTGCGCGGGGCCCAGGATGGAGCGCTGGCCCTTCACCAGGCGCAACAGCCCCTGACCCCGGGTCGCCACCCAGAGCGCGCCATGGCGATCTTCCCGAAGCAGGGAGATGGCGCTCCCAAGCATGCTCGCGTCGGGGACCGGGAGCATCTGCCCGCCGTTCATCCGGTACACGGTGCCGCTCTGGTCTCCCGCCCACAGGGCCCCCCGCGCGTCCACCGCCAGCGTCGATACCAGCGGGGGAGGGCCCTGAAAGGAGGGCCCGGGGTTGAACACCGAGCCGTTCCAGCGCTGCAGGCCCTCGGCGGAGGCCACCCAGAGGCTGCCGGCCTCGCCCTCGGCGAGCGCCAGCACCCGGTTGCTGGCGAGCCCCTGCCCAGCGATCCAGTGCTGGAAGCGGCCCTCGGACAGCCGCGCGAGGCCGCTGCCGAGGGTGGCGATCCACAGGCCGCCCTCCCGGGCTGGCAGGAGCAGGTGCACCTCTCGTGCGATGATGCTCTCGGGCAGGGAGACGGAGAAGAAGCGCCCCTCCCGCATGCCAGCCAGCCCGCGGCTCGTGCTGATCCACAGCGTCCCCTCCCTGTCGACGGCCAGGGCCGTGATGGAGCGATCCGGCAGGGCCGGCGTGTTCGCCGGATCGAAGACCTTGAAGCGCACCCCATCGAAGCGCGCCAGGCCCTCGTAGGTGCCGACCCAGAGATAGCCGTCCGGCGTCTGCGCGAGGGCCGTGGTCGTGTTCTGCGGCAGCCCATCCTCCACCTGCCAGGCGCGGCGAGGGAACTGATGGAGCGCCTTGTCCGGCTCCAGGGCCGCGGCGCCGCCCGCCGTGAGCAGTCCCATGAGCAGACCTGCCGCGAGCAGGCGTGCACGTGCATGGACGAAGGCGGAGGGGGGACTGCGCCTCCAGTAGGGACTGCCGGAGATACGGCGCATGATGTGGTGGGATCAGATTGTACACGGAGAGGCCAGGAGCGCCCCGCGGCCGTATGCGTCGTTTTCGCGCGCGCCTGCGCTGGGTCGACGGCGGCCTGGCCTCTCGGTGATCTCGGACAGGGGTGCTATAAACAGCCTCCCCCGCGCTTCCCCCATCACGGCCCCTGAGCTCCCATGTACACGCTGCGCACGCTGTTCCGCACCCACCTCGTCGAGCCCCGGGGCGTCATCTACGCCGGAGCCCACATCGGTGAGAACCTCGGCGGCTTCCTCGACGCTGGCTTCGAGTCGGTGCTCTGCATCGAGCCCAACCCCGAGGACTTCCTGCTGCTCCAGAAGAACGCCTCGGAGCGGATCCGCTGCATCAACGCGGCGGTGTCGGATCGCGACGGCTCCTCCTCGTACTACATGGTCCCCGGCGTCCCCACGCTCAACTCCGTCCTCGCGCCGGACACGGGCTACTGGGTGCGGCTGGTGGGCGAGGAGCTGGCGCAGGCGCACGCGCCCCAGCGCATCGAGGTGCAGACCTACCGGCTGGACACGCTGCTGGAGCAGCACGGGCTGGTGGGCCGCTACAACGTGCTCTACCTCAACATCCAGGGAGGTGAGCGGGCCGCCCTGCAGGGGGCGCAGCGCACGCTGGAGAGCCTCGACACCCTCTTCACCGAGGTGAACTTCGAGCCCCGCTACGAGGGCTGCGCGCTCTTCGACGACGTGGACGCGCTGCTGCGCGCCAGCGGCTTCCGGCTCATGTACCTGGAGAAGTTCCCGCACTCCGCGGGCGAGCATGGCGAGGCGCTCTACCGGCGCATCTCCTCGCTCCCCAAGCCCTCGCTCGAGCCGCTGTCCGACCTGGAGAACCGCTAGCCCCGCGCCCCGCTCGGGAACCTGAACGCGTGGAACCACGGGCCATAGCCGCGGACGGCACCGCCATCGGCTTCAGGGGCTTCCTCGCCCTCTGGTTGGGGCAGACGGTCTCCCTCGTGGGCTCGCGCATGTCGCGGCTGGCGCTCGGGGTGTGGCTCTATCAGCAGACGGGGGCGGTGACGGACTACGCCCTCGTCATGCTCTGTGACGCGCTGCCCATGCTGCTGCTCACGCCCTTCACGGGCCTGGTGGCGGATCTCTATGATCGGCGCCGGATCATGCTGCTGGCGGACACGGGCGCCGCGCTGAGCACGCTGCTGGTGGCCTGGCTGATCGTCTCCGGGAACTTCCAGCCCTGGCTCCTGTACGTGGCGGTGGTGGCCAGCTCCAGCGCAGGCACCCTGCAGGCCCCCGCGTGGTCCGCCGCGATGACGCAGCTCGTCCCCCGCGAGCACCTCGCCCGGGCCGTGGGCCTGGCGCAGGCGGGCGAGGGGACCGCCGAGATCCTCGCGCCCCTGCTCGCGGGCTGGGTGCTCGCGACGGTGGGCATCACCGGAGCGCTGCTGTTCGACTTCGCCACCTTCCTCGTCGGCGTGGGGGTGCTGCTGGGCTTCCGCTTCCCTCCCGTGCCGCGCCCGGACGAGCGCCTGGCCCCGCGCGGCTCGGTGTGGCGCGAGCTGCTGCAGGGCGGCGCCTACGTGCTCGCGCAGCCCGGGATGCGCGGGCTGGTGGCCCTCACCGCCTTCGTCAGCCTGGCGATTGGCAGCCTGGAGGTGCTCGTGCCACCCCTGCTGCTGGCGCTCGCCTCTCCGGCGATGATGGGCCTCGTGCTCTCGACGGGCGGGGTGGGCGCGTTGTGCGGCAGTGTGGCCATGAGTGTGTGGGGCGGCCCGCGCCGGAAGATGGATGGGCTGCTCGCGGCGGGCGCGGTGCTGGGCCTGTCGTTGGCGGTGGCGGGGAGCCGCGCCTCCGTGCCGCTGCTGGCCGTGACCGGCTGGGTCGCCATGTTCTGCGTGCCGCTGGTGTGGAGCTGCAACCACGCGATCTGGCAGCTCAAGGTGCCGGCCCACCTGCAGGGGAGGGCCTTTGGCATCCGGCGCGTGGTGAGCGTGGCCGGCGCGGTGCTCGCCTTCTTCTGCGCTGGCCCTCTAGCCGATCGGGTGTTCGAGCCTGGCATGGCGCCAGGCGGGGTGCTCGCTGGAAGCGTGGGGTTCCTCGTCGGGGTAGGGAAGGGGCGCGGCATCGCCCTGCTGCTGATGATGGTGGGGCTGCTGCTGGTGAGCGTCATGCTCGTGGGGCGAGCTTCCAGGCGCTTCTACCGAGTGGAAGATGAACCCGAGCCAGTCCCGAGCCCCCAGTGAGGCTGGCATACTCCTGCCTCCGACCCACCTCTCCATGACGGACGCCCAGATCGACCCCAAGAGCGAGGGACTCCAGGAGGGCGAGGCCTTCGTGTTTCGCGCCTCGCACGCGCAGCAGCGCCTGTGGTTCCTGGACAGGCTCGACCCGGGCAGCACCGCCTACCTCATGCCCTTCGCCCTGCGGCTCACGGGGGCGCTGAACGAGGCGGCGCTGCGGCAGGGGCTCGACGAGGTCTGCGCCCGGCACGAGTCCCTGCGCACGCGCTTCGAGGAGTCGGACGGCGAGGTGCTCCAGGTCATCCACCCGCCGCGGCCGCTGGAGCTGGCGCGGGTGGACCTCGGCGCCGTCCCTGCCGCCGAGCAGCTCGAGCGCGTGCGCGCCTTCTGCGCCCAGGAGGCCGCTCGGCCGTTCAATCTGGTGCGCGACGTGCTCCTGCGCGCCACGCTCCTGCGCCTCTCGGAGCGGGCTCACGTGCTGCTGCTGGTGTTCCACCACATCATCACCGACGGCTGGTCCATGGCCGTCTTCGCCCGGGAGCTGCTGGAGCTCTACGCCGCGGCCCATGCGGGGCGCCCCTCGCCCCTGCCGGAGCTGGAGCTGCAGTACGCGGACTACAGCGAGTGGCAGCACGAGTGGATGCAGGGCGCGGAGTGCCAGCGCCAGGCGGAGTACTGGAAGCGCAAGCTGGCCGGGCCGCTGCCCGTGCTGGAGCTGCCGGCGGATCGTCCGCGTCCCCCCGCGCAGACGTTCCGCGGCGCCACCCTGGACTTCGCCTTCCCGCGGGCCCTGCTGGAGGAGCTGCGGGGCTTCGGCCAGCGCGAGGGCGCCACGCTCTTCATGACGCTGCTGGCGGGGCTCGCCACCTTGTTCCACCGCTACTCGGGCGCGACGGACATGGTGATCGGCACGCCGGTGGCCAACCGCCGCCGCGCGGAGCTGGAGGGGATGATCGGGCTGTTCGTGAACACGCTGGCGCTGCGGCTCTCCACCGCGGGCAACCCCAGCCTGCGCGAGCTGGTGCGCCAGGTGCGCGCGGAGACGCTCGACGCCTACGCGAACCAGGACCTGCCCTTCGAGAAGGTGGTGGAGGAGCTGCGGCTGCCGCGCGATCTGGGCATCCCCCCCGTCTTCCAGGTCATGCTCGTGCTGGAGAACCAGCCCTCCGTGCCCCTGGAGCTCGCGGGCCTGCACGTCACGCCCCTGCCCATCGTCACGCGGGCGGCCCGCTTCGATCTGTTGATCTCGGTGGAGGAGACCGAGGACGGGCTGCGCGGC
Organism: Myxococcaceae bacterium; assembly: GCA_016926755.1. Classification (GTDB taxonomy): domain Bacteria; phylum Myxococcota; class Myxococcia; order Myxococcales; family Myxococcaceae; genus Hyalangium. Next base: position 91,763 of record JAFGNZ010000331.1, on the reverse strand, counting down.
CACGCCGAGTACAGCACGGACCTGTTCGACGAGGAGACCCTCCGCGGGCTGCTCACCCACTTCGAGCAGCTCCTGTGGGGCGTGAAGCGGCCGGACGAGCGCATCGCCGAGCTGTCCCTGCTGGGAGCGTCGGAGCGCCAGCACCTGCTCGGCGAGTGGAGCCGCGGGCCCGCGCCCGGCCAGGAGGAGGCCACCCTCCCGGCGCTCTTCGAGGCCCAGGTCCGGCGCACGCCGGACGCGGTGGCCGTGAGCGCCGGGGATGATCAGCTCACGTACCGCGAGCTGAACCGCCGCGCCAACCAGCTCGCCCATCACCTGCGCCAGCTCGGCGTGAGGCCCGAGGTGGTGGTGGGCTTCTGCGCCGAGCGCTCGCTGGACATGGCCATCGGGCTGCTCGGCATCGCGAAGTCGGGCGGGGCGTACCTGCCGCTCGATCCCGAGTACCCCGAGGAGCGGCTCGCCTTCATGATGAAGGACAGCCGCGTCCCCGTCCTGGTGGCGCAGTCGCGCGTGGCCGGGCGCATCCCCTCCCTGGGAGAGCACCGCGTGCTGCTGGACGCCCCCCCCGCGGAGCTCGCCCGCGCGCGCGAGGAGGATCCCGAGCTCCGCTCCGTGCCGGACAACCTCGTCTATGTCATCTACACCTCGGGCTCCACCGGACGGCCCAAGGGCGTGGGCGTGGTGCACCGGGGGCTCGCGCGGCTCGTGACGGGCTCCACCTATGCGCGGCTGGGGGCCGGCGAGCGCGTGCTCCAGTTCGTCTCCATCTCCTTCGACGTCTCCGCGTACGAGCTCTGGGGGCCGCTGTGCAACGGCGGCCAGGTGGTGATGGCGCCGGCGAGCACGCCCTCGCTGGAGGAGCTGGGGGCGGAGCTGCTGCGCCGCCGGGTGAGCACGCTCTGGCTCACGGCCGGGCTCTTCCACCAGATGGTGGAGGAGAACCTCGAGGGGCTCGCGGGCGTGAGCCAGCTCATCGCGGGCGGTGACGCCGTCTCCGCGCACCACATGCGGCGGGTGCGCGAGCGCTTCCCGGACTGCGCCCTCATCAACGGCTACGGGCCCACGGAGGACACCGTCTTCGCCTGCACCCACGTCGTCCCCCCGGGGCAGCCAGTGGAGGGCTTCCCCATCGGCCGCCCCATCGCGGGCACCGAGGCCTACATCGTCGATGCGCGCATGCAGCCCGTGCCCGTGGGCGTGCCGGGGGAGCTGCTGCTCGGAGGCCCCGGGCTGGCCCGTGGGTACCTGGGGCGGCCGGAGCTGACGGCCGAGCGCTTCATCCCGCACCCCTTCAGCCGCGAGCCTGGGGCCCGGCTCTACCGCACGGGCGATCTCGCGCGCTACCGGACCGATGGCCGCATCGAGTACCTGGGGCGGCTCGACCGGCAGGTGAAGGTGCGCGGCTATCGCATCGAATTGGGAGAGATTGAAGATGTGCTGCGCTCCCAGCCCGAGCTGCGGGATGGCGCGGTCCTCGTCCTGCCGGATGCCTCGGGGGACAAGCGGCTCGGGGCCTTCGTCGTGCCCGAGCCGGGCGCGGCGCCGATCTCCTCCACCACGCTTCGCGCGGCCCTGCGCAAGCACCTGCCAGAGTACATGGTCCCCACCTCGTGGACCGAGCTGAGCACCCTGCCGCTCGGCCCCAACGGCAAGCTGGATCGGCAGCAACTCGCCGCGCTCGAGGCCACCCAGTCCGCCGGCGCACGGCCCGAGATCGTGCTGAAGACGGAGGAGGAGCGCGCGCTCGCGCGGATCTGGGCGCAGGTGCTGGAGCTCGAGCCCCCGGGGCCGGGCCCGGAAGATGACTTCTTCGCGCTGGGCGGCCACTCCCTGCTGGCCACGCGGCTGGTCTCTCGCATCCGCGAGGCCTTTCAGCTCCAGGTGCCGCTGCGGGTCGTCTTCGAGCACCCGCGGCTGGAGCAGCTCGCGGCTCACCTGCGGGCGCTCGCCGCGGGCCCCGGCTCGCGCGCCGCTCCGCCGCTGGAGCGGGTGGACCGCGGCGCCCCGCTGCCCCTGTCCTTTGCCCAGCAGCGGTTGTGGTTCCTGGACCAGCTCGAGACGGGCAGCGCCTTCTACAACATGGCCTTCGCGGTGCAACTGGAGGGTCCGCTGGAGGCCCAGGCGCTCTCCGCCGCGCTGCGCGGGCTGGTGGAGCGGCACGAGGTGTTGCGCACCCGGCTGCGGGCCATGGAGGGTGAGCCGACCCAGGTCATCGCCCCCGCCGAGGACTTCGAGCTGGAGCAGATCTCTCTGCGAGAGCTTCCGGAGGCGGACCGCCACGAGCGGGCGCTCGCGCTGGCGCGGGCCTGGTCGGAGCGGCCGTTCGATCTGGCGCGCGGGCCGCTGCTGCGCGCCTGCCTGTGCGCGCTCACGCCCGAGCGGCACGTGCTCGCGCTCTCCATGCACCACGCCGTGTCGGACGGCTGGTCGCTGCAGATCATCGTGAGGGATCTGACGGCGCTCTACGAGGCGCACCTCGGGGGGAGCGCGCCCCAGCTGCCACAGCTCCCGGTGCAGTACGCGGACTACGCCGTGTGGCAGCGAGCGTGGCTGCGCACCGGGGCCATGGCCCACCAGCTCGACTACTGGCGGCGGCAGCTCGGCGGCGTGCTGCCGGTGCTCGAGCTTCCACGCGACAGGCCTCGCCCGCTTCGCCAGCGCTACCGGGGGCGCACCATCTCGCGCCTCGCCTCCCCGGCGCTGCGCGAGGGACTGGTCGCGACCAGCCAGGCCCACGGCGTGACGCCCTTCATGCTGGCGCTCACGGTCTTCAAGGTCCTGCTGCACCGCCTCAGCGGACAGCAGGAGCTGCTCGTGGGCTCGCCCATCTCCGGCCGCAACCACCCGGCCGTGGAGGGGCTCATCGGCTGCTTCATCAACACGCTCGTGCTGCGGACCCCCGTGATGCCGGACGAGCCCTTCGCCGAGCTGCTCGCCCGCGTCCGCCAGGTCTGCCTGGACGCCTACGCTCATCAGGACCTGCCCTTCGAGCATGTCGTCGAGGCGATCCAGCCGGTCCGCTCCACCCAGCACACGCCGATCTTCCAGGCGATGTTCCTCTACAACGAGCGCAGCAGCGCGCCGGCTCACTTCTCCCAGCTGCGGCTCTCGCCTCTCAAGGTGGAGACGGGCACCTCCACCTTCGACGTCACGCTGGCGGTGAGCGACGCGCCCGAGGGGCTGGAGCTGGAGCTGGAGTTCGACACGGACCTCTTCAACACGGAGACGGTCACGGAGTGGTTGGCCTGCTACGAGAGCCTGCTGTCCGAGGCGGTGCGCGAGCCGCGGCGGCGGGTGCGGGAGCTGCCCTTGCTGGACGCCGCCATGCGCCAGCGCGTGCTCGTGGAGTGGAACACGACGCGGGAAGTCTTCCCGAGCCACACGAACCTGGCGGCGCTGCTCGCGGCGCAGGCTGCGCGCACCCCCGAGGCGATCGCGGTGGCGCTGGGGGACGCGAGCCTCTCCTACCGTGCGCTGGACGGGCGAGCCCGCCGGGTGGCGCGCCTGCTGCGAGCCAGGGGCGTGGGGCCGGAGGTGCGGGTGGGCGTCTGCGCGGAGCGCTCGCTGGAGATGGTCATCGCCGTGCTCGGCGTCATCCACGCGGGAGGCGCCTACGTCCCGCTGGATCCCGCGCACCCCTCCGAGCGGCTGCAGTACATGATGGAGGACGCCGGAGTGCGAGTGCTGCTCACCCAGCGGCGACTGGCGGAGCGGCTGCCCGACATCCCGGTCGAGCGCCTGTGGCTCGAGAGCGAGGAGGTGGCGGCGGAGGATGCGGCGCCCCTGGCCCCGCCGGCGCTCGAGCCGGAGCACCTCGCGTACGTCATCTACACCTCGGGCTCCACGGGTCGCCCCAAGGGGGTGATGCTGGCCCACCGAGAGGTCTGCCAGCGGCTGGCGTTCGGACAGGCGGCCTACCCGCTGGGCGAGGGCAGCCGGGTGCTGCAGGTGGCCTCGCTGGGGTTCGATCCCTCCGTGCTGGAGATCTTCCACGCGCTGTCCACGGGGGCGCAGCTCGTGCTGCTGCCTCCGGGTGGGAATCGGGATCCCTCGGTGCTCGCGAAGCACGTGGCGCAGCAGCGCGTCACCAGCCTGGAGCTGGTCCCGTCCATGCTCGAGCTGATGTTGGACCAGCCCCTCTTCACCCAGGGCCCCTCGCTGCGGCGGATCTTCGTGGGAGGGGAGGCCATCTCCCTCGCCCTGCAGGAGCGGGTGCTGGCCACGCTCTCCGCGGAGCTGGTCAACACCTACGGGCCCACGGAGGCGACGGTGGACGTGCTGCACTGGACCTGCCGTCCGGCGCCGGGCCTGCAGAGCGTGCCCATCGGCACTCCCATCTCCCGCTCGCGCGCCTACATCGTGGACGCGCACCTGCGGCCGGTGCCGGTGGGCGTGCCGGGCGAGCTGCTCATCGGCGGCGCCTATCTGGCCCGGGGCTACCAGGGCCGGCCGGACACCACCGCGGAGAAGTTCGTGCCGGATCCGTTCAGTGGCGAGCCTGGGGCCCGGCTCTACCGCACGGGAGATCTCGTGCGCTACCTGCCCAGCGGCGAGATCGAGTTCCTGGGCCGCACGGACCACCAGCTCAAGCTCCGCGGCGTGCGGATCGAGCCGGGTGAGATCGAGTCGCCGATCCGTGCCCACCCCAGCATCCGCGACTGCGTGGTGATGCCCTACGCGTTCGGGCCAGGGGACGTGCGGCTGGTGGCGTACTGCGCGCTGCGCGAGGCGCTGGGTGAGGCGGAGCAGCGAGCCTGGGCCGAGTCGCTGCATGAGCACCTGGCGGCCCTGCTCCCCGCGGTGATGATGCCGGCGGCCTTCGTGCCCATGGCGGAGTTTCCCCTCAATGCCAGCGGCAAGGTGGACCGCAAGGCCCTGCCCCCGCCCGTGCCGGCGCAGCTGGGCGCCCGCGCGGCCTCCGTGGCGCCGCGCAACCCCGTGGAGCAGTCGCTCGCGGAGCTGTGGAAGGAGGTCCTCTCGCTCGAGCAGGTCGGCGTGACGGACGACTTCTTCTCGCTGGGCGGCCACTCGATGCTGGCGCTGCGGCTCATGGGGCAGGTGGAGCGCAGGCTGGGCGTGAAGCTGCCGCTGGACGCGCTCTTCGAGTCACCCACCATCGCCGGGCTGGCCGAGCGCCTCCAGGCCGGGCAGCGGGCTCCGGCGCACTCACCGCTCGTGCTGCTGCGCGAGGGGGGAGCACGGCCGCCGCTCTTCTGGATCCACCCGGTGGGCGGAGGCGTGCTCTGCTACCAGCCCCTGCTGGCCCGGCTCCCCACGGACCGCCCGCACTACGGCCTGCGCTCGGTGGGGCTGCTCGGCGTGGAGCGCCCGGAGGCGCTGGCGGAGCTGGCGCGCGAGTACGTGCGGCACGTGATCGCGGTGCAGCCTGACGGGCCCGTGCACCTGGCGGGCTGGTCGCTGGGAGGCGTGCTGGCGTTCGAGATGGCGCGGCAGCTCGAGGCCCAGGGCCGGAAGGTGGCGGCGCTCGTGGCGATCGACGCCATGCTGGAGCCGGACACCGAGGTGACGGCGGAGTGGGAGGCGCTGGAGCTGGCGGCGCTGGTGGCCGCGGAGCTGGGCTTGAGGGAGGAGCAGGCCCAGGCGCTGCTGGCGGAGGGAGGCCTGGCGCGACTGGCACGCCACGGAGCCGAGGCCCTCGGCGGGGTAGGCCCGGAGCAGCTCCAGCACGTGCTCGAGGAGCTGCGGCGCAACCTGGGCGCGCTCCGGCGCTACCGGCCCGGACCCTACCTGGGGCGTATGCTGCTGCTCGCCGCTTCCGAGCGAGGGGGTTCCCTTGAGGCCACCCCCCAGGCCATCTGGAGCCCCTGGGTGCTAGGGGGCCTGGAGTGCCGGCCGCTCGCAGGCGATCATTACCAGCTGATGCGCGAGCCCCATGTGGGGGCTGTCGCCGAGGCCGTCCAGCAGGTGCTGGCGGGCAGCCAAGGTCCATGAGTCACCCACAGGCAATTTTGGACGTTCAAGTGAGGCGAGACATGAACAAGCGCCCTATCGATGTGCGGGAGAAGCTGTCCCGCGACGACTTCATTCGTGAGTACCTGGCCCCGTCCCGGCCGGTGATCATCAAGGATTCCATGGAGGGGTGGCCGGCCCTCGAGAAGTGGAGCCCCGAGTACTTCAAGACCGTCTTCGGGGACATGCCGGTGGAAGTGACGCGTGACGATCCCAACCCCGTTGGGAAGATGCCCTTCTCCGAGCTCTACGAGCACCTGCGCGAGGCGCAAGCGGCGAAGCCGCAGCCGGACGGCAGCATCTCGCACCTGCGCTACATGCGCATGCGCGAGCTGGAGCCGCTGGAGCCCCTGCGCGGCCAGTGGCGGCAGCCGGACTTCATGCCCACCAGCGGGTACCTGATCCCCCTGGCGCCCTTCGGCATGGACCCGACGCAGAAGCGCTTCCCGGGCTTCGGCCTGTTCGTCTCTCCGAAGGGCGCCGCCAGCAAGCTGCACGTGGACGGCATCCGCTCCAACGCCATTGTCTGCCAGGTGCACGGCACCAAGCGCTGCTTCGCGATGGCGCCGGATCAGGCCGCCCTGCTGCCGGACCTGGAGACGCGGCGCGCCCGCAAGCTGAAGCACCTGGACTTCGAGCGCCCCACGTTCGGCCAGGCGAAGGTGCTGGAGTTCGACGTGAACCCAGGGGAGACGCTGTTCATCCCCCGGTTCTGGTTCCACGAGGTGCACACGACCAGCACCAGCATCTCGCTCACCTACAACTTCGTGCACTCCAGCGACACGCTGGGCTTCGCGTGGTGGTTCCTCAAGACGTCCATCACGGATCCGGCCTCTCACAACGTCGGCTAACGGGGGCGGAGGCCCGTCGGCGCAGCGACGCGGAGCAGCTCGCACGAGTGAGCCGGCTGCCACGAGGTCACGGCCTCTACCGAGCGCTCGTCTCTCCCTCGCGGTGCTGTGCAGCGACCCCAACACCCAGAGGGCCAGCACGCCCAGGACGGCGGCGATGTTCATCGGCCACAGGTACTGCTGGGTGGGCGGAGCACCACTCGCCATGACGCCGTGGAGGATCCCGACGGCGAGCCCCATGAGCAGGAGCGTGAGCCCCGTGATGAGGAGGCCCCTGCGTGGCCCCAGCAGGTACACCGCGAACTCCGAGGCCAGCGCGTTCGGGTTGCGGGAGTCATGGAGGCTCGTGCGAGAGAGGGGGGGCTCGGCGCCCAACTCCAGATCGTCGTTGGGATTCAGCGCGCCAGGGTTGCGAGGCCCTCGCGGTAGGTTGGATACGCGGGCTGCCAGCCCAGCTCGCGCCGGGCCTTGGCGTTGGACGTGGGGAGGCGGCTCGTGAGCGCGACGGCGGCGTAGGGCGCCACCAGCCGGAAGATCCAGGTGGGGAGCCGGAAGGGCCGCGGCGCGCCGAGCACCTCCGCCATATGGAAGAGGTAGTCCCGCCAGGTCACGGGCTCGTCGTCGACGATGTTGTAGATCTCACCGGACCGGCCCTTCTCGAGGGCCGCGATCGTCGCCGTGGCCACGTCCTCCAGGTGGATCCACGACCAGAGGCCGCTCCCATCTCCAATCAGAGGCATCCGGCGCTTCTTCACCATGCGCGTGGTCAGCTGGGTCGAGCCCGCCTCGGCGCCGTAGATGAAGCCGTAGCGGAGCACTACGCCCTCGAGCTTCCCTGTCCTGGCGGCGGACAGCACCGTCTCCTCCAGGGCCAGGCCGGCATCGATCGTCGGCTGGAGCCAGGGGCGCGGCGAGGTGCGCGCCACCGGGTGCTCCTCGGTCAGCGGCTCGGGTCCATGGAGACCAAAGCCGTAGACGAGGATGATGGACTCGGCCACGAGCCGCTGCACTCCGGCGGCGATGGACGCCTCGACGAGGTTCTTCGTGCCCTCGATGCGCAGGCGGTTGGTCAGCACCAGATCGGACGCACGCATCGGCCCTTGCTCTGGCAAGGCCGTCAGCAGGTGCACGACCGCCTCGGGGCGCGCCTCCTGAAGCACGGCGCCGAGCCGCTCACGATCAAAGACATCCGCCACCGCCGCCGTGGCGCCCAGTCTCTCCAGGAGCGGCCGCTTGGCCTCGCGCCGGGTGAGACCTGTGACGCGGTGCCCGGCCGCGACCAGGCGCCTCACGAGCGGGACTCCCATGGCGCCCGTGGCGCCCGCGACGAAGACGTGCATCACTTCCCCCGAGCTCAAGAACGAGCGCTGGCGCGAACCCGTGGATGATGGCCTGCCTCACGGCTTGCGCGGTAGGCCCCGGCCCGTGGCGAGGTACACGGCGAAGCTGCCCAGCCAGTGGCCGCCCTCATAGTGCGCCCCCGTGACGGCGCGCAGCCCCGCCTCCCGGTGGCCCTTCGCCGCCGCGCGCAGCGCGCCCAGCCGCTTGTCGGAGGAGGGGAGGGCCGCGGCGATCCCTTCCAGCATCCACGCCCGGCTCAGGTTCAAGCCATCCAGGTGTGCCAGCTTTGGATCTCCCGGATGGGACACGACCGCTGGCTCCAGCCACGCGGCCGAGCCATTCGAGGGCAGCTCCGGCAGGAAGTCTCGCAGCCACGTGGCGAAGCGCGCGGGCGGGATGATGCGCCGCATCAGGTCCGCCTCGGCGATGCATGGCGAGAGGAAGTCATGCCCGGAGGGCTCGTACGCCAGCGGGCAGCGGCGATCCTTGCCGTGGAAGGCCTGCACCCGCTCCGTGAGGAGCTGCTCCATGGCGCGATCCTCCGCCTGCCGCGCCCAGTCCAGGATGAGGCCGAAGGCGAAGGCCGTCTGATCATGCTCCCCCACGCGGATGGGGCGCGAGAGCTTGGGGACCCAGTCCCGGATCCGCTGCGCCGAGGCCTGCTCGAGTGGCCGCAGCGTGGCCGCCCACTCCTTGGCCTGGGGATCATCCCACTCGCGCAGCTCGGCCGAGAGCTGGAGCAGCCAGGCCAGCCCATAGGGGCGCTCGAAGGAGACGCGCCCCGGGCCGTTCAGGTAGGCCACCTCGGCGGTGATGTTGGCGGGGGTGAGGCTCCGGGCCAGCGCCGCCCGGGCGCGCGGTGCGAAGGGCGCCTCCGGGAACGTCCGCGCCAGCCGCGCCAGGAGCCAGTGGCCGTGGACGGCGGAGTGCCAGTCATAGCAGCCGAAGAAGGCCGGGGTGAGCTCGCGGGGAGGGCGCGCGTCCGCGTCGCCGCTCAGCACATGCGCGATCTTGTTCGGGTATTCCTTGTGGACGCAGGCGAGCGCCAGCTCCGCGAAGCGCGTCGCGGCCCCGGCGTTGAAGTCCGAGGGGGCCGAGGGGCTGGAGGTGAGCGTGGCGGCCAGGGCCAGCAGGAGCGGGAGGTGCATGGAGCGAGCCTACTGGCTTCGCTACCCTGGGGGACATGTACAGCGCGAGCCCCGGCGGAGCAGAATGCAGAGCCCGGGCGAGCTCTGGCCTGGCGCTTCCCGTGGAGTTGCCCCGATGGAAGTCAAAGGCGTCGCCTTCCTGGCGCGGCAGATGATGGTGGTGCAGGACCGGGGGGAGGCGGCCTGGCGGGCGTTCATCAAGGAGTTCGCGGAGCAGGAGCCCGTCTTCGCTCAGACGGTGATGCCGGTGTCGCGCCTCCCGGTGGATGCCTTCCTGCGCCTCAATGAGGCGCTGGTGGAGCGCCTCTACGGCGGCGACTCGCGGATGTACTGGGAGTTCGGCATGCGGTCCGCGGAGTACGCGCTGGGGAAGGGGCAGCTCAAGGCGTTGTTCGCCCCGGGCGACTTCCGGCGCTTCCTCCTCTTCACGCCGGGCATCTGGAAGGGCTACTTCACCGCGGGCGAGCTGCGGGTGAAGGCCGAGGCGAACGCCACGGAGCTGCACCTGGTTGGCGTGCCCCGGCCCCACCTCTACTTCGAGCAGTCGGTGATGGGCTTCGCCGCGGGCGGGCTGACGATGCTGGGCGCGAAGAACCTGCGGCACGAGGTCCTCAAGGGGTTCTCCAAGGGCAACGTGGAGGTCCTCTACCGCTTCCACATCACCGAGTGACCACCGTGATGCGCTTGTGCCTCGATCCCGCGCTGGTTAATGAGGATGGAGTCTAGCCACAAAGCAGATGGTTGCCGTAGCCTTCCCTCATCCCACGAGAGCCCTCCCATGCGCTCGATCGATACCGTCCCGGTCCCCCTGGGCGCGCCCAACACCCAGGCCTGGAGGACGCCGCTGGAGCTGGCCCTGCTCGGCGCAATCTGGGGCGCGTCCTTCATGTTCATGCGCGTGGCCGCCAAGGACTTCGGCGCCCTGCCACTGGTCGAGGTACGGCTGGGGCTGGGCGCGCTGGTGCTGCTGCCGTTCCTGTGGCGCGCGCGTGCGTCGTTCAACCTGAAGCGCTGGCCCATGCTCGTGCTGGTCGGCGCGATCAACTCGGCGATCCCATTCGTGCTGTTCGCCTGGGCCGCGCAACGCGCGCCGGCCGGCATCGGCGCGATCGCCAACTCGATGGCGGTGCTGTTCACCGCGCTGGTCGGCTTCCTTTTCTTCGGAGAGAAGATCGGCACGCAACGCGCGATCGCGCTGGCGGCCGGTTTCGTCGGCGTCGTGGTGCTCGCCAGCGGCAAGGCCGCGGGCGCGAGCATCGGCTGGGCGGTGATCGCGGGCGCTACCGCGGCCTTCCTGTACGGCATTGGCGCGAACCTGGTGCGCAGGTACCTGACCGGCCTGCCGCCGGCCGCGGTCGCCGCCGCCACGCTCGGCACGGCTGCCCTGATGGTGCTGCCGTTCGCGATCGCGCAATGGCCGAGCCATGAGATCCCTGCCAGGTCGTGGTTCTCCGCGACGATGATCGGCGTGCTCTGCACGGGCATCGCCTATGCCGTGTTCTACCGCCTGATCCAGTGCATCGGCGCCGGTCGCGCGGCGACCGTGACCTACATCGTCCCGCTGTTCGGCGTGGCGTGGGCGTGGCTGCTGCTCGACGAGCCGCTGACGTTGACCATGGGCATCGCCGGCATGCTCATCCTCGGAAGTGTGGCGCTGAGCCAGCGCGCCGCGCGGTGACTCGCCGAGCCGCCCCTCACACGGTCGAGTAGTAATAGTCGATGTCGCTCACGTGCCAGCGCGTTGTCTCGGCGACCTGCTGATGGCTGATGTTGCCCTCGATCACCCGAATCGGCGTGTCGGGGGGCGAGCCGGGCGGGACATTCATGGCAAGGAGCACGTGATGATTCTGAGGGCTGTTCTTGATGTGCAGGAGGTCACCGATCTGTGCGTTATCCAGCAACGCGCCCTGCGCGGCGGTTGCGGTTATCCGCGTACCGACGCCGTGCGGGCCACTGGCCCACGTCCCCTTGCCCGTGATTGCGCGGATCGCCCACAACACGAAGATTCCGCACCAGGACCAATCATCGATGTGGGTCCCTCTGGCAATCGCGTCTTTCCTTTGCTGGGTCAACGGGCCCTGCTTCTTCTCCGCCGCTTTGACCGCTTCCGCGCTGGCTTGAGCACGCCTCTTCGTGGTGTCCCCGGCGAATGAGTTGGCCTTCTTGATACCTGCGATCGAGCGCTCGTTCTGGAAGGTGTCATCCGTTGGTACGCCGTCGGCATCGCGCTGGCGCTTGAAGACTGCATCGGGCCCTTGCTCGTCCTCAGGCTTCGTGGCTACTCCCTTGCCTGGTCCGGCGACCCCTGCCTCCGCCAGCTCGTAATACCTTGCGATTCGTTCCCAGCCATACTTGTTGCCATCACCTCGATCGTCGGTGAGGACCTTGCCCACCTGAGCGCGCGCAAGATCGACAATCGCCATGCGTTTCGCTCCGGCCGAGTTCGGGGCGAAGCTCGCGCGCTGCTGGAAGAACGCCTCTTCCTCGCGGATGGCTTTGGCGTCGGCCCTGTCACGGGCGCGCCAATCGATCGCCGCCATGCCTTCGGCGCGGAGGGCTTTCACGGTCTCGGGTGTCAATCGCCCATCCATCTGAATGCCATTCACCGCACTGCCCGGCGTCACGCCCCCGGCGTCGGCATGTTTCTTCATGTACCGATGCTGCCATGAGCCGACGGCGATCGTGAGCGGCCCGAGCAGCTCGCTCCATGCCTTGACACTGTTGTCCCCATAGGGGGCCGAGAGACCGACGCCCAGATAATCCTGAACCTGCCGTATCACCTCCGCCCCAACCCCCTCCTTGCCCTTCTTGCCCATCGCTACCTCGGCGTTCCACTTGAGCGCGCCGTCATGGTCTGGGAGGTAATAGCCGCGATTGTCTTCGCTCCATTCATCGAACGTCTGCGTCTTGGAGCCCTCCTTGCTTGGATCTGCCACCTCCCGCCGAAGAATCGGGGCGTTCTCCGTCAACGCCGAGGCGGCCCCCGGGTGCTCCCCCTGCTGCTCGGCGGCTCGGTCCGCTTCGGCCTCGGCAGGATCGCCAGGGCGGCCGGACTCAATGCCCCCCGCAACAGGCCCAGCCATCTTCTGCTGCACCGTGTGGGTAAGCTCATGGGCGAGCAGCTTGCGTCCCTGCTCGGTGTTCGGCTGATAGCGGTCGTGCCCGAAGACCACATGCTCGCCCACGGTGTACGCATGCGCCTGGACGGCCTCAGCGGAGGCCGCTGCCTTGCCATCGTGATGAACGCGGACACGGCTGAAGTCGTGGCCGAACCGCGCCTCCATGGGGCCGCGGACGGACGGGTCGAGCGAAGTCCCGGGGGTGTTGACGACCTCGTTGACGACCGAAGGCACCGCGTTGACGCTGCCGCGTGCGGCAGGCTTGCGCTGCAAGAGGACATTTGATTCCGCGGCGAGAGGCCTGTCCGTGCTTGTCGACACGCGCGAAATCCAACTCTTCATGGCAGCCAACCTACCCCGGGTGGATCTGTGGCACAATCCGGCTTCCCGGTCGTCTCCTCGAAGAGCAGTCCAGCGTCCCAGCCGTGTGCCGAGTGGCGCCTATTGATCGGCCCAGCACGTCAGCATCGCGTCTCTGGAGGAGCAGTGGAGATGTGGCCCGTCGCTCGGCGGGACGATGTTCTTCCCAGCAGTCCCGGAGGTGTGGAGGAGTGACGGCACCGAGGCCGGCACCGTACGCCTGATGAGCTTCCAGTCCTACGGGTCCACCTTGAGGGCGCCCGAGCCGGCCCGCCTGGATGACAAGTACCAGGCAGGCCGGCCCGAGTCGTGAGCTCAGTGCGTCCAGAGACCGGCGAAGCGGTGGTACCCGTCGAGGTAGTAGCCCGTCACCAGTCGGGTCAGGTAGCCGGAGCCGGTGAAGGAGTCGTACTGCGTCTGGTACTGAGACGAGGTGAGGGCGTGGCGCGCGCCCCAGGAGCCGTAGGAGTCCGAGTCCCACACCGCTGAGTAGTACACGGCGCCGCCATGCACGTAGGTGTTGAGGTACTGCAGGTAGCGCCCGGCGTTCCGCTGCGCGTCGAACTCGGTCTGGTACTGGGAGGAGGGGATGGCGTGCTTGGCCACCCAGCCGCCCACGTTGGCCTTGTCATACAGCGCGGTGACGTAGCGCTGCCCGGACACCGACACCACCGAGGCGTTCACCAGCCGGTAGCCCAGGCTGGTGTAGCTGTCGAACAGCGACTGGTGGCTCGCCTCCGTACGGCCGTGGTAGGCCACCCACACCGGGCCCATCTTCTTGGTGAAGATGGCCGCGTAACGGATGGCCCCGTTGGTCAGGTAGCTGTCCACCTGCTCCAGCCGGTAGCCCTGGTCCACCAGCGTGTCGACCTCGTTCTGGTACTCCGTGCCGCTCAGCCCATGGCGGGCCTGCCAGGAATAGCCGTCCGTGGGGCGGAAGATGGCGTTGTAGTACGTGGTGCTTCCAACCTCGTAGCCATCCACCCAGACGGGGCGATAGCCGGCCGTGGTGATGTCCGTGAAGACGGTCTGGTAGCTGGAGGCGGGCACGCCGTGCTTCGCCACCTCCGCGTAGCCGGGCTGGTAGTTGCTGACCTTGTAGGTGCGCGTGGTGCGCAGGCTGCCGTTGACGCGCACCCGCAGCGTCCAGGTGCCCGGGGTGGAGCCCACCACCTTGTTCCAGGAGGGGAACATGTGCCGGTAGCGCGCCGAGCCCGAGACGTTCCACGTCCAGGCATCCACGGTCCCGTCCGGCGCGGTGAGCGACAGATCCACCACGTCACCGCCCCGCCCACTCATGGACAGGCCGATGCCCAGCGAATCCCCCGGTGCGTACAGGGAGGGGTTGGGCACCGGGTCCTTGATCTGATCGGCGCTGCTGAAGGTGCCCTTGCGCAGCATGACGTCCATCACGTCCGAGGTCGCGTGGTAGGTCGGCGGCGACGCCCACATGCCCAGCGCGAGGGACTCCACCGCCACGTCCGAGCAGTCCTGCACCTCGAGGTGCAGGTGCGCCGCGGTGGAGCAGCCCGAGCTGCCCGCCACCCCGAGCACCTGGCCCGCGGTGACGGTGTCCCCTACGTTGACCACCACCGAGTTCTGCTTGAGGTGGCCGTAGATGGTGTCATAGCCGTTGGCATGCTGGACGCGGACCACGTTCCAGGTGCCCGTGCAGCTGGTGTTGCGGTCGAACTGATCCTCGCGCACGAAGGTGACCGTGCCGGGGGCCGCGGCGCGCACCAGGGCGGTGCCCGAGTCCATCTCCCGGAACGAGGGGATGTCGATGTCGATGCCGCGGTGCCCGTCGTAGGTGCGCGCCAGGCTGCCGGTGTAGCCCAGGTAGTCCTCCATCAGGCTGCTGGAGGGGTCCAGGTCGACGTAGTTGTTCACCATCCACGTCCGGCCATTGGTTCCGCTCAGCGGCCACCACGTCAGCGACAGATCGGCCGGGTCGCAGGACGGGGTATCGAGGGAGCTCCTGATCCCCTCGGGCGTCGTCGCGGCCAGGTGCGCGTCGTACGCGTGGGGATCCTCGGACAGCTCGGCTGACCAGTCCTCATTCGCTGGCGCCAGGGTATAGCGAGGGGCTTCCTCGTCCCCTTGCGGTTCCACCTGCTCCACCTGCTCCACGGCAGGCGCGGCGGGCTCGTCCACGGGCGCCATGCAGCCGCCCGTCATGAGCGTCAGGCCCGCGCCCAGCAGGCTCCACTTCAGGGCCGCTCCCAGCACGGCCCGCATCGGTGCTTCGAAGGCTTTTTCCGACATCGTGTACTCCCGGACTTCGTTGTTGGTGCCAGGAGTACGAGCGTCGCGCGGAATATTCCCGCGAGATTTTCGGAGGCTGCGACATGCCTCTTGGGGGAGGTCCCCCGTGCCAGGGGGACTACCTGCCCTCGTCCAGGAGCTGCTGCACCGTCTTGGAGGTGCCGAGCATCTGTTTCCAGGCGGCCCGGTGCTGCTTGAGCGCGGTGAGGATGTTCTTCTTGATCTCGTCCACGGGAGCGGGGTTGGTGTTCAACCGGCACTGCACGGTGGCCAGATCGTGGAAGGGCCCCTGCCCGAGGAAGAGCTGCTTGCGCAGCTTCGTGCACTGCTGCCAGTCGGACAGCTTGTCGTCCTCCTTGTCATGATGCACGGCCGCCTCCAGCAAGGGTTGGAGCTCGATGCGGTTGCGCTCGACTCCCTCCTCGATGGAGCGAGCCATGGCGTAGTGGCCGAAGTAGCTCTGATAGATGACGGCCTTGCGCCCGATGCACTCGATGAAGAACGAGTGGACCTTCAGGGTGCAGCGGCAGTACCACCGCTTGTTGTTGCTTATCATCGCGAAGATGACGTCGCTCACGAACTGACCGGACTTGACGGTGCGGAGGGTTCCCTTCTTGCGATCGGACTGGCGCGAGGTCACCTCGTCGAGCCAGCCAGAGGTCGCGCCGCAGGAGTTGGAGAACTGCTTGGAGAGGAGCCACTCCACGTACTGGCTGAAGGGCAGCTGGAGGAACAGCGCGGCCTCGCTGTCTTCATCCACCCCTCGTGCCGTGGCGAGGACCGCCGAGGGGGTCAGCGTCTGCATCTCCAGCTCGAGGAGGGAGAGGTTCTGCTCCTTCGCTACTCCACGCAGAATGTCACCGAGCCTCATCGCCGACTCCGTTCGAGCAGGCCCGCGAGGAGCGAGGGCGTGCGCAACGATTGTGCGCGCCCCCGCTCAATCTGCGCAAGGAGAGGGCAGGTCCCATACCCCAGGGCTCGACACCCCACCTGCTGGGGGGCCCGTGCCGGGGCCCGCTTCGGAGGCTGCGAGGGCAGGCCTCAGCCCTTGGAGGGCGGCAGCCGCGAGCTCACCGGCTCCGGCCCGCCCTGGAGCCTGGCCTCGCGCCCGAGTGCCGCGCGAGCCAGGCGTCCACCTCCGCTACGCCCTCCGGCACCTTCGCCGAGTCGAACTCGCCGCGTGCCTTTCGAGCCATCGCCAGGGCCTGCTGGCGGCTCCGCCCCTGCGCCTCCAGCGCCTGCGCCATGCCGAAGTACGCGTCGCCCCGGAGCGCCGGGTCCGGCGGGCTGATCGTCAGGGCGCGCTCGAAGAGCGGGATGGCTCGCGCGGGCTCCCCGAGGCCGAGCAGGCTCCGCGCCACGCCACACGCCGAGTAGCTCACGTCCTCGTGCTCCCCGCCGAGCGTCTTCTCCTTGATCTCGAGCGCCTGCTGATAGGCCTCCAGCGCCTCCCGGTACTTCTTGTCCTCCAGATAGACGGTCCCCACCACGTCGTAGGTGCCGCCCACCTGGGGGTGTTGGGGGCCAAAGGTGGCCACGTCGATCTCGAGCGCGCGGCGCGCGTGGGCCTGCGCCTTCCCGTAGTCGCGCAGGTGGATCATGATCTGCGCGAGCGAGTAGTGGAGGACGCCGCCGAGCGGGTGGCTCGGCCCGCTCACCCGCTCGCGGATGGCGAGCGCCTCGCTCAGGACACGGCTCGCCTCCTCCAGCCGGCCCTCTCGCTTGTAGATGCTGCCCATGTTGCCGAGGATGAGGGAGCGGCGGACGTGCTCGGGCCCCAGGGCCTTGTCGGCGAGCTGGAGCGCCCGATCGAAGGCCGCGAGCGAATCCACGTTCCGCCGCTGCGCCGCGTAGGCCACGCCCAGGTTCTTGAAGAGATCGCTCTCGATGTCCTCGTTGTCCCCCATCCGCCTCAGCGTGGCCTTCGCCATGTCGCTCCATTGGAGCGCCACGTCGAACCGCTTCGAGTCGCCGCCGACCACGTAGACGAGCATGGTCGCCGCGCGGGCCTGCACCTCGTCACTGCGAGAGGCGAGCGCGGCCCAGAGGGCCTGGATGAGGCGGCGCTCCGCGGCCTGGGGCTCGTCGCGGCGGGCCTCCAGCGTGCCCAGCCAGAGCAGCGCCTCGGCCTCCAGGGGCCGGTACCCGAGCGCGCTGGCCGCCTTCACCGCGGGCTCCGCCACCTCCATCGCCTGCTTGTACCGCCCGGCGTCCGTCAGCGCCTTGACCTGGGCCACCTGGCCGGAGATGCGCTCGAGCTCCTCCCGAGCCTGAGGAGAGCCGGGTGGGGGCTCCACCTGACTCAGCGAGGCCACGTCGGAGCAGCTTCGCAGGGAGGGCAGCAGGGAGACGGTGTCCACCGCCTTCTCCACCAGCTCCGCGTCCGCGGCGGCCAGCACTCCGGTGACGGCCTTCACGTCCTTGAGGCGCCTCTCCAGGCACAGCACGCGCAGGGAGAGCAGCTCTTCGGTCTGCTCGCCGCGGATCCGGGTGGCGCGGCAGGCCTCGGCGCTCGCCGCCACCCAGTCGCGCGCGTAGCCATCCAGCATGCGGGTGACGCGTGAGGCCACATCGGTCGCCCCGGGCTTCCCGGTGGCCACCAGCGCCTCGGTCACCTGGCGCCGGGCCCCGTCATCCCACAGGCCCGCCAGCTTCTGCTCCGCGCCGGTGCACAGCAGCGCCTGGCGCTGGGAGGCCTGGTGGGCGTACCAGGCGTAGCCGCTGGCGCCCGTCACCAGCAGGAGGCTCGCGGCGGCCGCCGCCATCCGGTTCCTCCGGGGCCGGTACTCGAGCCGGGCCAGCAGGGCGTCCATGGAGGCAAAGCGATCCTTGGACTCCGGAGAGAGCCCGCGCATGAGCGCCTTCCGGATGAAATCGGGGACCTTGGAGTCGCGGGGGGGCTCGAAGGCGCCGGTGTCCGGATCGATGGAGCGGGGGAGGCCGGGGCGCTGGCTCGGCCGCGAGGTCCCCTTGTTGGACGAGCCCGGGCCGGAGTCGGCGCCGCGCGCGAGCGAGCGCGGGCGGTCGAAGGGCCAGTCGCCGTAGAGCGCCCAGTAGAGGGCGACGCAGAAGCTGAACTGATCCGAGCGGGCATCGGGCGTCGCGCCGTGGAGCTGCTCCGGGGACATGTACTTCAGCGTGCCCACCACGAGCCCCTCCTGGGTGAGCTGGGCCATCTCCGGGCTCTCCTCGAGGGTGGCCGTGGCGGGGAGCGCGGGCGGGCCGGCCCCGGCCTCCTCCTCCGCGAGCCGGGCCAGGCCGAAGTCCGTGACGCGGACGCGGCCATCCTTGCCGATCAACACGTTGTCCGGCTTGAAGTCGCGGTGGACGAGCCCCGCGGCATGAGCGCCGGCGAGCCCGCGGCCGGCGGCCGTGAAGACGTCGAGCACCTCGCGCCAGGAGCGTGGCCTCTCCTTCACCCACTTCTTGAGGGTGCCGCCATCGACGAACTCCATGGCGATGAAGACGCTGTCGCCCAGCGTGCTGACGTCGTAGACGGAGATGACGTGGGGGTGGGAGACGCGGGCCATGGCCTGGGCTTCGCGCAGCAGCCGGGCCTGCCCCACGGTGCGCCCCTCGGCGTGCTGCTTGTCCGTGCGCAGCAACTTGATGGCCACGCGGCGGCCCAGATCCGGATCCCACGCCGCGTAGACGACGCCCATGCCGCCCTGGCCCACGCGCTCCAGGATGAGGTAGCGGCCCACCTGATCGCCTCGCACGGGCAGGCCGTTCTCCCCGCCTTTCTCCCCGCCTTTCTCTCCTCGATGACTCGGCTCGCTCGACTCCCCCGTGCGAGGCGCGCTCCGGGCTGGCGCCGCACGGGGCGCCTTGTCCTCTTCAGCCGGATGAGGCGCGGCCTCGCCCTGAGCGGCGGGGCCCACCATGAGGAACGAGGGCACATCGGTCACCGAGAGCGACTCGGACGAGATCCGCTCCGCGCATTGCAGGCAACCCACGAGGTGCCGCTCCACTTCGGCGGCGCGCTCGGGCGGGAGCTGCCCGCGGAGGAATCGGGCGATCTCGTCTGTCTCGGGGTGATCCATCGAAGCGCTTCCTCACGGGAATGGGTCCTCTCATTATCGCGAGGGATCGCCCGGAGGCTTCGTGGCGCTGTAATCCCCTGTAAATACAGGTGGTTAAAGATAAGTGCCTCTCGCACACAACTTTCCTTCGCCGGGTCCGAGAATTTCGATGAGCGCATTTCTCCTCCCTCAAAGGACATTTCATGAGCAGCGTGAACGCTACGGGCTCCAGGCCTTCCTCCCCTCGCTCCGCTGTCCAGCGCCATTCCGAGACGGCGCCGCGACGCGAGGCCGCGGTTGCCTCCTCCCCCGCTGCCTCCACGCACGCCAAGTCCTTCCGAGATGAGTTCGTCGCCGCCCCGAAGCAGGGGGCTGGCAGCAGCAGCGCCGGGGTTCGCCTGGGCAACACGTTCGCGCCGGAGACGAAGCCCCTCGCGGCGCAGAGCGCCCGTGGGCAGAAGGAGCTGTCCGATCCGCTGAAGCCCTTCAAGGATGCCCTCGACAATGTCGCCAAGTCGCTCTCCGAGCTCCCCGACCTGCTGAAGAATCCCCGCCAGGCCATGGGCAAGGTCGTTGACGCGCTCAAGGGACTGGGGCTCCCCGCTGACAAGCTGATGGAGGCCTTCGGCTACGTCATGGATCAGTACGCCTACAACAGCGGCAGGGATCGCCTGGTCCAGGGTCCCGCCACGGGCCCCACGATCGTCTCCGCCTAGGATCTTCCAGTCACCCAGAGGGCTCTCAGGCTGAGAGTCCACGTCAGATCTCCACGCCTGCTGGGGGGCTCGTGCCGGGGCCCGCTTCGGAGGTTGCGAGGGCAGGCCCGGGTGCATGGTTCGCCCGCGCCCTCGCGCCGGCTGCAGGACGCGCGTGAAGGCGTCCGCGTAAGCCAGCCAGTGATGAACCCCAGTGCTCCACTGCGCATGGCCCGCCTGGTCAGCCGGTAGAGCCTTGCGCGCCGGTTGTTCTCCGATACGCCCCATTGGGCCTCGAGCCACCCTCGCCGCTGCAAGACGCAGAGGGGGGGCTCGTGGGGGTACCCCGGCGGGCGGAATGTTGAACTCCTCGCAACTGCTCGCACATCACGCGACCCACCCGAGGGGAACCGTTTCTGGGAGCGGTAGAATGGGGCTACGGGGGAGAGACGGCATGGCACGGGAGCCTTTGCGAGAGAAGCACCTGAAGGGCGTACACGCCTATGCGGAGAAGCGCGTCTTCGCGGGTGACACCCTCCACGTTCGCGTCAGCAGCAGCGTCCCCTACCGCATCTCCATTGTCCGATTGGGCACAGACCTGGACGGCCCGTCGGAGGACGTCGAGCTGTTCCCGGCGCAGGAGGCCGGCCCGTCTCCGCAGTCCATCTGCCCCGGCTCGTACGTGAACGTGGACGCCGGCCTGGAGGACCTCCCCCTCCGGGCGCTGACACTGGAGTGCTGGGTCCGGCCATGGTCCCTCTCCTCCTGGCAGGGCCTGGTGTCGCAGCACAGCTTCCCGGATACGTCCGGCATCGGCCTGTTCATCACGGAGGATGGCCACGTCGCCCTCTACCTCGGCCAGGGGGGGGAGTTTGACGAATCCCGGATGGTGCTCAGCCCCAACACGCTCGAGCAGCTGCGCTGGCACCACCTCGTCGGAGTCTGGGATGGGAGCGAGGCCTCGCTGTGGATCGACGGCCAGCGGGCGGTCGACCCCCTCCCCCTGGCAGGCCCGGTCCGGCCTGGACCCGCGCCACTGCGCCTGGGCGCCTATGGAGACTTCTTCGACGGGGTGGGGTGGACCAGCAACTTCCTGGAGGGTGATCTGGCCATGCCCGTCATCTACAGCCGGGCGCTCTCCGAACTGGAGATCCAGCGCCGTTGCGCGGACAAGGGCCTGCACCCACCTCCGCTCGATGGGGTGCTGGCCTGCTGGCCCTTGTCCGAGGAGAAGGGGAGCGAAGTCGCGGACATCAGCGAGCACCAGCGTCATGGCCACATCATCAATGGAGGCACCTGGATGATTGGCGGTCCCAGCTCTGATGGCCGCGACAGCTTGCGCTTCACGCAGGGGTACAGCCCCGCGAAGGATCCGCTGCGCGGGCACGCCCTGCGCCTGGCCTCCGACGACCTGCACGACTGTGGTTGGGAGAGCTCCCACGCCTTCGCCCTCCCGTCCGACCTGAAGCCGGGCATCTACGTGGGCCGGATCCGCCATGGGGAGGATTTCCAGCACCTCTACGACGTCACCTTCGTGGTCCGGAAGGCCAGGGGCCTGCCCAAGGCCCCCATCCTCGTCCTCTGCGCGACCAACACCTGGCTGGCCTACTCCGGCACTCCGTTCGCGCTCAACCACACGGAGAGGGATCCCCGCCAGCTCTGGGTCGTCACCGGGAAGCCAGAGCCCGACGAGGGCGAGACCCCCAGATACAACTTCTACCGGTGCCACCAGGCCGGGCAGCCCACATACCGACTGGGGATGAACCTGCCCTGGCCGGCGGCCGCGCCGTACAACTATTTCAGCGATCCCGACACCTGCTACAGCCACCTGACGCGCGCCGAGCGCTTCACGCACCTCTGGCTCGAGCAGAATGGCTATGACTTCGACATGGTCACGGACTTCGACCTGCACCAGGATCCGGACCTGCTGCCGGACCATCCGGTGGTGCTCATCAACGGGCACAGCGAGTACTGGTCCATCCCCGCGTATCAGGGACTGGAGCGCTATCTGGAGCAGGGCGGGAAGGTCATCGCGCTGACGGGCAACACCTTGTTCTGGCGCGTGAGCTTCGACGACACGCTGACGACCATGGAGTGCCGCAAGGCCGAGCAACTCCCGACCCTGGGCGGGATGGGCGGCGCCATCCCCGGGGAGCTGTATCACAGCAATGACGGGCTGCTCGGCAGCCTGCTGCGCGAGAGTGGCTACCCGTGCTGGCGCCTGCTGGGCCTGGAGAGCGTGGGCTACTCCAACGACGGCAGGCATCACGCCTTCACCTGCGACGAGCCGACCCATCCTTTCTTCGAGGGGACGGGCTTCTCCCTGGGTGACGCCTTCGCCGATGGCGCCGTGGGCCACGAGTGGGACGTGCGAATCGACCTGCCCCAGCAGCGCACCCTCGGCCTGCTCTCCGACGCGGACTTCCCGAAGGGCATCGTGACGCTGGCGCACTGCCAGGCCGCGCAAGGCAATCTCGAGACGCCGGGTGACACCCTCTGGGACTACGGGGGCAAAGCGCTCTCCGACGAAGACAAGGCGCAGCTAACGGAGGCCATCAACAGCCAGATGATCTACTGGAAGCGCCCCGCGGGCGGAGAGGTGTTCTTCGCCGGCACCATCGGCGCTGGCTGGGCGCTGTCGAAGTCCGGCGCAGATCCGCGATGGGGGACCCTCCTGCGCAACGTCCTCCGGCACTTCGGCGTGTAGCCTGCCGGCGCCATCTCCTCCCGACGGGCGCGTACGATCCGGACCTGAGGACTGAAGATCGGTATCCGTTCTCGATGGCCCTCTCGGACAAGCTGTAGGCGGCGGCATGAGAGCTGGCCCGGAGCGCCTCAGCCGGCAACGAGCTTCGCGCGCTCGAGCAAGTCCACGGGCAGCTCGTGCTCCAGCCTCCAGATGATGGCCATCGGCCGCGTGCCTTCGTGCCTCACGTAGCGCGCCGGCCCCGAGTAGACGTAGGGGGACGCGCCCAGCGGCCCCTCCTTCGTCTCGCGGATGAAGAGGTGCACGGAGGAGCCTCGCGCCACATGGGTGATGTACCGCTGCCCCGTCTCCGAGCCCTCGCCCGTCAGGTTCTGCGACTCCCAATGGAAGAGCCGCGACGAGATGGCGTAGTCCCGGTAGCGCGTCGTCGGTGAGTAGTGTCGCTCCGCCTTCCGCAGCGTCACGAACAGCAGGTCCGCCTGCTCCGCCTCCACCCACTTCACGCCCTGGCGGACTGATGCCGGCTTGTCTACTCCGAAGGCTGCCAGAGCCTCGTCGCGGCTGTACCGCGCATGCACCCCCAGCGGCACCCGCCCGGCAGCATCCAGAGCCGGTGTCACTCGCTCCAATCGCGCGGCGAGCAGCGCAAGCACCTCGAGCAGCTCACGCCGACGCGCCGGCTCGGTCCACAGCCTCTTGAGGCCATCGCCCAGGCGTTCCGGGGACTCGTTCGAGCCCCACAGTGAGAAATGCAGCATCCATAACAAGCGCAGCTTGCGCGGGGACACGCCCTCGGTGCGCGGCGGCTCGGGCCTTTCGAGCAGGGCCCGGTAGACCTTCAGCCGCTCCCGGTCGTCCAGGTGCAGCATCCGGCCGATCGCCCCCGCCAGCTTCGCATCCTCTGGCCCAGCGGGCTCCACTCCGAGGCCCGCCTCACGTCGCAGCTCAGCCCAACCCCGCTTGCCCCGGTACAGGTCCTCCAACTCGATCCCCGTCTCCTCCAGGAACCGCGCGAGCCCCACATCCCCCAGGCTGCGCAGCTCCGCCACCAGGCCGCGCCAGCCGATGTTCAGTCCCCGGCGCACGTTTTCCAGAACGAGCGCTGTCGCCACCTGATCCAGCGCGAGGTGACAGCCCGCGGGCAAGTAGGGGAAACCCTGCTCCACCTGCCGTTCCAGCTCCCGCCGCGACGTCCCCGTCAGGGCCCGGAGGCGGGTGTCAAAGCGGAAGCGCGAGTGCTGCTGCCCGATGAAGTCCAGCACCGTCAGGCACGCCTTGCCGTCACTGTGACGCAGACCGCGACCGAGCTGTTGGAGGAACACCGTCGCGCTCTCCGTGGGGCGCAGGAAGAGCACCGTGTCCACCTCGGGCACGTCCAGTCCCTCATTGAACAGGTCAACGGCGAAGAGCGCATTCACGCGCCGGTCTCTCAATGCTCGGAGTGCCTCGACTCGCTCCTCCTGGGTCGTCCGCGAAGACACCGCCGCGGCGGGGATGCCGTGGTCGCGAAACTTGCGGGCCATGTATTCGGCGTGCTCGATGCTCACGCAGAACCCCAGCGCCCGCATCCTCCCTACCTCCCCAACCCGCCGGCGGACCTCCTCGATGACCTTCTGGGCCCGCGCGTCGTTGCCCGTGTAGACCCGGCTTAGCGCGGCAAGCTCGTACCCGCCCCGCTTCCACTCCACGCGCGACAAGTCCACATCGTCATGCACGCCGAAGTACTGGAATGGCGCCAACAGACCCCTATCGAGCGCCTCCCACAGTCGCAGCTCCACCGCGATCCGCCCGTCGAACCACTGCTTCACATCTTGCCCGTCCATGCGCTCGGGCGTTGCCGTCAGCCCCACCAGCACGTGAGGGGACAGGTGCTCCAGCAACCGGACGTAGGTGTCCGCCATGGCATGGTGGAACTCGTCCACCACCACCATATCGAAGTGCTTGGGGGCGAGCCGGGACAGCTCCACCTGTGCGAGGGATTGCACCGAGGCGAACACGTGGCGCCAGGCTTCTGGCCGCGCACCGCCGACGTAGAGCTCGCCAAACGCGCCGTCGCGCAGCACGCTCCGGAAGGTGTGCAGGCTCTGGCGCAGAATGGTGTCGCGGTGGGCCACGAAGAGCACCGAGTCCACGTGCCCTTGCTTGCGAAGCCGCGCGTAGTCCAGCGCCGCGAGCACCGTCTTCCCCGTGCCCGTCGCGGCGACCACCAGGTTCTTCCACCGCTCGTGCAGCGTGCGCTCGGCATCGAGTCGCTCCAGCATCGCGCGCTGGTGCTCGAAGGGCCGCACCTCGAGGCCGACGAGGGTGATCTCGGCTGACGCCTCTCCCCGCTCGGCGGCGATGGCGCTGTCAAAGCGCGCGGCGTCCCGGGCCGGCTCATAGTGCTCAAAGGAGGTGTCCTCCCAGTAGGCCTCGAAGGTGGCGCGGAAGGTGTCCACGACGTGGGGCTGCTCGGCGGCGGCCACACGGACGTTCCACTCCAGTCCGTCCAGCAGCGCAGAGCGCGAGAGGTTGGACGAACCGATGTACGCGGTGGAGAAGCCGGTGTTCCGGTGAAAGAGCCAGGCCTTGGCATGAAGCCGCGTGGTGCGAGTCTCGTAAGAGACACGGATCTCTGCCCCAAGGGCCGCGAGCGCATCCAGGGCGCGCCGGTCCGTGGCGCCCATGTACGTCGTCGTCAGCACGCGCAGACGGCAGCCCCGCTCGCGCAGGGCGCGCAGCTCCGCCTCCAGCACCCGGAAGCCCTGCCACTTCACAAAGGCGCAGAGCAGGTCCACGGCATCAGCGGACTCCAGCTCGCGGCGCAGCTCGGTGCCAATGCGCGGCTGCGTCGAGCCGTTCACCAGGAGCGCGCTCGCGCTCAGCGGGACTTCAGGGCGCGCCGGAACCCGAGGAGGTCCTGGGTGGGAAGGACGCTCCAGCAACGCGAGGAGCACCTCGTGGGCTGCGTCTACCGCCTCGGCGGCCTCCAGGCCCGCATCCCGGCCAAGCTGGGCGATGAGGCCGTTGACGAGAGCGACCTGCCGGGCGAGCGCCTCACCTCCCTCCGCGTTTCCCCTCACGAGCCGGAGGGCATTGCGCACCTGGGCGTAGACGTGCCGGGCGAGCAACACGTCGGCGTCCTCGGCGTCGAGCTCCTCACGCTGGACGAGCTCGGGAGGCGTACCCTGGAGATGCCGGGCGAGGGGGACCGTGACGAGCTGCTCGTAGAGTCCTGGGACCAGCTTGGCGGACATGGCCGGAGTGTATCTTGGAGGGGCTGTGCGCGGCGCGGGGGCGTGCGACTGCGGCACGACGATCAACAGCGTCATCCGGGACGCGACGACCTACAGAAGCTCACGCCAGGGCGCACTGCCGAGGGGCGGGCGCTCAGTCGATGCGCTTGAGGTAGCGCTGGTGCACCCAGCCCTGGAGGTCCGCCTGCCCGTTCACTGGCTGCAGCACGTCCACCCGCCGCCATTCACCCTGCTTCGAGAGGATCTCCACCTTCGTCCCAGGAGGCAGCGGGCTGCCCGGCACCGTGGGGTTGCTCGTCCCCGGGCCGCTGCGGATGTTCAGCGTGGTCGTCACCTCGTGGACGACGGGATGCTCCTCCGCGCGACCCAGCATTCGGGCGCGGAAGCTGTGCATCGGGAAGGCCGGGCCCGGGTCCTGCTTCCGCTGAGGGGCGATGTCGTCATGCCCGATGACATCCTTCAGCTTGTACGTCTGGAAGAGGAGGAGGCTCACCTCCAGCGCCACTTGAAGCAAGGGCTCCGAGAAGGCCTCCCAGCCGGCCAGCTCCCGATCGTTCTTGTGCACCGCCTGCACCACCTGGTCCTCGGCGACCTCTCGCCCGATCCAGGAGCACCACTTCGCCCCCTGCCGGGTGAGCCTGCCCGCGTTGTCCAGCTCGATGCCGATCGAGTACCGGTTCAACCCCGTGCGTCCGTCCCACGAGCTCCTCCCCGCATGCCACGCGATCGTGTCGAAGGGCACGAGCTGCGTGATGCTCCCATCCCGCCCGATGACGAGGTGGGCCGAGGCCTGGGCCGCGGGGTTCACCAGCCAGTCCACCGCCTTCTTCGCCTCGTGCATGGCCGTGTAGTGCATCACCAGGAACTCCGGCGAGAGCTTCTCCCCGTGGTTGGGGGTCTCCACGAAGGGGTAGGGCGTGCCGTCATCCTGGTGAAGCCGGTGATCGATGATCTTCATGTGGAACTCCCCGCGCGTTCGGTCTCGTGACGATGCTACGTCAGGACGTGGCCGCGAGGAGAGGGCTCGGATCGACAGCATCACCGCTCGATGATGAGACCCACCGAGGTGCTGACATGCCACTGGGCACCCGGGCGTCCGCCTGCATCAGGTGTTGCTGGTAGCGCCGCATGCTGAAGAACTCCAGCTGGTGGGTCCCTTCCTGGAGCAGTTCATGCGCGCCAGGCGTCGAGCATCGCGGGGAGCTGCACCATGTCGGTGAAGATCTGCACCGCGCCGGCACGGCGCAGGGCCTCGGGCGCATCATGGCCAGCCTCGGGCGGGCTGTAGCCGAACACCGTGGCGCCGGCCGCCACGCCGGCCGTCACGCCGGTGATGGTGTCTTCCACGATAGCGCAGCGCGCTGGCTCCGCGCACAAGGCGCCCGCCGCCGCCAGGTACACGTCGGGCGCGGGCTTGGAGCGCGGCAGCTCGAGGCCGCTGAAGATCCGCCCCTCGAAGTAGCTCATGAGGCCGACCTTGCGCAGCTGCAGCTCGACCTTGAAGCGATCCGCGCCCGAAGCGCAGGCGATGCGGCCCTGGTGCCGCGCATGGATGGACGCCACCGCCGCATGGACGTTGCGGACTGCCACCAGGTCGCGCTCCAGCGCCTCGTTGCGCCGCGCCCTGAACCGCGTGAGCCATGCATCCGTCAACGGCACGCCGGTGCGCGCCTCGATGGTGGCGGCCTCGTCCTTCACCGACTTGCCGACGAACAGCGCCATGCACTCCTGCGGGCTGAGCGTCCAGCCCAGCTCCTCGAGCATGTCGCGCAACACGCCGATGGTGATGGACTCGGAGTCCACGAGGACCCCGTCGCAATCGAAAAGTATTGCCTCGAAGTTCATGAAAGCCACTTCAGCTCACGTAGTTTGTCAAAAATGATCTGGCTGACGAGAGATACACGATCCCGGTCGCCATAGGTCAACCAGGCCAGCTCAGCTATTTCAGAGGCTGGGCTCAGCGCTCCTTCGAAGTCCGCCATATAGCAGCCCATTCTTACCAGGACACCTTCCGGTTTGCCGTGGGCTTGAGCTTCGAACGTTCCGAAATGCGAGATTGTTTCGGGCTTGATTCGAACTGACAATTCCTCCTCGATCTCTCGAGAAAGAGCGTCGACATCGGTCTCGCCGGGCTCTCGTTTTCCTCCCGGTAGATAATAGGTGTCTTTTCCCTTGGAGCGAGCGCTGAGTATTCGGCCATTGACGACATGTATCCATGCAATCTTGTCAATCGTCGTTGTCATTTCATTCCTCTCTGGGCCTGGCCGCTGCGGCAATCCGCTCCAGTGCCGCGCGCCACCGTGTGCGCATCTCCACGCGAGCGTCCGCATCGACTGCTGCCACCAGCTCGATTTCACCTGGGGAGGTCCGCGCTTGAGGTGGGCGACGATCTGCTTGTGGTCCCAGTCCGCGGCTCCCGCTCTGTCGAGCGCGTTCAGCCACTCCTCCCAGCCTCGCCCCGTCGCCTCTCGCACGGACTCCGAGGAGATGCGGCCAAGAGTCAGCTCTGCCTTCCTGCTCGCCATCGTGGTCATCCTCTCTCGACTCTCAGGAGGCAATTGCCATCGGGGTCGCGGTGCTCGGGACTACCGTCCCCACTCCGAGTGATGCAGCACGAGCTCGCGTGACGCAACCGCCGTGGGCCGCGCGGCGACAATAAGCCAAGGGCCCTCACATCCTTCCCCCCGAGCCTGCCATGACTCGCATCAGCGATTCGAAGTCCTCCAAGCCCTCGCCATCTCGCTCCCAGGAGACGAGCTCCTCCCAGCGGTCGAAGTCCCAGCCCTCCTCCGCTCCGAGCACGGGGCGCGGCACCGCCTCCTCGGTGCGGCAGAAGCTGAACCAGAGCTCCTTCGAGGCAGCTCGGCCGGACAGAGCGCCCGTCTCTCTCGGGACCCGGGGCAATGCCTCCGTCGCGAAGGCCTTCGCCAAGGGCGGCCAGACGCCCGCCGAGCGCGGAGAGGAGATTCTCTCCACGGGCAGGGAATTCGCAGCCTCCCTGCAGAACCCCGATGGCTCCTTCACGAATACCTACAGGGAGCAGTGCCTGCACTTCGTTACCGACGTGTTGGCGGAGGCAGGCAGCTCGGATCCACTGCTCGCGCAGCCGACGGCCGCCGAGGCGATGGCGGCGGTGGACGAGGCGGGCCTACTCAATGAGTGCCCGGACTCCGGCAATCCGATGGAGGGGGTGCCGGAGGGGGCCGTGGTGTTCTGGCCCGACCCGAAGCCGGAGGGCCATGTCGCCATCTTCGCGGGCATGAATGAGAAGGGCCAGCCTACCTACCTGACTGCACCGGTGGGACCGATGGAGGGCCCCGGCGAGAGGACCATCACCAGCCTGCTGCGCGAGGCGGTGAACGGCGAGTGGACGCCCACGCCGCCCGCGGGTTGGTACATGCCGGGTGGGCAGTAGCGGGCGCCAGGCCTCGAGGGGGCGGAGGGCTGCGCCCCTTCAGGCCGGTGAGCGCCGCCGGTGCAGGAACAGCTGCACGCTGCGGACGAGCGAGAACAAGGCCAACGCGCTGCACAGCAGGACGATGAACAGCATCAGCCCTCCCGCGTCAAGCAGGCTCACGGTGAGGAGGAAGAAGGAGTACCAGCCCAGCCCCACCCACGAGGCGGCGGGGTGACTCGTGAGCGCCGCGAGGGCAGCGCAGACGAGCTGGGGCCCGCCCATGAAGAGCCCCCAGGCCAGGAGGGACCAAAGCATGCTCCCCTGGCGCTCGAAGATGCGCACGGCGGCGGCCAGGGAGAGCGCCATTTGCAGCAGCCCGATCAGCGCATGTGACAGCGCCAGCGTTCTCGACAGCGACCGGCGACGGCGCTCCCATTGCTGACTCCGCTCCGTGAGCGCAGCGCAGGCCGGACACCGCCACGTGTCAGTCGAGCGCTCCCGGCTCCCGCAGCGCTCGCAGACAAAGCGGCCACAGCGCTCGCAGGTGGCGGTTGCCGCGAGCTCGCGGTGCTCGGAACAGGCCTGGGAAGGAACCATGGCTCACAGTTGACCCGATGAGACCGGGTCAACTCCAGCCCAGAACCCGTCAAGGCGAAGCAGGCCGTGTCCTATCGGCTCAGTCGTTGGGGACGGGGGTCGGCGTGCCCCGCGGCTCGGGGGTCGGCGTGCCCTGTGGCTCGGGGGTCGGCGTGCCCTGTGGCTCGGGGGTGGCTGCCGGCGGGGTGGGCCTCGGGACGGGCGTAGGCGTGGCGGACTGGGCGGGGCGGCCTCCCGACTGCACGTACTGGTGCGCCTCGCGAAGCGCATCCGTGTTGTCCGTGAAGCCCTCGGGGATCGGATCATTGGCGCCGATCACCTTCGACTCGTAGTAGGGCCACTCCGTGGTCTGCCGGGTGACGAACTTCGCGTCCGGGTCGTCGAAGAAGCCGTCCTCGTACGCGTGCGACATCATCTCGGCCTGCTGCTCGGGATCCATCTGCGAGAACGCCTTGCCCTCGTCCAGCGCCTTGGCGAAGTTGTAGGCATCCCCGAAGTTCTGCGCCCAGAGGGCCTCGGGCAGGTAGCCGATCCCCTTGTTCTGGAACTGCCAGACGTGGCCCATCTCGTGCGCAATCAGGGAGCGGCCCGCGCTGCCGGGCTGATCCTTGGTGGCGTTGAGGTTCTCGAAGTCCTGCTTCGGCATGTAGACGGTGTTGCCGAGCACGAAGGCGCGGCCACCATTGGCCTTCTCGACCCAGGGCGGCATCTGCGCGACCTGGACCTTGTCGTAGTCGATGCTGTCTCCGTAGATCTTCCGCATCTCCGTCTTCTCGGCCTCGCTCAAGCCGCGATGGCCGGTGGCGCCCAGCCCGGAGATGGCCTCGACGCCCTTGGCGGCGCTGGCGCCGAGCCGGGTGGCGATGTTCTGGGCGGAGGAGCGGACGTCGAACCGATCCTGAGGCTGGGACTGGGGCTGGGAGGCCTTGGCCGAAGCCTGCGGCCTGGCGTCACCTGTCGCCGAGGTACGCGCCGGGCTGGCGGTGGGAGAGCTGCGCTGAGCCTGGGAGCTGGTGGGTTTATTGGTGACGTTCATGATCTATTATCGCACATTGCCGGGAAACAGTTTCCTCCACAGGTTTTTCTCAAGCCTTGTGGGTTCTCCCGTTTTCTCAATCCGCGGAGCGGGCACACGCGGCGGCGCGATCGAGGAGCAGCTTGCGCTCGCGTTCGTTGCGCGTGAGTGACGCCGCGCGCTCGAACTCCGCGCGGGCCTCGTCGAAGCGGCCGAGCTTCGTGAGGAGATCTCCGCGCACGCTCGGCAGGAGGTGGTAGCTCCGGAGCGAAGGCTCCGAGGTGAGCTGGTCGACGAGCTCGAGGCCCGCGGCGGGACCGAACGCCATGCCGAGCGCGACCGCGCGATTCAGCTCCACCACGGGCGAGGGCATGACCTGGGCGAGCTTCTCGTAGAGCGCCGCGATCCTCACCCAGTTCGTCTCCGCCGCGGTCCTGGCTCGGGCGTGGCAGGCGGCGATCGCGGCCTGGAGCGCGTAGGGGCCCTGCGCGCCACCGAGCTTCTCGGCACGATCGAGCGCCGTGAGCCCCCGGCGGATGAGGAGCTGATCCCAGCGCGCGCGGTTTTGATCGAGGAGCAGGATGGGCTCTCCTGACGGGCCGATCCGCGCCCGCGCGCGCGACGCCTGGAGCTCCATGAGCGCGACGAGGCCGTGGACCTCCGGCTCCTTCGGGACGAGCTCCGCCAGGATGCGGCCGAGGCGAAGCGCGTCCTCGCAGAGCGCGGGGCGCATCCAGTCGTCTCCGGCGGTCGCCGCGTAGCCCTCGTTGAAGATGAGGTAGATGACCTCGAGCACGGACGACAGGCGGGCGGCGAGCTCGGCTCCATGGGGGACCTCGAAGGGGACGCGCGCCTCGGCGAGGGTCCGCTTGGCCCGGACGATTCGCTGGGCGACGGTCGGCTCCGGGACGAGGAACGCGCGGGCGATCTCCTCGGTCGTCAGACCTCCGAGCAGGCGGAGCGTGAGCGCGACGCGCGCCTCGGTCGAGAGCACCGGGTGGCAGGAGATGAACACGAGGCGCAGGAGGTCATCGCCCACGTCCTCGTCGATCGCGGCGTCGAGCTCCGGCGCGGCCAGCGCTCGCCGGGCCTCGAGCTCATGACCCAGCTCCTCGTGCTTGAGCTCCAGCCGCTTGCTTCGCCGGAGCTGATCGATCGCGCGGTGCTTCGCGGCGGCCATGAGCCAGGCGCCCGGGTTGTCCGGGACGCCCGACTTCGGCCATTGCTCGAGCGCGGCGACGAGCGCGTCCTGCGCGAGCTCCTCGGCAAGGCCGACGTCGCGCACGACCCGCGTGAGGCCGGCGATGAGCCTGGCCGACTCGATTCTCCAGACCGCGTGGATCGCGCGATGCGCGTCGGATGCCGTCACGGCAGCCGACTAGCGCATCTTCCGTCGCCGGTGCAAGGCGCGAGGCGCGCCGTGGTTAACGGCGCCGCGCCTCGGTGAGCGCGCGGAGCTGCTTCTCCTGCTCCCGGAGCTTGCCCGAGGGATCGCTCGGCGCGAAGTCCTCCATTTCGACCACCTGGCGGATCTCGATCTCGGACTCCTCGCCGGTGGGGTTGGGGCAGCGCTTGACCCACTCGATCGCCTCTTCCTTCGACTTCACGTTGAAGATCCAGAAGCCGGCGATCAGCTCCTTGGTTTCGGCGAAGGGCCCGTCGATCACGGTCCGCTGCGCTCCCGAGAACCTGACGCGCGCGCCCTTCGAGCTGGGGTGGAGACCCTCGCCCGCGACCAGCACGCCGGCCTTCACCAGCTCTTCGTTGTACTTCCCCATCTCGGTCAGGAGCTTCTCGTCCGGGAGGACTCCCGCCTCTGACGTCTTGTTGGCCCTGACGATCACCATGAATCGCATCGTTGTGTCTCCTTTCTACTCCTGCGTCGAATGAGGAGCCGCGAGATCGACACGCCGAACGATCTTTTTTTTCGGAACCGCCAGGTGGTTGAAACTCCGTGAGTTGGCCCCGGCTCTGCTCATCCTGGGGTGCCGCCTCCAGCGCTGCCGCCGCGCGAGGCCACGGCCGCCGGGCGGTCGGGCGAGCTGCCAGGAGCGCTCCCCTCGGGGCCGAGGCGCGGATCCTTCACGGTGTCGACGACGGCCACCCAGTCCCCGAGCTGGAGGGCCTCATAGAGGGCCAGGATGTCCGCGTTGCCGTGGCGGATGCACCCGTGGGAGACATCCTCGCCCAGGCTGGTGGCGGCGTGGGTGCCGTGGAGCTCCTCGCCGGAGCGCGAGCCATCCGCCCACGACAGGTCGATGAGGCGCGGCCCATAGACAGGGGCGCCCCAGAGCTTGCGGCCCAGCGCCTCGGCCTCCGCCTTGCCGAGCTTGCCTGTCACCTTCTTCAGGCCCTTGTCAGTGGGGGTGCTGCGCGCGCCCACGGCGTTGCCATAGATGGCCTGCACCTGCCCCTGCGTGTCGAAGAGGAAGGTGCGGTGCTCGTCCTTCACCACCACCACGCGCACCGAGGTGCCCTCGTAGCGAGGCACGGGGAGGTGCTGGAGCTGCCCGAGCTTCTTCGGCGCAGGGGCCAGCGCGTCAAGGGCTCGCAGGGTGGCGGAGCCCACCACGCCGGTGCGCTGCACCTCGGGGAAGGCGGACCGGGCATGCACCTGGAAGTTGCGAAGGGCCTTGGCGGACTGTCCACCGAAGGCCCCATCCGCGCCCCCGGGCAGGCTGAAGCCCATGTCGATCAGCGCCTGCTGCACGGCGCGCACCGCCGTCCCCCGAGCGCCGGGGCCGAGCGTGCTCCGTCCGGCGAGCACCTCCGCCAGCCCCGCCTGTCCGACGAAGCGCTTGTTGCGCAGGGGGGCCGGTGCGCGGGCGCTCGTGGAGGGGGTGGGGGCGGGAGCGGGGGAGCCAGGACGATCAGCGGACATGGGGCTCCTTGTTGGTGGGGGGGGGGCCCGGCTCCTGGACGGCGAGGATCGGCTGCTTCTTGCGGCCCAGCCGGATCGCGTCGATGGCGGCCAGCATGGAGCCGTAGGAGGTGAACACGCGGCTCAGTGTGCCCCGTGGGTCGCTCCCCTCCCTCTGGAGGTCTCGGAACATCTCCAGGGCGAAGTCGAGGATGGAGTGATCCTCCGGCGCGTCGGTCCGCACGAGCAGCTGCGACCAGAGCATGTCGTCGGAGGTGCCTACGTTCACCAGGTTCATGGATCTCAGGAGCGCCTCGTCTTCCCTCCCGCTGAAGCGCCCAGGCTCGAGGGCGTACCAGCGCCGCTCTGGCTCCGGGGTCGTGCTCCTCGGGAAGTCGAAGCGCTGGAATCGCGCCACGACGTCCGACGGCCTCTGGTCCGGCTGGACCCACGCCAGGGTTGGCCGTATCTCGCGCAGCCACGAGGGGAGCTGCACCTGTGACTCCGCCGCGATCTCGTCCAGCAGCTCCGGCTCCTCCCGGTAGAAGGTGAGCGTGGGGAAGCGGGAGATGAACTGGAGGAGCCCCGCCTTCGTCTCCTCGTCCAGCGCGCTGTCTCGCACCCACGTGGCCGCCTCGGCGCTGCCGCCCCAGGGGCGCCGGCTCCTCAGCTGGGAGGCGCCGATGTGAGGTGGCGCGTCGCTGAACGTGAGGGCCTGCTGGAAGATGGCCTCCAGCGTCAACGAGGGGTTGCTCTGGACCGACTGGCTGAGGACGAGCGGGTCGTGACGAACGGCATCACAAGGCCCCGCGGTCAGGCGGGGCAGCCCCGGGCTCACCAGGTGCCACCAGCGGAAGTCGATGCGGGCGATGCCTGCGCGAATGCCATGGTCCCACAGCACGCGCGTGGCCTCCCAGTCCTCGCGCAGCGGGGGCAGCGCCCGGAGCTGGCTCCCCTCCCGGGGCGCGGACGCTCCGGAGAGCTGGCGCGCCACCAGCGAGAAGCTCTCCTTGGTCAGGGGGTTGCCATGCAGCTCCGCCCGCCGCAGCGCCGGCATGGCGGTGAGGGGAGTTGCATCCTGGACATGGGTGAAGTTGAGCGTCAGGTGCTCGAGCGCCGTGAGCGCCTGGAGGGGAGCCAGCGACTCGAGCGGTGTCGCGATGATGCTCAGGTGGCGCAGCCCCTTCAGGGGGGCCAGCGCGGAGGCATCTCGGAGCTCCGAGGCGATGAGCTCCAGGTGCCGCAGCCCGGTGCAATGGCGCAGCTCCGAGACGTCCCGGGCGTGCAGCACGGTGAGCGGGCCTTCCAGGGCCGCGCACTCCGCCTCCGAGAAGGGGACCCCATGCCCGAGCGCCGAAGCGAGTGCGGCGGCGACGCCTGGATCCGAAGGGCTGAAGTTCATGGTCATGTTCCTCGAGCGCGGCCTGCGACCGGGCCCTCAGGACCTGTCGACTGCCGCGAGCGCGTTGTCGAAGTCCCGCAGCATACGGCTGAGCCTCATCCGCTGGAGCCTGGACACGGCTGGCAGTCGCGCGGAAATGTTCTCTCCACTCCAAAGGACCTGGCGGGGATGGATGGGAGGGTCGGGCGGCGTCCCATCCCAGATCCACTCCTCACACTTCGCCTTGAGGCGGGCGATGACCTGCTCGACGGTGGCGTTCTCGCGCATGGCCGTGTCGACCACGTCGAAGAGCGCGCTGTGGAAGTTGCCCGCCTGCTCGGACCTGAGTGCGCCGGGCATGTCGAGGCGGGTTGAGCCGACGTGGCCTTGGAGCACGGTGTAGGGGGCGTTCAGGTACGACAAAGGCCGGGAGCTCATCGAGGGTTTGTAGATGAGGTGCTCCGTATCGGTGCGCAGGTGGTGCTGGAGCTTGATCCAGCGGCAGGGGTTGACCAGGCCTTCCACGGCGCTGGCCACGTCTCGCTCGACCATGTCCATGACCCGGCTGACCGGGATCCACTCGTGCATGTCCGAGGTGGCGTCGCGGAGCCGTCCCGCGAGGAAGGTCCGGTTCGTCACGCCGGCCTCCCGGTCGTAGCAGAGCGTTTTCAGCAGGGCCAGGTTGACCGCGCCGACCGTGCCGCCGCGGATGATGGTGATCAGCCTGTTGACCGTGGTGGCCGGGCTGGGGAAGGCGGCCTGCAGCCGAGGGTCCGCCGGGGGAGGAGCCTCCTCGAACGCCGTCAGGAAGGCGGCCTTGAGCGCGGCATTGGCCGTCGGCTCGTGCGAGCCGTCGAAGACCTCGTTCGCCAGTGTGTCCTTGGCCTGGGCGTAGGGCGCCTTGGCCTCGTTCAGGGACCGCTTGCGAGGCTTGAGCCAATCCTCTGGCGCCACATCTTCGCTCGGCACTCCGGGAGGCGGGTTGGGGCGCCTCTGGGCCTCCTCGATGGCGAGGCGCAGCTGCGGCATGGCCTGGTGGGTATGGGCGTACTTTCCGAAGGGGTTTTTATCGTCCTGGGTGAGCGGGTTGGAGAGGGCCTGCGCGGCCGGGGAGCGGGTTCGCAGGTGGCCCTGCAGGGCTCCCCAGTTCGGGATGGCAGTGCCCGCGGTCTCCTGCTCCAGCGTCGGGAGGGACCGCACCACCTGGTCGTTGATCGAGCGGTGCACCCGCGTGAGCTCCCGCTGGAAGCGGGCCGACAGGCGGGGCCTGTCGCCGAACAGCTCGAACAGCTCGCTGACCACCGCCGCGAGATCATGCTCCTGCTGCTCCAGGACGTTGTCGTCCAGGGGAGTGGCGGGCGCCGCGGCGGGGTTCGCCGCCGTGGTGCGCCGCTGCTCCGCGAGCCCGTCAGCGAGCTGGTCCGCCGAGCGAAGGCGAATGTCCGCCTGCTGCAGCAGGTTCGCGGCACGCCGGCGCGGCGGATCTCCCGGCGAAGTATCTTCGGGTGGCTTCTGCTCTGGCAGCGTTCCGAGCCGGCTCTGCCAGTTCTCCAGGCGTTGGGCCAGCGTCATCTCTGTGCTGGCGATCATCAACGTCGCCCGCCCGCCCTGAACGTCGACCCACATCCGGTGGGACTCGCCTTCGGCACGGAAGCGCACCGTCTCGCCCAGCTCGGTGTCGCCGGCCGCCGCGCCCGCGCCTGGCCTCTGCTCTCGGCCCAGGCCCACCGCGCGCAGCAGGCGCTGGCCCTGAGAGATGAGCCAGCCGATGACGCGGTCGAGGATGCCCTCGACCCAGCCTTGCAGCCGCTCGATGGTGCCGCGGATGCGGTCGGGCAGACCGCCCAGGCCGAGGTAGTCGGCCAGGAAGGCGATGACCGGGGAGATGAGCCGCGCCAGGGCCTGCTCCACCGCGCGCGCCATGCCGGCGGTGTTGCCGCGCAGGATGTCGGCGATGCCGTTCACCACCGTCTCGATGAGGCTGAAGATTCGGGCGGCGTTCTGGAACAGCCACTTGAGGACGCGGTAGATGGCCTCGATGGCCTGGAGGATGGCGCCCACGGGGTTGAACAGCATGAGGATGCGCGCTGTCACCCGGGTGATGACCATCTCGATGAGGGCATCTCGCGCCGCGGTGAGCACCTGATCGAGGATCTCGCGCGGGTTGAGCCTGTCCTTGATCATCTCGAAGATGCCGGCGGGCCCCTGCTGGATGAGGGTGGAGATGAGGGACCAGGCCCGCTCGAGGAGGGCCACGTTGCGCTCGCCGATGCGGCGGGCGAGGAGGCGACGGATGCGCTCCCAGGAGATGCCCATCAGCTGGAGGAAGAAGGTGATGATGCTCTTGAGGGACAGGTCCCTGGGGATCTGAACGCCGACGCCGGCCAGGCCAGCGAAGAGCCACTCGATGAGGCCGCGCAGCAGGTGAGAGCCGACGTTGTCGAAGAAGAGCTTGAAGCCGTCGCCCACGGCGCTCAGCAGCTTGCCGGCGAAGCCGAGCGGGTCATCGGCGATGTCGGAGATGACCTGGCGGATGCGGGCGACGACGGCCCAGAAGGCAGAGGGCTGGATGCCCAGCAGGCTCAGCAGGCCTTCGATGATGAAGCGGGCCGGGTCCTGGAGGAAGGCGTTGACGGCGTCCGCGATGCGGCCGACCAGGCCGCGGGCCCGCTGGCGCAGGCCGTGGATCTCCTGGCGGACCTCCTGAACGGCCTGGGAGGCGCGCTGGACGAGCTGCTGGTTGAACTGGTCCCGCTGGCGGCGGGCATTGTCGCGCAGCCCGTCCAGGCTCTGGCCGAGGCGAGCCTGCTCGGTAGCGGCCCACTCCTGGAGGCTGGCTGGCAGCTGGGAGAACACCTGTGCGATGTCGGCCCTGGCCTGCTCGATGAGGGCCTCGCAGGTGGCGATGACGCCGTTGACTTCGCGGGAGATGTCCCGGGCCAGGTCGCAGGCCCCATCACCGAAGGCCTGCTCGGCCCTGTCGTACTCCTGGGTGATCCACCTGGGCAGGCCGAAGAGGTAGTCGGCCCCGGAGACCAGTGTGCCCAGCACGCCGGAGTGTCGCTCCTCGATGTACTCGGCGACCCTGCGCAGGCTGCTCTTGAACTCGTTGGACAGGCGCTCGATGCCGGTGTCCCAGCGGCGCATGGCGGTGTCGCTGAGCGGCTGCAGCAGCGCGTCCACGCGGCGCTGGGCCTCGTCGAAGATGGCCTGGGACCTGGAGCTGGCCTGGGCGCGCATCTGCTCTTCCGAGCCGACCATGCTGCCCTGCTGAGCGCGAGCGCCGGAGGTGGTGCGCGAGCGGGAGCTGCGCAGGGCCTCCAGGGCGGACTCCTGGAGCTGGGCCATGTCTCCACGAGCGGCGTTGAGAGCAGCGGCCTGGCGAGCCTGAACCTGGGCTGGCTCCTCGGCGGCGGTCTGCTCCAGTTCCCCCTGGGCGCGGCGTGCCTCGGCAACAGGGCCCGTCTGCACCAGCTGAGCGGGCTCGGAGCTCATCCCCGCCTGGTCCATGCGCTGGCGGTTGGCGGCGACATCCGCCTCCAGGGAGGTGTTCTCCGCGGGCACCGGCTCCGGGGTGGCCTGCGTGGCCTGGATGGGAGCAGCGGCGGCGGCCTCGGGGGGAGGGGGCAGCTCCTCGCGCGGGGCAGCCTCGGTGGGCGCGGGCTCCTGCTGCATGCCCTCGTAGGAGCCCTGGACGTTGTTCACCTCGCCCTGGACGCCCTGGCCCACCTCGCTGCCGGCCTCGCGCGCCATCTCCTCCGGCTGCGCCTCCACCAGCGAGTCCTCGTCCGGCGGGCGCTTGTTGCGGATGACCTCGCGGATGCGCTCGCACAAGGCCTCGATTTCAGGGCTGGGCTCGGGCTGCTGGCCCAGCGCCTCGACCAGGGCGCTCTGGGCGCGAGCCGCGCGCTCCTCGACGGGAGTGGTGACTGCCTGCCGTGCATCCTCCACCTGCTCGTCCGCGGCGGGGAGGGCCGCCTGGGTAGAGGCGGTGGCGGAGGCGCGAGACTGGACAGCGGCCACGCGCGCCTGAGCAGTGGGAGAGAGCGTCTCAGGAGGCTCGGGCATGAGCAGCTCAGCACCAGCCCCTCCGCCTCGCGCGGCCGCGGCACCCGCTGCCCCCGCGCCGCCCCCTGCGCCGATGGAGCCCTCTGCGCCGCCGCGAGCGCCTCCTCGGGCTGGCCGTCCCTGCTCTGGGGCTGGTGCCTCCACGCGCAGTGCAGCCGGAGCCTGGGCCGCTGCCGCTGGGGGGGCACTCACGGCGGGGGCGGCTGAGGCGGCCGGCGCGGCTGAGGCGGGACTGGCAGCAGCGGCGGGGGCAGGTGCCGCAGCCCGAGCCGAAGCGGGGGCAGGAGAGAGCCCGGGGGCAGAGGGCCCCTCGGAGAGCGCGGGCGCCTGCTGCGCGGCGGGCATGGCTCTCGCGGAGGGAGGTGTTGCTCGTGCGGAGGGGGCCGCACCCGCGGTGGCGCCTCTGGCCGTGGCAGGCGCAGCTCCCGCCGCGGTGGCGGCTGTTGCCCGAGCGGCGGCGGGTGTCCGGGCCGGGGCAGTGGCTGGCTGAGCTGCAGGAGGCGCCGAGGCGATGGGGACGGGGGCGGGCGCCGCGGCGGCGGTGCGCGGAGCCGCGGGGGCCTCACGCGGGCGGGCAGTGGTGGAGGAGGCTGTCGAAGCTCTCGAGGCGGCCGACGGAACAGTGGGGCGCGGGGCCTGGCGGATGACCTCGGCGGTCTGCGAGACGGAAGGGGACGGCATCCGAGTAGGCCCTCGCCGCTCCGCGCGAGCGGGCGTCGCGCTCGTGCGCTGGGCGGCGGACTGGGCCGGGCTTCGGGATCGTCGCGTCTCCATGGCGGCCTCAGGACGGCGAAGGGCGGAGGGCGGGCTGTGGCAGGGACGACTTCATGGCGTCTTGCCCTCCTTCTGGTACTCGCGGCGGATTCCTTCCTGAAG
Source organism: Myxococcaceae bacterium (assembly GCA_016926755.1). Lineage (GTDB taxonomy): Bacteria > Myxococcota > Myxococcia > Myxococcales > Myxococcaceae > Hyalangium. Next base: position 51,855 of record JAFGNZ010000331.1, on the reverse strand, counting down.
CTCGCTCAGGTGGATCTCCTGGCTCTTGCGCTGGAGCGCCATGAGCGAGCAGTAGCGCACCACGTTGAGGATGGAGCCGCCGGCCAGCTCGTAGCGCTCGGCGATCTCGGTGAGGTTGATGCGCGGCTCGAGGGTGCAGACGGACGAGAAGGCCCCCTTCCACAGCCGCAGGCGCTCCGCCGGCTTGGGCATGGGGAAGTGCACCACCGATTGGAAGCGCCGCAGGAAGGCGTCGTCGAGGTTGGCCTTGAGGTTGGACGCGAGGATGACCAGGCCCTCGAAGTCCTCCAGCCGCTGGAGCAGGTAGGACACCTCCTGATTGGCGTAGCGGTCGTGCGCGTTGGAGACGCTCGTGCGCTTGCCGAACAGCGCGTCCGCCTCGTCGAAGAAGAGGATGCAGTCCTGGTGCTCGGCGTGCCGGAAGACGTTCTCCAGGTTCTTCTCCGTCTCGCCGATGTACTTGGACACCACGAGCGAGAGGTCGACCCGGAACACGTCCCGCCCGGCCTGCTTGCCGAGCAGCGCCGCGGTGAGCGTCTTGCCAGTCCCAGGAGGCCCATGGAAGAGGCAGCGGTAGCCGGCGCCCAGCTTGCGCCGCAGCCCCCAGCCGTCGAGCAGCGTCTCCCCGGACTCCATCCAGGCGCGGATCTCTGCGATCTGGTTCATCACGAACGACTCCAGCACCAGGTCCTCCCACGTGAGGGCGGAGGACAGGGGCTTCGCCGGGAACGTGGGGCCGAAGCCAGGGCGCCGGGTGCGGTCGAACACGAGGCGATCCACCAGCTCCGGCGCGGCCACGAGCCGGGCCGAGCCCTGCGTGTCCTGTCCGGCCACGGGATCGAGGCTCAGGAAGCGGTGGTGGAAGAGGGGGTGGCCGCTGTCCAGCAGGGCGCTCGCCTTCAGCCGCTGGTACATGTCGTCACCCGCGAGCAGGAAGAGCGCCGTGTCCCCGGTGGGCTGGAAGCCACCGTGAGCGGGCACCACGCCGCCGAACTCGGTGAAGGGGCGCTCGAGCACGCCGTTGCGGCAGAGGAAGATGTCCAGCACCTGCGGGCGCAGGTGGGGGGCCAGCGTCAAGGCGAGGAGGAGCCGCTCATGGGCGGAGAGCCGGTGCTCCTGGAGGAAGCGGACGAAGGGGGCGCGTGCGTCACCCGGCTCGGGCGGAGGGAGCTCGTCAATGGAGGAGACGGGACAGGCCTCGCCGCAGTGGAGGTGGACCCGGGCGTCGATCACCCTGCGGAGCCAGTCCAGCTCCGCGTGCAGGGCCGCCGCGTTTGCCCGAAGCTCCTCGCTCATCGCTCCACCCGAAGCAGACCCGCCATCCACGACAGCTGGATGTGAGAGAGCCCCCAGGGCAGGCGATCCAGGAGCATGTCATAGGCGCGTGCCTCCATGCGGAGGACCCAGCCGGTCTCCTCCTTCCGCAGCAGGCCCCCGCGTTGGAGGAAGGACTCTCGAAGCCCGCGGGCCGAGGTGTTCTTGAGCACCGTCCACTGCGCCACCACGTGGCGTAGGAGCTCCTCTCCCTCCGTGCGCTCGGCCTCGGTGGGCCCGTCGATGCGCGGGACGACCTCCTCCAGCGGGACGCCGCACAGCAGCTTGCTCAGGGCCATGCGGTGCTCGTCCTCCGCGCCCACATCATGAGCGAGCCACTGGAGCAGGCACACCGCCCGGCACTGCGCCGCGAGATCTCGGAACCCCTTGCCCTCGAACAGGCCGACGGCCTGGAAGAACGTCTTGAGGAAGGGGTGGAGGATGACGAGCCCCGCGTTGTCCACCGGCAGCCCGTACGCGAGCAGTTGCGCGTGCGTGGACGCGGCGAAAGGCGACGCGGGTGCGAAGGAGCCAGGGGGACGAGGAGGCGAGGTGCGAGAAGGAGGAGTGGGCTCCAAGGTCGGCGACCGGGTCTCCGGGGGATAGGGGCCGAGGCGATGAGCCTCTCCGGTGTCGGTCGGGTGGGGTGCTCGGGCTGGGGAGGAAGCAGCATCCGAGGGGGCCTGGAGTGGCGCGTGATGAGGCTGTGAGGCGTCAGCGGCCCCTCGTGTTTCCAGTGCCCGTGTCTCGCCACCAGCGCTCTGGAGGTGCGGGGCGGGTGACGTTGGCGGGCGGGCCACCCTCATTCCCGGCTCCTGGAGCACTGACGGGGTGCGCGCGGCTTCGGCGACAGGACTGACTGGCCCTCGTGGGGAGGGCGGCGGCGCTCTTCCGGAGTCCTGGGGCCGCTCGCCTGGAGTGCCCGGGAGAGGGAGCGCCGAGCCGTGCTGCGCTGAGGGCGTAGGGAGTCGCTGTCCTGAGGCGTCCTGGGCCGCTTGGGTCAACGGCTCCGGTGAGGCGAGGCTTGCCGGTGGCTGTGCCTCTGTAGGCGCCACCGTGGCCGGCGGCGCCCCCTGTCGGGAGTCCGAGGCGGCGCGCGGCTCCAACGTGGACTGCGAGGCATGTCGGGAGTCCTGCGTGGCTCGTGGCGCGTGCTGGGAGTCCGCGGGGCCTGTCGCTGCCATTGAGGGAGCACCGGGCGGAGCGCGTACTGCCTCTCCTCCAGGCGCCGAGGCCACTCCGGCAGCTTCTGCCTTCAGGTGGGGCTGGACTTCAGCTCGCACGAGCTCGGCATCCTGGGGCCGAGCCACGTTCGTCTCCAACTCGGTCCGGGCTTGCTGGCTGGAGCCCTCAGCCTCGCGTGTCCTCCGCGAGTGGAGATCGGAGGAAGCGCGAGCTGCATCCGCAGAGGGCGGCTCGACTCCCCGAGGGGAGAGCTCCGCTCGATCAGGGGCGGAGCTGGAGCGGGCACCGGGAGCTGGCGAGGAGGGGACGCTCCCCCGACGCCGGGACAGCAGCTCGAGGAAGCCCTGTGCGTCGCTGCCCTGGAGGGCCGCGGTCCTGGCAGCCAGCGCGACGATGAGTTCCTCGGACCGGGCCGCTTGGAGAGGCCAGGAGAGCAGCTCTGGCAGCAGCGCCTCTGCCAGGCCACGCTGCCACGCGGCCTGCGCCAGCCCCGGCGGGGCCACATCCAGAATCACCTCCAGGAGCCCCTCCGCTCCGGTCTCCTGCACCAGGGCGGCGAGCAGCTTCAGCGCGGCCGCCTGGGAGAACTGGCCCAGCAGCCTCCGAGCGATGCGCTGCGAGCCGCCTTGCCCGCGGAGCCACTCCGGAACCTGGCCGCGGTGGCGCTCGATCATCGCGACGAAGCGGGCCTCGAGCTCCGCACCCGCCAGCTGCCCGGCCCACCACGGGACCGCTCCGGTCTCCAGGAATGTTCGCAGCAGCTCCTCGTCCGAGGACTCCGCCGAGAGGATCTCCACCGCTCCCTGGCCGGACGGAGACGACAGGCCTGGGAGCCCGCGCATCGTGGCCGCCCCGCCCGAGGACGTGGGCAGCCCCGCCTGCTCGAGCGCCTCCCTCACGGCCTCACGCACCCGGCCGAGGAGTGCCTGCCCCAGGTCGTCCACCGGGAGCACGCCGAGCTCGAGCTCGAGCCGCTCGAAGCGATAGTGCGTCAGCCCCGGTGCCAGCTCGTCGAAGACGGCCTCCAGCAAACGAGGCAGCTCCTCGCGACACACACGACTCACCTCATGCTGCAAGGGGAAGGGATCACTCCCCCCCTGCAGCTCCGCTTCCACGCTCTGGCGGTGGATGAGGTGGCCCATGGTTTACCCGGTGGAGCTCAGCGCTTGCCCCGCTTCTTCGGCGCGGGGCCCTTGGGGCTCGGCGGCTTGGGAGGAGGGGGGCGGCTGGGCGTCGAGGTCTTGGCCTCCCGCGTCGGCGGCTCCCGGGGCGTGGGCTGGGCAGGCGCCTTGAGCTCGATTGAAGGCGCGAGCCCCGGCTTGATGACCGGCTCGATGATCGGCTCGAGGATCGGCTTGAGGACCGGCGTGCTGATTGGCTCGACGGGCAGCGGCGCCGGCCTGATGACCGGCAACTTCGTGGGGTCCAGCTCAGGGATCGGCATGGTGAGGCCCCAGATGAAGTTGAGGATGATGCGCCCAATCCCCTTCGCGCCTGTCTGGGGGTTCCTCACGGCGTAGGTGAGGGTCACGGTCTGCGGCGCTTTGATGCCGGAGCGCGGGCTGTAGTAGACGGGGCCTCGCGAGGACGACAGCTTCATCACGCCATAGATCGAATTCAGCGGATCAATCCGCTCGACGACGGCCTGCGGCTCGGCATCCAGCGGCAGATTGATGACGTACGAGGTCAGGATGCGCGTGTTGATCGTCTTGATGACGTCCTCGAGGATGATGGGCGGCACCTGCTGCTCGAGGATGACGATCACCTTGCCCGTGGCGGTCTGCTGGCTGTCGGTGTTGCGCAGCACGTAGGTGATGTCGGCGCGGGCCTTCTCCAGGAACGCCGCGGCGGGCTGGAAGCCAAGGGCCTCGCCGGCCAGCTCCACGGTCACGGCCCCGAGCGCAACGTCCGAGATGTCCGCGCTGGCCACCACCATGTTCAGCGGCAGGGCCGCGGGCGGCCGGATGGTCAGCTTCGCCGTGGCGCTGCCGGTGCGGATGTTCATGTCCGCCGGCGGCGGGACGGGCTGGTCGTTGATCAGCGTGAGGTAGACCCTGCCAAGCGCCGTCTTCCCAGAGGCGTTGTCCTGGAGCAGGTACTCGAAGCTGTACTCCTTCAGCGCGAACAGCCCCGCCATTCCCTCGATCAGGATCTTCCCCGCGGTGGGATCCTCCACCTGGATGTTCGCCAGCTCGCCCGGGTTGGTGACGATGGAGCGGATGGTGTGGGTGCCCGTCGTCGCCTCGGGGACGACGATCGTCCGGGTCGGCGACACGAAGGACAGCGTCAGGAAGATGTCCTCGGGCGGCGGCATGGAGTCCGGCAGCCGCAGCAGCATGGGGCCGCACGGATCGCAGCACAGGTAGGACAGGGCGAAGTCCGCCTTCACCACGCCATCCTCGTACGCGATGATGAAGGTCCCTCCCCGTGGCACGCCGCCCAGGTGCTCGAGCGAGGGGTGCTCCGTGAGGAACTCGCTGAACAGCAGCCGCTTCTTCTGCTGCTCCTGGCGCTCCTTGAGCGTGCCCTGCAGCGTCGCCACGGACTCGAGGTAGCAGAACGCCTTGAGCGCCTGCACGTGATGCAGGATCCGGGTCTGCTGTGGCAGCAGGGGAGTCTTGATCGACAGGAGGTGGGTCTCCAGCAACGTGGCCGCGCTCTTCATCGCCGTGATGTTGCTCTTGAGCGCGGCCAGGTTCAGCGTGGCCAGATCTCCAGGCAGCATCGTCAACGCCTGCCCCAGCAGCAGGGCGAGCTGGGCAGGCTGGCCGATCTCATGGACCAGGTTGGGCTTGCCAGCCTTGTTCCAGACGTCCGCCAGGCCCTGCAGATCCAGCCGGGCCGGCGCCTCCTTCGGAGGGGTGACGCCGACGAAGTCCTTGATGAACTCCTTGATGGTCTTCTGCGGCACCTCGAACCGGTAGGGCGGCTTGGTGGTGCCCGGGTACTCGACGGAGAGCGGCGCGGAGGCGCCCGCGAGCGTTCGCACGCCCGTGACATCCTTGGAGATCCCTCCCTGCTGGCTGAGGATCTGCTTGTGGACGTTGAGGTCCTGGCGGAGCTCCCCGCTGGGGCGCACGTCCAGGAAGATGTTGTCGCCCACGAAGTTGTTGGTGAAGGCCTGCAGGACGTAGGGCCCCTCGGGGAGCTCCAGCTCGAAGTCACCCTGGCCGCCCGCGGCGAAGATCTCCCCCGTGTCCAGGACCTTGATGTAGAGCTGGTCGGTGGTGGGCACGTTCGTGCCGCGCTGGATCACACCCTTCACCTTGCCGCGGTCGGACGGTGGGGGCATCAGCGACTCGAAGAAGTCCTTCTCGTGCTCGAGCGCGCAGCGGAACTCCTCGCGCAGCTCGTCGTAGGCCGCCTCCAGGTCGGCGGAGCGGCAGTCCTTGCTGATCAGCTTGTCGGTCACCGTGTCGTCGAGGGCGACCGCCACGATGTTGAACGGCAGCCCGAGCGTGCGCCGCTGGCTATCCAGGGTGTCCAGCACCGCCTCCACCCGCTGCTCGATGTGGCCCTCGACGCGGAAGAACGCCGCGCCGTCATGGTCATAGCGCAGGGGCTCCACCACCATGCCGAGGGTCGAGTACTGGCTGCTCCAGAACGAGGGGGCGCTGCGCTGCCAGTCGTGGCGGGTGAGGTAGTGGCTCCAGTGATCCAGCAGGCTCGGAGGGCCGCCGGCCGTCAGGCTGTAGTAGTGGGGGATGGTGCGCCGCTCCAGCGGCGCGTGGGGCCCAGCGTCCGGCGTGATGGCGATCCGGGTGGCTGGCACCCAGGAGTACTTCTCCAGCAGCAGGATGAGGCGCTGCAGCAGGCTGGCGGCCTGCTCCCGCAGCTCGGCCTGCTGGCCCACCGCGAGTGAGGGCATGAAGCGATAGCGGTAGATGCTCGGTGCGGGCGGCACCCGACCCGGCCGGTACCCGACCGCGAGGGTATCCTCCAGCAGGCCCAGCAGCAGGTGGCGCGGGAAGAGGTCCTCTTCCGGGCAGCAGCGGCCGCCAATCAGCGAGGCCACCTCGACCAGCTCCGTGTAGGCGACCGTCAGATCCTTGAACCAGTCGTAGAGGTACTGGAAGCCCCGCTTGTCGGACAGGGCCGCCTCGCGGGCGCGCCGCAGGGTGTCCGCCACCGCGCGCTGGAGGGCCGTGGCGCCCAGCACGGGCTGGAGCCGCCCGATGACCACGGAGAGCGCGGTGCCCAGCGGTGTCTCCACCGCCTGGATGCTGTTGAGGAAGGAGCTCACCACGTCCGCGTAGTCCAGCCGGCCGAAGGGCTCGACCCGATCGCCGAAGATGGGCCTGAGCACGCGCAGCGTGGCGGGGACGGCGGGGGGCCTGAAGGTGGCCGTCTCCGGCAGCACCAGCTTCGAGGCATCCTCCTTGCTCAGGACGAGCAGCCGCTGGGTGTACTGGCGGCGGCGGCCGCGCTCGTTGCAGTCGTTCTCCACGCAGGAGCGCAGCTCCTTGTCCTGGATCTCCAGGTAGAGCAGCGCGACGCGCCCCTCCAGGAACCCCGGCTCGTCCGCGATGAGCGCGACGCCCGGTTGGGTTGCCTGATCGCTCTCCAGCAGCTCCCAGACGGGGAAGCTGAAGTTGCGGCCGGCGAAGTACCCGGCCGGATCCTCATACCTCCGGCGGTGCGTATAGGTGAGGGCCTCCACCTCGACCGCGAGCAGCTCTCCGGCGCTGGTGATGCCGCAGCCTCGCCCCAGCACCAGCTTCGTCTTCAGGTCGGTGCGGACCTCCAGGCCACAGACGATGCCCTCGCCGATGAGGCGGGTGCGGCTGAGGTGATCCTCTCTGTCCAGGAACGCGAGCGCGTCGTTGAGGTGCTCGTGTGTGAGGACCTGGTTCGCCGAGAACAGCGGATGGAACTTGACCATCGGTCACTCCTATTCAGGCTCGATTGGCAGGGTGCCGAGCTGGGTCCGGCCCAGGAGCACGGGGTTCTCCACAAGATCCTCCTGGCAGTCGTGCAAGGTGGCCGTCGGGTAGACGGACCTCAGCGACTCCAGGGTCGTCACCAGCGCGCGCTGGCACTGCGCCAGGGCCGCGGGATCGGGCCGTGCCTTCCCCCGCTCCAGGAGCCAGGGCAGGTACGCGGCCTCGAAGTTGCTCATCTGCAGGGGATCCACCCAGCAGACCTTCAGGAACAGGTGCGCGGGCGCCTCCAGGCGGGCGGTCTGCTCGACGAACGCGCGGAAGGAGGGCTGGGTGAAGCGCCCCACCCAGGCGGGGAGCACCAAGGTCAGGCGGAACGAGTACGGATCCGTGTCCTCCAGACACGGCTCGCAGTCGGGCTCCAGCGTCACCCCCATGAGCTGATACTGCCTCGACAGGGGCCGCAGGAGCAGGTGCTCCACCAGGTGCAGGCCCTCGCGCTCGCGGGCGTCCTCCAGCGTGCCGAGGATCTGGGTGATGGCCTCCTCCGCGGCCTGGAGCGTGGGGAAGCGCTCGATGCGGCGGGCGATGATCTCGCCGGAAGGATCCTCGAGGTTGAAGTAGTACTCGCCCCCGGTGTCCTGGCTGATGCGGTAGCGCTCGCGCTGGGAGGCGTGGAGATCCACCGCGGCCATCTCCGCGGTGGCCTCCGCCAGGGTCAGGTAGCGGGTGCTGCTGCTGAGCAGGATCTTCCCTCCCGCGTTCCGGAGGCGGAAGCGGTACTCGTCCACGTTGTCCACGTCCCGCTCCAGATAGATCTCGAAGCGGTAGGCGAGGTTGCGCCGCTCGGAGTGGAGGATCCCCAGCAGGCCGCACAGCCGCCGCTCCAGGCCGGAGACGTTGTCGCTCGACCAGAGCGGCACCGCGTCGCTGGTGTTGAAGGCCTTGCCACGCTCGGAGCTCACGCGCGGGTAGTCCTTCAAGAAGGCGATCTTGTCCGCCACCATGCCGCCATCCCGCGCCTTGCCGCGATCCAGCGTCGCCACGATGGCCGCGTACTCGGCGAACCGCTCGTTGAAGCGCGCCAGGAGGTGATCGAGCAGCCGGTTGCGCCGCGCCATGAACTCCTCCTCGTCCTCCGCCAGCGCGTCCAGCGCGGAGACGACCTCCTGCTGCGTAGGCTTGTTCAGGAAGGCCTGCTGGAACAGCTCCTGGAACTCGGCGCGCTGGAAGAGCGGCTCCGAGAAGAAGGTGTGGCGCTGGTCCGGATCCAGCGAGAACAGCTCCCGCAGGTGGGCGAGCTGGGCCAGGTAGTTGGACAGGAGCTGATCGAAGAACAGCAGGTAGGCCTTGAGCTGCCGGGCCTGGGCCTTGCGCTTCGGGTCCGCCGACTCCGGCAGGCCCTCGGGCCCGATGCCATAGACGCGCGGCAGATCATGCTGGAGGGTGCGGTAGTCGTTCAGCGCCTGCCACGTCCCCTTGGGCGGCTCCAGGTCGAGCTTCAGGCCCTTGGCGTGGGAGAGCTCGTTCATGCCCTCCTTCTCGGCGAAGAACGCGAGCTTGTGCTTCGTCTCGTCCGGGTTGGCGCGGAAGGGGATGCCCCGCTTGTAGAAGACGAACTTGCAGCGATCCGGCGACAGGCGCGGCAGGTGCCCGTCCAGCAGGCGGATCCTCCAGGCCTGGCCCGAGGACACCTCCAGCCCGTTGGGAGCGTACGCGGCCATCGCGAACGAGCGGACGGCGATCACTCCCTCCACCTCCATGAGCTCGGCCAGCAGATCGGAGGCGAGCACCTCCTCGCGGGGCTCGGAGGCCGCGAGATCCTCGTCGAGCAGGAAGCCTTGCTGGAGCGGCGGGCCGTTGAAGATCTGCTCCGCGGGCATGCCTCGGGCGAGCAGCTCCGCGAGGGTGTGGAACCGCACCGGGGGCGCCAGCAGCCGTGCCGCCGCGAGGAGGATCTGGGCCTGCACGGCCTCCATGTCCGCGTCAGGGGTGACCTCCACGTCCGCGCAGAGGGAGATCTCCTCGAAGCGCGCCGCCGTTGGCTCCTGGAAGTCCTCACCGAGGTTGCGGTGCGCCTGGAGCGTGGTGATCACCTGGGATGACGCGAAGAAGGCCCTGCGCAGCCGGTGGCGATAGGCGCGCAGGGGGTTGTCCTGGCCAATCCGCTCCAGCTCGGCGACGACGAAGTTCCTCCAGGTGCTCATGGTGCCCCTGCTGGAGGAGCGCAGCAGGACGCGCAGGGGAACGACGCGGCTCACCCGCGTGCCGATGCCGACTGGCACCTCCACCCGGACCTGCGCCTCGAGCGTCTGATCATCCAGGATCAGCACGTTCTGGGCCGTGAGGGAGGTGGGCTCCACCTCGCCCAGCCAGGGATCGTCCCACTCCAGGCTCGGCTGCTGGATGAGCTGCTCGTCGCGCCACGCGTCCCACTGGGGCAGGACGATCTCCAGCGGGAGCGGGCTCTGCTCGGTGGGAGGCCTGGGGCGCCACGGCCAGGTCGTGTCATTCAGGCTGCCGAACAGGGGATCGTCGTCCAGCTCCAGCACGACGGAGTAGACGCCGCGCGGCAGCACGGCGCTGACGTTCGGCTCCGTCTCGGGAGGATCGTAGGCGATCCGGCTCTGCTTCCGGTCAGGGTAGAAGGGCAGGCAGGGCGCCGGGGATGGCATGAGCCACGCGTTGCGCACGCCCGGCACGTCCACCAGCAGCTTGCGGTAGTCGAGGATCGTCGTGGGGTGGCAGGTGAGGATGGAGCGGGCGGAGAACAGCGGCCCCTCCTCCGAGGGCGTGTGCGGCTGGCCCGGCGGGGGGGCCAGCAGATCCTTCATGGAGAAGGAGCTCCGGTACCCCAGATCATTGATGGCGAAGCACAGCGCCTCGAGGAGCGTGATGCCCGGATCGTGGGTGTTGTAGTCGGTCCAGAGCGAGGACCCCAGCGCCTCGATGTGGGAGATGCCTTCTCGGCGCAGCCTGTCGAAGTCCAGGCTGGGGGGGAGCGCAGGCTCCTTGGGAATGCCGGGCAGCTTCACGGGAGCTCCTTGACCGGCTCGGGGAGGATGTCGTGGTCCCCCGCGGAGACCAGGATGCTGCGGGAGGTCCGCGCGACGAGCCTGTCCTCGTCCGCCACGGTGTCTCCGCCCAGGTGGGTCACGCGGAAGTCCGTCACGAAGTCCACGTACGGGCGCCGCTCCACGAAGTGCAGGAGCGTGGAGCGGTGGATCGCTCCGCCGAAGACGATGTCCGCTCCCTCCGCGAAGGCCCAGGGAGAGAGGTAGGCGTTGATCTCCTGCTTGAGGCGCGCGATGGACAGCGCCGGATCATCGTGGCCCGGCTTGAACTTCACGGTGAAGCCCAGGCGGATGGGCTCGTAGGTGGGGTTCTTCACCTGCAGCTTGACGAAGGGGCCTACCAGCGGCCGGAGGAAGTCGGCCACGGCCGCCAGCGTGGCCTGGCTGGTGTAGGGCGTGAAGGGGTTGTGCCCCGTCCGGCCAATGAGGTTGGGCACGGCCACCACCGTCACCGAGCCAGGGGAGATCTCGCGATCCGTGGTGGCGTCCAACCGCGTGTGGTTGAGGCACTTCACCTTGTAGAGGGAGGGGAAGGCCTCCAGCACCAGCGTCTCGTAGTCATGCGGGGTGATGGCCCGCTGCTTGTGGCGCAGCCGCTCGCTGGCGCGCCGAGCGAAGGGCAGGGGGGCCTCCGGCGCGCGTCCGCCCAGCGACGCGACGGGCTGGTGGAGCTTCTTGATCGCCACCTGCCGCTGCTCCAGCTTGCTGACGGTGCCGGCGGGGAGCGCGCGGGAGAGGTGCGTCGGGTGTTGCTCCGCGTTCAGCAGCACGGCGCTGGCCGCCTGGGGGTGCACCGCGATCATCCGGCAGGTGGCGGCGGTCCGCTCAGGCACGGAGGCCCGGAGCCAGAAGCGGCCCTCGGGCAGGCGGCCCCCGGTATTGGCCGCCGTGGGGGGGAGCAGCACGCTCACCAGCCCCGAGCGCACGAGGCCCCCCGTGCCATCCCCGAGCGCCTCGGCCGGGAGGACGTGGAAGCGCTGGTCCGCGTCCAGGTAGGACCACATCACCTGTGCGGCATCCAGGAGGGGATCGCCGCTGCCCTCCTCGAGCTGGAAGAGGAGGCTGATGCGCCGCTGCGGCCCGGTGTCGCCCAGGCCGATGAAGAGCTCGCCTTCGTGGGGGTGGGAGGGCAGCCAGGGCGTCGTGCTGCCCACGCTCTCGCGCGTCGCCCCGAAGGGGTGGAGGTGGAAGAAGCGCTCCTCCGCCTGGGCGGGCGCGCCAGCCACGAAGTTCGCGCGCGCGCCATACGTGAGCGTGAGCCCCGCGAGCGTCGGCGTCACGGGAGGGTGGGGCAGCGAGGGCAGCGGAGAAGTCCCCTCCGGCAGCCGGGAGATCGTCATGACGGCCTGGGCGTGGAGCCTGGGGAAGAGGCGGTGGCCGAAGCCGTGGAGGGGCTGGGTGAGGCGTACGCGCAGGGTGTCGATGGGGCGGCGCTGGCCCCCGGGTGACAGCATGGACGAGGGGATGTTGAAGGTCGCCGGCTTGAAGAGCCCCCCGCTGCGGACGCTCCCGGCCGTCGCGGCCGGATCGGGAGCGAGCCCCACGGCCACCTCCACGCGGAAGGTGTCGGAGGTCACCTGGCCTGTCGTGCCAGCCGCGCTGGCCGGGCTCTCCTCGCGCGCCACCGCCTCGCGCGCCTGCTCCGCGTTGCCCTGCTTGCGAGGCTTCGCGGGCGGCTCCAGCGTGTACCCCGCGTAGATCTCGGAGAGATCCAGGCCCGGCGCGGGCTCCATCCACTGGAGCTCCAGCTCCAACAGGGAGAGCGCCTTGGGCGCCAGCTCGGCGTACTTCACGGAGAAGGCGGAGCCGGGCAGAGGCTGAGCGCCGAAGGGCTGGAAGGGCTTGGCGGGATCCGCGCTGCCCGCATCCGTCTCCACCTGGAGCTTCTGGACGCCTGACACCTGCACGTCCACCCGCGCGCTGGGCAGCATGAGAGAGGAGAGGGCGCCATAGGTGCGGCCACTCGCCTCATCCTGCTTCAGGAAGAAGCGGCACACCGGCCACGCTGTCTCCAGGCTCCCTCCGTGGACGTCTCGCTGGTAGGGGGTGACGGGCTCGTCCTTGGGCGTGAGCCAGAGGACCAGTCGGAGCACGTCACCTGTCAGCCGCACCTCGCTGACGGGGGGAATGAACCAGCCCTTCGCGGTGCTCAGCTCGACCTGGAAGAGCCGGCTCGGATCGAGCTCCCGCAGGAACTCCACCGAGCCCAGGGGGTTGCTCAGCGTCAGCTCCACCGTGATGACGCGCTCCCCCTCGGACAGGAGGAGGACGGGCGAGGAGAGGGCAAAGCCGAGCGAGGCCGCCGGGTGGGTGGCGCTTCCAAACGCCGGCCACCCGGGCTGCTCGGCGGGGAGCGCAGCCCCCAGGCCGTCCGCGGAGTTGGCGGTCGGGCTCGCCGCGAGCACTCCCTGGGGAGACCTGTGCACGGCCATGAACGGGCCCACGGTGGTGTGGTCCACGCGCAGGTCGCCCTCCAGCGCATACCGCAGCGGGCGCCCCTGATCATCCTTCCCACCCAGGAGGACGGTGCCCGCCGGCACGACGAAGGACTCCAGGTGGCGGGCCAGCTCGAAGGTGATGAAGACGCGATCGGCCTCACCCTCTCGGGGGCGGAGCCGCAGCACCTCCTGGAAGTAGTACTCGAGGTGGCGGGCCGTGAGCCCGTTCAGGCTGTCGAGCGCGTACCGGAAGAGGTGGAGGAAGGCCAGCAGGAGCGCCATGGGCGGCTCGTGCTGGGGCCAGTCCGTCAGGGTCCTGCGCAGATCCTCCGCGGCCTCCTCGGCCATGCGCGCCAGCGCGCGAGGGAAGGATCTCGCCAGCGGCCGCAGGTACTCCAGCGCGCGAGCCAGCCGCTCCAGCTCCGGCAGCGCCTCCGCGCCAAAGGCCTCGAAGTTCGCCGGCACCGAGCCGACGAAGGCGCCCCAGAAGATCGCCTCGGGAGGCCACCAGTCCGTGCCGAGCCCCGCCTCCAGCACCTGCTCCGCCGTCACCTCGGTCCCAGCCGGGGAGGGAGCCAGGAGGCCCAGGCTCGCGGCCCCCTTGTAGATCCCGATGAGGACGAGCAGATCCGCGCGCAGGCCGTTGTACACCTCCCGCCGGAGCACCTCGGGGAAGCGCAGCTCCTCCGCGCCGATGACGGCCCAGCCATCCAGCCGGAGCGCGAGCGCGAAGAGCCTGTCGAGCAGCCTCCGGAAGCTCACGCGCCCTCCCGCGGGCCGGGTCACCTCGTCGGCGAACCCCTGCAGCCGGGTGCTCTCCCGCTCCGCGTCCTGGGCCGCGACCGCCGCGGCCACGCTGCTCACGTCCCGCTCGATGAAGGGCGCCCAGTCGCCGGCCCGCTGGTTGGCGGGATCGTAGTACTGGAGGATCTTCGCGTAGCCGCGCAGGTACTCCAGGTACGCCGCCGTGTCCCGCCCGTCCACGGGCGCCCACGCCGGATCCAGGGCGGGCAGCGCGCGGGCGGACTGGCTCGTGCCGTCGCGCACCAGGGGGTTGGGGCTCTGACAGGGGCAGGGCTCGCTCATCGCTTCAGGTTCGTGCCTTCACGCACGTAGTAGGGGTACACGTAGTTGTGGCGGCTGTTCGTCGTGCGGATGACGTACTCGAGGAGGATGTCCATCCGGCCCTCCTGGGGAACGGGGATGAGCTGGAGCCCGCTCAGGCGGATGCGCGGCTCGTGGTAGAGGATGGCCGTCCGGACCAGCTCCTTGATGTAGGCGGCGGCGGTCGTGTCCAGCGGCTCGAACAGCAGGCGCCGCAGCTCGCACCCGTAGTCTGGCCGCATCAGCCGCTCGCCCAGGTCCGTGGACAGGAGGAGGTGGAGGCTCTGCTCGATGTCCTCCACGCCGTGGACCACGCCCACCGTCCCCGCCTCGCGCACGAAGTGGGGCGGGAAGCCCCACCCGCGGCCGAGGAAGGAGCTGGGACCGGGCACCCGCTCCGTTTTCTGCCGTCTGTCACTCATCCGACTTGCACCGTGGGGGCTCCGACCGCGGCCATGGCCCCGCACACACAGGCGTCCGACGTGCGGAGGGCGGGCTTTCCACCAATGAGGACCGTGCCGCTGCCGGCCGTGAAGGCGCTGGCGGTGGGCTGGTGGGCATTGGGCGGCAGGGAGCAGACGTGCATGTCCCCCAGCACCGCGGCCGGCATGCCTCCCACGAGGACCGTGGCCGTGCCCGGCCCCACGATGGTGCCGCCGTGGTTGGTGGTGTCTCCGACTCTGGCTGCCGGGGGCATTGGCGCTCCTCCTCTCTCAGTTGATCTGCACCAGCGAGCCCTTGAGGACCGCGACGGCGCTGGTGGACACCTCGGCTCCACCCGAGCCCTCGGCCTTGAGCTGCGCGCTGGCCTTCACGTTCACGTTCACGCCCTCGACGCTCACGTCTCCGGCCGCCTTGAGCGTCAGCGTCCCCGCGCTCTCGATGACGATGCCGTCCGGGGAGAGCTGGACCTTGTTTCCGTTCTGGTCCTCGATGAGGACGCCCTGCTCGTCATCGTTCAGCACGAGCGTGTTGCCACCCGGGGTGAGCAGCGTCATCACCTTCTTCTCGTCATCGAAGAGCAGCTTCATCTCCGAGCGCGTGACGAACCCCTTCTGGTGGTTGTCGTCGCTGGCCGGGATGGGGGAGGCCTTCGCGCTGCTGTGGAGCATGCCGAGCACCACCGCGTCCCGGGGATCCTGGTTGACGAAGCCCAGCACCACCTCGTCGCCCACCTCGGGGCGGAAGATGCTGCCCCGGTTCTCCCCCGCGTCCAGCAGCGCCAGGCGGGCCCAGACGCCGGGGGAGTCGGCGGAGACGATGGGCAGGCGGACCTGGATGCGCTCCTCGCCGTCCGGATCGTCCTGGAGCGCCGTCACCACCCCCACCTGCAGGCCATGGAGCGGTGCCACCAGCCCGGAGGCCAGCGGCGCCTCCACGGGGTGGGCCTCCCGGTAGGGCTCCGGGGCCAGGCCGAACTGGAGATCCGTCTCCCAGTTGTCCGGGGTGATCTGGTGGCGCACGCCGGTGACGTAGGCGTTGCCCGAGAACCGCTCCCCAACGCCGATCAGCTCCACCATCACGCCCAGCTTGAGGCTGGCGTCCCCCTGGCACTTCGCGCGGCCGCGCACCAGCGCCATGCGGCTGCGGAGCAGGCGGGAGCTGGCCCAGGCCTTGAGCTCCCCCTCGGCCAGCCGGCCGCCGTGGCGCAGCTCCACGGGCCCGTGGCCGATGATGCCGGCCAGCTCGGAGGCGCTCTGGTTGCCGGGGGGCGTGAAGGAGGGCTCCTCGGCCTCGGCGACCAGCAGCTCCTGGGACTTGGGATCCCAGGCCTCACCCTTGGCGGCCTCGAGCTGGTGGCGCGCGTCCGTCTCCGCCTCCACCTCGAAGAGCTCCTGCCCGAAGGTGAGCTGCTTCACCGCCTCGCCGGAGGTGTCCGGCTTCTCCACCGCGACGGCCCCATCCTCCACCCGGACGACGAGCCCGTTGGCCTCGGCGCGCTCCAGGACGAAGTCCCAGTCGCTCACGTCCGCCTGCACCATCTGCACGTGGGTGACGGAGGTGTCCTCCACCTGGGCGTCCACGCCGTGGCGGCCCAGCACCTCGGAGAGGATGTCGCTGTCGGTCATGTCCGAGTAGATGGCGCTCTTGCGCCCCACGGTGGCCTTCGTGGCCTTGTCCCGGCACTCCACCGTGAGGGTGTTGCGGGCGCCTCGCCGGGCACGGATGGAGTGGCGCAGCACCAGCCCCTTGAACAGCGTGGCCTCCTCCTCGTGGTAGCCGGCCCGGATCTCCAGCTCACGCCCGGGGGCGAACAGCGGCTCGTTGCTGAGCGGGAAGTCCTGGGCGGCCACGTCTCCGTCCTGCAGCACCACCTGGGCGTAGGGGATGCGGTTGAGCGCGCGCGTCACCACCACCGAGAGCACGTGGTGCTCCTGGCTGACCTCCTCTCCATCGGAGAAGAGCCGCAGGCGGATGAGATCGGGGGAGGGCATGGCGGTGGCTCACGAAGGCCGCACGAGCGGCGGCAGGCGCAGCACCTGGCCGGGGCGGAGATCCCTCAGGTGGCGCAGCCCGTTGAAGCGCGCCACGTCCACCGTGTGCGCGGTGCTCCCGTAGATGCGGTGGACCATGAGGGGCAGGCTGTCCCCGCCGTGCACCACCCGCTCGTGCGTCATGTCCGGCGAGTTGTTCCCCTCGCTGGCCGCGCGCAGGGTGTCCTCGATGGCCTCGGAGAAGACGGCCGTCACCTTGGCGCGCAGCGGGTTGCCGTCCGGCTTGAAGAGCGAGTAGGTGATCTCCGCGGACTTCAGCACGCACGAGACGATCAGCGGGCCCCACGACAGCCGCAGGTACAGCGGGCGGTGGATCTCCCCATCATGCTTGCCGGTGAGGGTGAGGAACTGATCGATGTCCGTGTGGACCTCGCGCGGCTCGGACGCGGCGCCCGTCCCGTCGAAGAGCAGCTCGAAGGTGTAGTCCTGCGGCTTGATGCGGCCGAAGCGCTGCGAGGTGCCGGAGGTGCCCTGGCCCTGGCCCTCGCCGTACTCGATCTCGTACTTGGACACGTAGCTGGTGGGGTTGAACAGGACGGAGAACTCCCCCACCTTGTCGCCCTCACTCAGCTCGATGGACCGGAAGGCCTCGATCTTCAGCTTCTTCAGCTCGCCGCTCACGACACCCTCCTCACCGCTCGCGCTGCTCCTGGAGAACGCGCAGCACCTGCTCCACGCACTCGGTGATGATCTGCTCCCGCTCGTCGTCGCGCCGCTGCTCCGGCGGCCGCTGGCGGTCCGGCTCTGGCGGGCGGACCGTCATCTTGATCACCAGCTCACGAATCTCCACGGGCATGGCTCGCTCCTAGACGCGGGTGAAGTGGCTGTAGGCCAGCTCCAGCGTCTCCACCACGATGGCGCTCTCCTGCGCCTTGAAGTCCGACAGCGACCACTTCACGGGCCAGGCCCGCTCGAAGCGCCAGGCGGACAGCGGCTGGTGCTCCTCGTTGAGGAGCACCACGTTCACCGTCAGCGGCTGGAACTCGAAGTGGAGGATGGCCTTCTCGCACCACTCCACCAGGGACGAGTCCTTCACCATCCCCCGCCGCAGCACGAGGTTGCCGTACTTGGCCCGGTCGGGGAGCCGGTGGGAGAAGCGGTTCTCACCGCCCTCCACCACCTCCACCACGCCCAGCTCCGCCGAGAGTCCGGACACCTCCTGGAAGCGCGAGTCGAGCGTGCCCTCGGCCAGCCCCAGGAAGTCCACCCGGAAGTGGAAACCGACCGGTGGGTACATGGGCCTAGCCGTTCTGGATGGTCAACCCCTCGTGGGCGACCTCCATGGACTCGATGGCGATCTCGTTGCCGGTGGCCTTGAGCGCGGGCCCCTCCACCTTCACCGGGAACGCGTTCTTCGCCTTCCAGGTCATCACCGGCACGTGCTCCTCGTTGAGCAGCGAGATGATCAGATCCCGGCGCTCCA
Source organism: Myxococcaceae bacterium (assembly GCA_016926755.1). Classification (GTDB taxonomy): domain Bacteria; phylum Myxococcota; class Myxococcia; order Myxococcales; family Myxococcaceae; genus Hyalangium. Next base: position 33,942 of record JAFGNZ010000331.1, on the reverse strand, counting down.
CCTGATTGAGCTTGGTGGTGTTGAGCCACGCGAAGAACTCGTTGTCACCCTTCACCACGCCGCGCTTGAGCGTGATGTTGCTGAACTTGGGGATGCCGGGCTGCTTGAGCGGCGAGTACTCCTGCATCATGCCGTCCCGGTATTCGATCACCTGGTGCTCGATGTTGAGCCCGGAGACCTCCGAGAAGCCCAGGTTGGCTCCACCCCACTGCACCTGGAAGTGGAAGACCGGAATTGGATAGTTGGCCATCGTGTGACTCCTTGCGGATCAGTCGCTGAACGGCTGCGTGTCTAGGGGGCCGCCTGGGCTCAGGCGGTCTGCATCTTGTGGGAGAACTTGAGGATGATGAACTCGGCGGGCCGCACCACGGCCATGCCAATCTCCACGTTCATCCGGCCCTCGAGCACGTCTACCGGCGTCATGGTGACGCCCAGCCCCAGCTTCACGAAGAAGGCCTCGTCCGGCTTGCCGCCCGTCAGCGCGCCGTCGCGCCACTTCTGGGTCAGGTAGTTCTCGATCATGGACCGGACCTTCACCCAGGTGTTCGCGTCGTTCGGCTCGAAGACGGCCCAGTAGGTGGACTTCTTGATGGACTCTTCGGCCATGTTGTAGAAGCGGCGGACCGAGACGTAGCGCCACTCGTTGTCATTGCCGGCCAGCGTGCGCGCGCCCCACACCAGGGTGCCCTTGCCAGCGAAGGCGCGGATGGCGTTGACGGACTTGCCCGCGTCCACGTCCACGTTGAGGTTCTCCTGATCCTTGGAGTCGAGCTTCACCACCGGCTCGACGACGGAGGAGAGGCTGACGTTGGCCGGCGCCTTCCACACCCCGCGGGTGTTGTCCACGTAGGCGAACAGGCCCGCCACCGCGCCGCTGGGCGGCAGCACCGCCGCCTCGCGCCCCAGCGCCTCGAAGGCGCGCTGCAGGAGCGGGCTGGTGGTGCGGACGATCTCCTCCTGGCTGTCCACCGTGCGCTCCGCGGACTCCAGCAGCGTGGTGAGCAGGCCGTACATCTCCTCGAAGAGGGCGCGGAAGGCCGGGCGGCTGTTCTGCACGGCCGCTGCCTCCGTGGGCGCCAGGGCGGCGCCGTAGATCGCCCGGTCCGCCGCGGTGACGTCTCCGGCGGTGGGGAAGGAGTAGCCCGTCACGTCCCCGTCGTGGATGACGTTCAGCGTCTTCTCGGCCCCCGCGGCGGTGTAGTCGAACGCCAGATCGTACCGCGCCAGCTTGTCCACCATCTGCTCGAGGCGCGCGCCGGGCGTGACGAGGGTGCTGGCCGCGGTCTTGAGCTGATCATTCTGCAGGCCGGCGTCATAGCCGCGCAGCCGCACCGCCAGCTGCTTCATCACGGTGACGTAGTGGACGAGCTCCGCCTTCTTGTCCCGGTCGCCCGCATCCACGTCCTCGAAGTACTTCGGGTACGTCGTGCCCTGGCCCTCGGCGTCGTCGATCGCGTCCTGGAGCGTCTCGACGTCGGCGATGGCCAAGGAGAGCTGCTCGGCCGAGCGCCTCACGGTGGGCGAGCCGCTGCTGAGGTCCGCCAGCGCCACGGGCGTGCCACCCCGCTTGAAGGTGATGTCCTTGTAGCGGATGGAGAACGGCAGGGTGGTGCGGACGTAGGGGTAGTAGGCGGCGCCGTACTTGAGCGCCCTCATGCCAACGCCGTTGCGGAACGCCAGCACCTGCGCGTCCACCGTGTCCAAGGGCTTGTACTTCACGTCGAGGATGGCGAAGCGATCCTGCAGCTCCTCGCACTGGGCCAGCATCTTCTGCTGGATCTCGGCGATGTCATTGTCGCTCGACAGGAGCATCGCGTCGGGGATGACGATGAGCGTCGGCTCGTCCTCCTTCCTCAGGGCCGTGAGGCCGTCCACCAGGTGCTGCTTGGCGATCGAGGTGCCGTAGGCGCCGACGGAGATGATGTAGCAGGGGCCGCCGCCGTTGGCGAAGTAGAGCTGGAGGCTGTCGTAGAGGTGGTAGCGCGGGGTGATGCTCGTCGACTTGACGTTGTTGTCCTCGTCGAACTCGACCTCCACGGTGCTCGGCGTGGCCGCGCCGCCGAAGTACTGCTGGTACTCGAGCAGGCTCTTGATGCGGAAGGGTTGCAGGTGCAGGCTCGTCCCGTTGCGCACGGCCCTCTCGGTGTAGCCGATGAAAGCAGGGATGGCGGTGGCCACCTCGGCGACGGAGGGCGGCAACAGCGAGACCTCCTTGATGTAAACGTCTGGGGTCTTGTAGGTGCTCAAGGCATCTCCTTTTGGGTGCTCACAACGGGACGAAAATGTCTGACACGAGCTGGGCCGTGTCGGTGCGCTTCAGGGTGTTGCGGGGGGCGTTCGGCAACTGGGGCAGCAGCGTTCCCCGTCTGATCTCCAGGCGGGTGTTGCGCAGGGCTGTCTCGTGGAGGGGCAGCGCCTGGCTGGACTCGAAGCTCACCACGCTCTTGTCCGGGAAGAGCGCGATGATCTCGGGGAGGAGGGTGCGCGCGAAGGTGACATCCTCGGGGTAGGGCGCCGGCACATCCTCGGGGTAGAGGATGTCGAGGGTGGCGGTGTCCGGCCAGTCGGCGGGGGCCACCACGTGGTAGCGCCAGCGGGTGGAGCGTCGGCGGAAGTCCGCGGTGAGCTCCACGGTGGCGATGGCCAGCTTCCCGTTCACCACGCGCGAGGGCGGCCATGTCCCGCCCAGGGGCCGGAGCTCGAGGAGGCCGAACGGCCCCATCCCCGGCAGCTCCGCGTCCACGAAGAGCGGCTCCGGAGCGCCCGCCCCCACCCGGAGGCGCGCCACCCCGCTGAACCCTCCCAGGGAGAGTGGCAGCTCGAGCGAGTCCCCCTCGAAGGAGGGCACCGGGGCGGAGGCGCGTGGGGCCCCCGCCTCGTCCTCCACCACCACCGAGGCGCCGATGGCCGACGCGGGCACCTTCACCGTGAGCTGGGGAGGCGTCAGCCGGACCCGGTCCCCCGTGCCGACGGCGGCCCCCGAGGAGAGCACCGAGCTGCCTTCGCGGTTGCGGAGCAGGTAGCGCTGGCCCGGTCCGCCCTCCAGCGGCAGGTCCGTGAAGTAGAGGAAGTCCGGCTCGGTGAGCGCCAGCGCGAAGACGAAGCGGTCTCGCGGCTCCAAGGGGAAGCGCGGCCGCACGTTGCCCTCGCCGTCCTGCTCCACCTGTCCGATCAGCGAGAAGCCATCCGCGCGGGGCTGGAAGCGCAGCCGGCGCGCGGTGATCAGCGCGGCGGTGGTGGGCGTCGGCACCACGCGCAGCACCGGACAGGCCCCGTCCCGGTAGTAGTCATGGCGGAGGCGGACCTCCACGAAGCGCTCGGAGCTCAGGGCCATCTCAGACCTTCACCGGAGCGTTGTCCATGGAGCGGATGGGTGGCGTGGTGCGCAGCGGCGTGCCCTCCTGGATGATCAGCATCCGCACCCGGTAGAGCACCGAGGGCAGGTAGCGCAGGGAGAGCGAGCCCCACAGGTGGTTCTGCTCCTCGAAGGTCTGCGAGTACAGCTCGACGAGGAGCTTCTCGATGGAGGGATCCAGGCCGGGGCAGTTCGACGGATCGAAGGCCGGGCGGGCCTGGAAGAACAGCACCGTCGCCGAGAGGAACTTGAGCGCGTCCGCGTAGCTGGTGCCGTGGCAGGCCGCCAGCAGGAACAGGTTCAGCTTGATGTCGGGCTGGATGTCCTCGATGACGGAGTCGCGCTTGCGCGTGGCGGTCTGCGTCTTGATGACGCGCTCCTCCTCGAGCCGCACCAGGCTCAGGGTGAGGGGATGCGCGGGAGCGGAGTCCTTGCTCGCGTCCGGCACGGGGCCCAGGGCCACCAGCTCGCTCCCGGACGGGCCGAAGCGCGCGTTGAGGAACGCGTTGAGCTGGCTGGTGAGCACGGTGAGCGCCTTGTCAATCACTCCGCTACCTCAAGCCAACGAGAGACCCGCGGTGTGGCGCTCCATGAGCCGCCCCCATTCGCCACCTTTACGGGGAGTGCAAGATAGGGAGTTGCCTGCTCAACGGTCAAGCAGGCAACAGGTCGCTTGCCCGATAGTGCATCCACAACACGGTTGCTTGAGCAAAAGAGAAGCGGGCGCGCGGACTTAAGCGGAGGGCCCTGTCCTCCGGGGTAGGGCGCGCACGGAGCGAAGGGCGCGTGAGTTCACAAAACTCACTCCTTGGGCCAGTCGGGGGCGGCGATCTCCATCGGGCCGTTCGACCAGGTGGCGTACGCGGCCTCGTCCGCCACGGAGTAGGGCCGCCCGAAGGCCTTTTTGAAGTATTCGCCCCAGTCGGGCTGCCGTCCGTCTTCATCCGTGAAGCCGTACTCCTTGGCCAACTGCCACGAGCTGAAGACGCGTCCGGCCTTCGTCGCGACGTTCGGGTCGGCCGCCAGCGCCGCGACGGCCCGGCCCACGTAGAACGGTGTCTCCGAGGCGATGAAGTGGGGATCCTTCTTTGCGCCCTCGCGCCAGTTCGCCTCCGTGACGCCGAAGAGCTCCAGCATGGCCTCGGAGCGAAGGAAGCCCGGCGTCACGGCGACGGCGGTGATGGCGTGGCGTCGAAGCTCAAAGGCCATGGTGAACGCCAGGCGGATGACCGAGAGCTTGACGAGATCGTAGAAGAGATTGCCGCGGTAGCCGAAGGAGTCCCCGTCGGTGATCTCGACGATCAGCCCTCGGTCGCGCTCGAGCATGAGCGGCACCGCGTAGCGGCTCGTGACGATGTGCGAGTAGATGCCGCGGTCGAGCATGAGGCGGCCCTTCTCCGGGGTGAGCTTCCAGAACGGCAGGCTGAACTCCGTGAGCTCGTCACCGCCCCAGACGTCGTTCACGAGCACGTCGAGCCGACCCTGCTCGCGCTGGATGCGCTCGCACAGCGCCGAGACCTCCGCCTCGACGGTGTGGTCGACCCGCACCGCGATGCCGCGACCGCCTCGCGCGTCGACGAGCTCCGCCGTCTCCTCGATGGTCTCGGGGCGGTTGCCGGTGGCCGGCCGGCCTCGGACGCTCCGCCCGGTGCAGTACACCGTGGCGCCCGCCGCTCCGAGCATCATCGCGATGCCGCGGCCGGCCCCGCGCGTGGCACCCGCGACGAGGGCAATGCGTCCTTCCAGTGGCTTCATGGTTCTCCTCCAGGACCGCGTGTGAGGCGCGCTCGGCGCCGATCGCCCAGGCACGGTAGCGGAACAATCCTGACACCCTCTGTCAGGATACGGAGGCAGCGGCTCGGTCGATGAGGAGGGGATGACGCAGTGGGGCAACGCGAAGGGCCTACAGGCCGGTTGCACTCGGGGTTGTCGCCACGAGGACGACATCGCGATCGTTCACTGGGAGAGAGCTCCGGGCCAGCGGTGGCTCAGCAATTGCTGGCAGCGGCGCTCAGGCCTACGCTGCTTCGGAACCTCACGGGCGCGTGGCCCGTGGACGAGGGAGCTTCCATGAAGCGGCTGCTGGGGCCTGTGCTCTATGCCGAGTCACAGATGGACCCGAATGCCTGGTCCTTCTGGCTCAAGCTGTACCTGCAGGGAGGCGGTGACGCGGCCCCTCCGCTGACGATCACCTTCTTCGAGCACTCCGCCGGCGCCTGGCGACAGCTCGAGGACGTCACCCTCTCCGAGCCCCGGAAGGAGGCGGACTTCTCGCAGTTGCTGGATCCCGCCTACGCCGGCATGTATTGGGGCTGGCACGTCCGGGTACCTCGGGCGAATGCGCCGCGCGTCCTGAAGTACCGCATCACCGCCAGCCCCGGCGTGGCGTTCGACACCGTCGAGATCCCCGAGGTCGTCATCCCGGCCAGGGGCCAGCTGCCGCGCGCCGCGTTCTTCTCGTGCAATGGCGCGCCTGACATCACGCAGCTGAAGGGCGTGGAGCCGCTGGCGCTCTGGGACGCGATGCTCGACGAGCACCAGCGCATGGCCTACGCCCCCGCCCCCGACGGCTTCACCCTCCTGCTCGGGGGCGGGGACCAGCTCTACGCGGACTCGCTCTTCGACTCGCCCATGGAGCTGCCGCTGCTGTGGCGGTTCGCCCACCAGTTCTCCCAGGAGAAGCGCATGCTGTTCCAGCTCGGGGAGTCCTGGGAGCAGGAGCGTGCCCGGGTGCTGGCCGCGTACGTGCGCCTCTACTGCCTGAACTGGGGCGAGGGCAGCGGCCTCTCCGAGATGCTGGCGCGCGTCCCCGGCGCCTTCACCTGGGACGACCACGACATCCTCGACGGGTGGGGCTCGCAGGAGCAGCTCCAGGGCTGTGACGTGTACCGGATGATCTACCCGGAGGCGGCGCGCGCCTTCGAGGCCTTCCAGCTCGGCCGCGAGGGCTACACGGGCCGATCGCTCCCCAACCCCCTGCCGAAGGACCCGCCAGCTCCGCACTACTTCCAGGCGCTCTCCTTCGTGGGGAGGGACTGCGATCTGGACGTCATCCTCCTCGACGAGCGCAGCGGACGCACGGACGCGCAGGTGCTCTCTCCCGAGCAGAAGGAGGCGCTCACGGACTGGCGGCGACAGCACGCCGCCCGCGCCCAGCGTACGCCCCAGCACAAGCGCCACGTGCTCCTCATCTCCTCCGTGCCCATGGTGTACCGGTACTTCCCGCCGGACATCGAGCTGATGGTGTCGACGACGATCGCGCTCAAGAGCTTCAAGCTGCGCGACGATCTGCTCGATCTGTGGGAGAGCCGGCTCCACCGCAAGGAGCGAGAGCAGCTGCTCCGGGAGCTCCTGGGCCACGTCAAGGAGGCCCGGTGCGCCGTGACGATCGTCGCGGGGGACGTGCACGTCGGCGCGCACGGCCGCATCCTCTCCCGCGAGCCCGAGCACCTGGTGGACGGGAGGCCGGAGACGGTCATCGAGCAGCTCATCTCCTCCGGCATCGTCCATCCGGCCGTGGGCGGAATCGAGCTGGTGGCGATGAACACCTTCGGCATCATGGAGCCGGACCAATGGCCCGGCACGGGGATCGAGACGCGGGTGGTGCCCATCGCCGACCGCAAGATGGTGCTGACGGAGCGCAACTGGCTGGACATCGCGCTGGAGCCCGGCGCGAGCTCCCAGCTGCACCTGCAGTGGTACGCGGAGCGCTCCAAGCGGTGGCCCCACCCGGTGACGGTCACCCCACCGGGCGGCTGAGCGCCTCCCTCACGGCGCGGAGTTGCGTGGCCTGCGCTCCGGGACGATCCACAGGTAGAGGGTGCGTCCGTTCACGTCCATCTGCCGCACGGGCTTCCAGTCGTCACCCATGTCGAAGGCATGCGACACGACGCGGGTGCCCGGCTTCAGCTCCGCCAGCAGCTTGGGCTTGAGGCGCTCGTTGACGGTGGGCAGCAGATAGAGCGTCACCACCGTGGCATCGCCGATGTCGGCCTTGAACAGATCTCCCTGGCGGAACTCCACCCGATCCGCCACGCCCGCGCGGCGCGCGTTCTCGTTGGCCTCGGCGATGCGCTCGGGGTTGATGTCCACGCCCACCCCGCGCGCTCCGTACTTCTGCACGGCGGTGATGACGATGCGGCCGTCGCCGCTGCCGAGATCATAGACGCGATCCTCCTGAGTCACCCCGGCCAGCGCCAGCATCTGGTCCACCGCGTCCTGCGGCGTGGGGACGAAGGGCACGTCCGGCTCCTGGGTCGCCTCCGAGCGCGTTGGCACCTGGATCGTCTGCCGTACCGTGATGTCCTGGGCGAGCGCCGTGGTTCCTACCGCCAGTGAGAGGATGAACACGATCCGCTTCATGTGGCCTCCTTGGGGTGCTGCACGGGTGAAGAGAGCGGCTCGCGAGACACCCGTGCGCGAGCCCTGCCGCCACGGCGCACCTGCTCCACGATGAGCAGCACGCCACCGGTGCCCAGCACGGCCAGGCTCGCGATGGAGCCCAGCCCCGCGTACGCCAGGCTGGAGTAGAGGAGGTAGGCGCACGTGGCGATGAAGAGCAGCGGCGTGAGCGGGTAGAGCGGCACCCGGAAGGGGCGAGGCGCCCGCGGCTCGCGCACGCGCAGCACCAGCAGGGACACGCCCGTGAGCAGGAAGAAGAGCCAGAAGACGGGCGCGGTGTACTCCACCATCGTCTGGAAGCCCTGCCGCGTCACCGTGCCCAGCCCCACCAGGGCCAGGGCCAGGGCGCCCTGCACCAGGAGCGCTCGGGTGGGCGTATGCGCCCGCGCGTGCCAGTGCCCCAGCCCCTTGAAGAGCACGCTGTCGCGGCCGAAGGCGTACTGGGTGCGCGCGCCGGTGAGCACCGTGGCGTTGGCGGAGGTGAGCGCCGACACGGCGACGAGCACGGAGATGGCCTGGGCACCCCTGCTGCCCAGGGCTCGCCGCATCAGGTCCGCGGCCACCGCCTCCGAGCTCCCCATGCCCGCGAGGCCCAGGCCTCGCAGGTAGGCCCAGTTCACCAGGAGGTAGAGCGCCGTCACCACGCCGATGCTCGCCAGCAGCGCCCAGGCGAGGCTGCGCCGCGAGCCCCGCACCTCCGCGGAGAGGCAGGCCACCTCGTTCCACCCGCCATAGGTGAGCAGGACGAAGATCATCGCCAGCCCCCACGCCGGGCTCGCGGGCGCCCCCGAGGCCGCGGCGGGCGGTTGGGAGGGCGCGGGGGCGAGCAGCAGCCCCGCGACGATGATGGCGCCCACGCCGAGCACCTCTAGCGCGGTGAGCAGGTTCTGGGCGCGCGTGCCCTGCCGCAGCCCGGCTACGTTCATGGCCGTCAGCCCCACCACCACCGCCGCCGCGTACGCCGAGGAGGAGTACGGCCCGAGCGGCGCGAGCTGCGAGGCGTAGTCCCCGAAGACGAAGGCCAGCAGCGCGATGGAGCCGGTGGGGATGACCGTCAGCCGAGCCCACGCGAAGAGGAACGCCGGGCCCTGGCCGAGCGCGCGGTGGAGGAAGTGGTAGTCCCCGCCGGGGTGCGGCCAGGCGCTGGCCAGCTCCGCGTAGCACAGCGCGCCCACCAGCGAGGCCACGCCCCCCAGCAGCCACACGAGCAGCAGCGCGCCCTCACTGCCCACCTGGGCCGCCACCAGCGAGGGCGCCTTGAAGATGCCGGCCCCCAGGACGACGCCCACGGTGAGCGCCACCACGTCGATGACGCGCAGCGAGCGCGCGGGGCCGGCCACGCCCGCCGGCGCCGAAGCGGCCTGCCCCCGTTGCTCGGCCGCTCGTGTCTTCCGCTTCCGCATGTGGCTTGCTCCGCGCACCGGGACTGTCCGATGCACGCCACAAGCTGCGACCGCGGGATCGACGCGGCGAGTCCAACGCCCTCCGGCTCCTCGTGCCTCACCCGGGCACAGGGCGGCTCCTCTGCGCCGTCGTGGGCGCCACACCACGAGCAGGGGGACGGGCAGGGCTCATCGCACCTGGGGTCAGTGGGCGTGGAAGAGGCCGTCCCAGAACACCAGGCCCGTGCCGAGCAGCACGCCAGCCGAGAGGATCGCGCCGTGGTGCCGGGATTGAGTTGTCATCACCGCTTCTCCTTTGCTCCGTCGGGTTCCATCGCGAGGCTCCTCCTGGCTGTCAGGGGAGGCCGCTCACGTGGCGGGAGTCCCAGGCGGTACACCCGCGCGCTGAGTGCCCCGAGGAGCCGTCCAGGCGCTCGGCCTTCGCTGCACGGGCGGGCGTACGCCGGCTGGACTGGTAGGCGCGCTACCCCGGCGCGAGCCTCAAGCCCTGCGCGGCCTGCTTCGGAGAGAGGATCGCGAACGGCAGGCCGTGCCAATCGGCGAGGGAGAGGAGCCGCTTGTCCTTGCTCACCAGCCAGGCGGCGCCGACGTGCGCGGCGAGGACGAGGAACTTCTGATCGTCACGATCGCGGCAGCGAGGCAGGGCGGGAAGCGAGGCGGCGGACTGCTCGGGGGCGAGCTGCACGTGGTGCCTGTAGCGCGCCAGGGCCGCCTGTTGGGCTGGCACCTCCAGCTTGAAGGTGGACAGGGTGAGCACCCGCTCCAGCTCCAGGAGGGTCTCCTTGTCGGCCCAGGGGATGAGCGCGCCCGCCGCCAGTGCGTCCGCCAGAGGGCGCGAGAGCGGATCGTCGAACACCAGCAGGTCCAGGACCACGTTGGTGTCGAGGACCACGGACAGCGGAGTGGAGGGCCGAGACGTGTGCATCTCGCGCAGCGTGCCGCCTTCGCGTCTCGGGTGCCAGTGGCGTGTCCGCTCGGCAGGGGAGCCGGCCCACTTGGAGTGAGGACACAGCCCTGGGTTCCGGTAGGGTAGGGGCCTCGCCACTTCCCAGGATCGACTCATGCGCAGACTCCTCCTCACGGCGTGCACCGGGCTTCTGCTGGCCGTTGCCTGCACTCACGACAAGGCGGCTTCATCCGCGGTCTCTGCCTCGGCTGCCGACCTCTCCCCCGAGGCCACGGGGCGCGGCGGCGCGGCGGCCAGCGTGGACGTACGGGCCACCGCGGCGGCCATCGGGATCCTCGAGTCCGGGGGCAACGCGGTCGACGCGGCGGTCGCCGCCGCGGGCGTGCTCGGCGTGACGGACCCGTACTCGTGCGGCATCGGCGGCGGCGGCTTCATGCTCATCTACCTGGCCGATGAGCAGCGCGTCGTCTCCGTGGAGCATCGGGAGGTGGCTCCCCAGGGGCTGCACCGCGAGCTGTTCTACGAAGGCGCCGCGCCCATCCCCATGCCCGAGGTGCTGACCAGCGGCCTGTCCGCGGGCGTGCCGGGCATGGCGCGAGGCTGGGAGGTGGCCCTGGAGCGCTACGGCACGCGCGGGCTGGCCGACGTGCTCCAGCCGGCCATCCGCGTCGCCGAGCAGGGCTTCGAGATCGACGCCTTCTTCCACGAGCAGACCGCGCGCAACGTCGACCGCTTCAAGCTGTTCACCAGCACGGCCAGCCTCTTCCTGCCCGGGGGAGAGCCGATGCCCGTGGGCGCTCGCTTCGCCAACCCGGAGCTCGCCAAAACCTATCGGCTGGTGGCTCGGGAGGGCAGCCGGGCCTTCTATCAGGGAGAGATCGCGCGGGCCATCGTGGACACGCTGGCGCGGCCGCCGGTGGCGCCCGATGCGCCGCGCAAGGTGCGCTCGGGGGTGATGACGCTGTCGGATCTGGCGGACTACGATGTTCGCATCCGCGAGCCGGTGAAGAGCACCTACCGGGGCTACACGGTGTATGGCATGGGCGCGCCCTCCAGCGGAGGGCTGGCCGTGGGCCTGACCCTGAACCTCCTGGAGGGCTACGAGCCGGCCGCCATGAGTCGGGTGGACTTCCTCCACCGCTACCTCGAGGCCTCTCGGCTGGCCTTCGCGGATCGGACTGCCTTCGTGGCCGATCCGGAGTACGTGGACGTGCCCGTGGCCGGGCTGCTCTCCAAGGAGTACGCGGCCGAGCGGCGCAAGGCGATCGATCCGGCGAGGGCCGCCGCGGGCGCGGTGCTCGCGGGCAACCCCTTCGCGTATCAGCAGGATCCGAGCACCACGCGGTCCGCGGCCGCCTCGCTCTCCGCGGCGGGGCTGGCCGCGCTGCCTCCCTCGGTGCTGGACGTGCCCAACCGGGAGACCACGCACATCACCACCTCGGACAAGGCGGGCAACATCGTCTCGTACACGTGCACCATCGAGTTCGAGGGCGGCAACGGTATCGTGGTGCCCGGCTATGGGTTCCTGCTGAACAACGAGCTGACGGACTTCGACGTTCCCCCGAGCCCCGTAACCCCGCACGCCAACAGCCCGGAGCCGGGCAAGCGGCCTCGCAGCAGCATGAGCCCGACGCTGGTGTTCAAGGAGGGCGCGCCGGTGTTCGCGCTGGGGAGCCCGGGGGGCAGCACGATCATCACCACCGTGCTGCAGACGCTCGTCAACCACGTGGATCTCGGCATGCCCCTGCTGGAGTCCGTGGCGGCCCCGCGCGTCTCCCAGCGAAACACGCCCGATGGGAAGAGCCAGGCCGAGCCCGAGTTCCTGAGCTCACGCGAGGCAGCCGCCCTGATGGAGAAGGGGCACGTCTTCGCGGATGTGGGCCCCATCGGCGCGTTCACCGGCATCCGCTTCAACCCGGATGGCACCGTCACCGCCGTCGCCGAGCCCAAGCGCCGGGGGGGCGGCAGCGCCATGGTCGTCGAGCGCGCGGGCAGGTAGCAGGCATCGTCCTGGAGGGCTGGGGAGGAGAGCGCCCCAGCGCACGGCGGCACTGCCTGCTCATCGCTCGCGGGAGCTTGTGGGTTCCGCTGCCGCTTCCCAGCTTTGGTGCGCCATTCCGGCGACGGGGAGGATCGGGACATGAGGATGCGGCGCTACCTGTTGGGAGCGGGGTTGCTGGGGATCCTGGGCTTGGGGGCCGCCTGCGCCCATGACGACAAGTCCGAGTCCGCCAGGAAGACAGGGCAAGAGGTGGGCGAGGCCGTCGCCGACAAGGCCTACTTCGCCGACCAGCTGGCCCTGCTGGACCAGAAGCAGATCGCGCTGGGTGAGATGGCGTTGCAGAAGTCCACCAGCTCCGAGATCCGCGTCTTCGCTCAGCAGCTGGTCGAGAACCACCGGCAGCACCTGGCGAGCGTGCAGAACTATGCCGAGGCCGCGGCGATGAGCCTGGCCGTGATGGAGCTCTCCACCCAGGAGAGCATGGAGGGCACGGGAGGCGCGGGGCGCCAGGAGGAGGGGGTGAGGCAAGGCGTCGAGCAGCGCTCGGCGAAGCACGACGAGAAGCTGGACAAGCAGATCGATGAGTTCACCGGGGTGCTCAACGCGCTCTCGGGCAAGAGCGGCGAGGCGTTCGACAAGGCCTTCCTGATGCAGGTGCGGAAGGACCAGGAGCACGGCGGGGAGCTCGTCGAGGAGGGCCTGAAGAGGTACCGCGACGATGCGTCGCTCGCCATGCTGCTCAGCAGGAGCGGCCCCGTGTTCGAGCGTCAGGCCGAGCGGTCCAGGATCCTGGGGGCCACCCGCTACTGAAGGCTCTCACCCGCGGTGATGCCTTCACTCCTCGCCGCCCGGGCGCATGTGCAGCACCTTGCGCAGGAACTCCCGGGTGCGCGGCTGCGAGGGCTGGGTGAAGATGACGGAGGGAGGGCCCTGCTCCAGGACGGCCCCGGCGTCCAGGACGACCACCCGGTGGGCCACCTCGCGCGCGAAGCCCATCTCGTGGGTGACCACCAGCATGGTCATCCCCTCGCGGGCCAGGTCCTGCATCACCTGGAGCACCTCGTCGGCCAGCTCGGGATCCAGCGCCGAGGTGGCCTCGTCGAAGAGCATCACCTGCGGCTCCATGGCCAGCGCCCGGGCGATGGCCACTCGCTGCTGCTGGCCTCCCGAGAGGCGGGCCGGGTACTCGCCCTGCCTGTCCAGCAGCCCCACGCGCTCGAGCAGCCCCAGTCCGATCTCCTCGGCCCGGGCGCGAGGCAGCCCCTTCACCCGCATGGGCGCCTCGATGACGTTGCCCAGGGCCGTCATGTGGGGGAACAGGTTGAAGCGCTGGAAGACCATGCCGATGTGGCTGCGCTGCCGGTCCACCTCGGCCTCGGGGCGAGGCACGAGCCGTCCGGCCTTCTCCTGCCGCCCCAGGAGCTCGCCGCGCAGCCAGATGCGCCCCTGCGTGGGGGCCTCCAGGTAGTTGAGGCAGCGCAGCAGCGTGGACTTGCCGCAGCCGCTCGGCCCGATGATGACGACGACCTCGCCGGTGGTCACCTCCAGGTCGATGCCCCTCAGCACCTCGCGCTCACCGAAGGACTTGCGCAGCCCCTCCACACGGATGATGGGCCCGCTCATGTGCCCCGCGCCTCCAGCCGCTGCTCCAGCCGCCGCGCCAGCGTGGACAGCGCCACCACGATGATCAGGTAGCCGACCGCCGCCCAGGCGTACACCTCCGGGCGCAGGTACGTCCCCGCCAGCTGCTTCGTCTCGTAGAGCATCTCCGGCAGCGCGATGACCATGACGAGCGAGGTGTCCTTGGAGAGCGCCGCCAGCTCGTTGACGAGCGGGGGGATGAGCCGGCGGAACGTCTGCGGCAGGATGACCCGGCGCATGGCCAGCTCGTGGCTCATCCCGAGCGCCCGCGCCGCCTCCATCTGCCCCTTGTCGATGGACTCGATCGCCGCCCGGAAGATCTCCGCGATGTAGGCCGCGGCGTTGAGCGAGAGCGCGGTGAGGCCCGCCGCCATGGGCCCCAGCCGCACCCCGACGATCAGCGGCAGCGCGAAGAAGATGAAGAGCAGCTGCAGCAGCAGCGGCGTCCCGCGGAACAGGGTGATGTAGGTCCGAGCCACGCCGCGGACCCCCGCGCGCCGGGAGATGCGCGCCATCGCCACGAGCAGCCCCAGGGCGATGCCCAGCCCCCCGGAGCCCAGCGTGAGCTGGAGCGTCACCCCGAGCCCCTGGAGCACGCGGGGGATGACGACCTGTCGGGAGAAGGCCCAGAACCCCTGAGGGAGGACCGCCTGCCCGAGCTCGCCGCCGAACCAGCGCTCGGAGAGCTGCTTCAGGAACCCCTCTCGCTGGAGCTGCTCGAACGCCCGGGCGATGGCGGCGGTCAGCTCCTTGTCCTCCTTGTTGATGGCGATGCCGATGGGCTCCGGCTCCAGGGCCTGGCCGGTGATGACGAAGGTGTCATCCAGCCGGGAGAAGTACCGGCCCACGGGTTCGTCGATGACGACGACCTCGGCCTGGCCGGACTTCACGGCGGCGAAGCACTCCGTGGCGCCAGGGAAGGGGTGGATCTCCCGCACGGCGACGCCCCGCTGCCGGAGCTGCTCCACCCAGCGCTGCGACGTGGTGTTGGTCTGGACCGCGACGCCGCGGCCCGCGAGCTCCTGCTCGGTGCGGATGAGCTGGCCTCGCGTGGTGACGAAGACCTGGGACATGCGCGCGTACTCGATGAAGTCCACCTGCTGCCGGCGCGCGGGCGTGATGTTCATCGACGAGAGGATGATGTCGTAGCGGCCCGAGGTGAGCCCGGCGAGGATGCCGTCCCAGTCCATGACGATGAACTGCGCGCGGACGCCGAGCCGGCGCGCGAGCTCCCGGGCGAGATCGACGTCGAAGCCCACGGGCTGGCCGTTCTCCAGGAACTCCATGGGCGGGTAGGTGGCGTCGATGGCCACCCGCAGGACGCCCGAGGCGCGGACCCGGGCCAGGGCTCCCGTGGGCGGGGTGGCGGGGGAGGCCTCCCGAGGCTCACTGCCCGTGGCGAGGCCCGGCAGGAGGGCTGCCAGCAGGAGGACGCATCCGATCGAGAGACTCCAGCGCCGCGGCACGAACACCTACTCCTTGCCCGCCCAGCCGGGCAGCCCGCGGAGGATACGCGGGGAGATGGTTGGAGTGTGGGTCTTCTACCGGGGCGATCCGATCGATGTCCCCGGGCGCCCCGAGAGTGCTCGACAGAGCACCCCCGGAGCGCGTGCCTGTGGGAGGCAGGCCTAGGAGCGAGCCTTCCGCCGGCGTCGGAGCAGCGCCGCCGCCCACCCGAGCAGGAGCGCCGGGGCCAGCGCCCCGCCCGCGGCGGTGCAGCCCGCGGAGGGCTCTGCCGAGGGATCGTCGATGAGAGGATCCGTGCTGCCCGGAGCCGTCGGCTCGGGAGCGGGCGTCCCTCCCGTGGTTCCACCGTTGCCAGGCGACGGCGCCGGGGCGGGCTGTGGCGGCTCCGGAGCGGGCTGCGGCTCCGGGGTGGGCTGCGGCACAGGCGTGGGCTGCGGCGGCTCCGGCGTGGGCTCGGGGGCGGACCTCACCGTGACGGCGAGGGTGGTGGCGGCCGACTTGTCACCGTAGGTCCCCCGGTCCATGTTGGCGGAGTTGCCGGTGGCGTACAGCGTCACCTTGCCCTCTTGCGCTGGCGCCTGCAGGGAGAAGTCGAAGCTCAGGGCGCCATTCTTGAAGGGCTGCGCTGAGGCGTGGGTGACTTCCCCAGCCACCGCGCGCATCCCCGGGCCCGCGATGAGCGTGGCGGCCGCGTTGTCTACCGAGACATCCATCCCACCCACCTGCGCCGCGCCGCCCGTGATGGTCAGCCGGTAGCTCTGGGTGGAGCCAGGGAGCACCGTGGTGGGCCCGGTGAGTGTCACCGTGGGAGTGGCCCCTCCCGTGTGACAGTTGTTGCAGGTGTTGGCCGTCTTGCCTGAGAGGTTGGTGGCGCCGCTGGAGAAGGCCGCGGCGGTCGATGAGACGCCGATCACGCCGAGCAGCAGGAACGAGCGGATGTGCATGCGAGGGAACTCCTCTTCTTCTTTCGGATGTGGGACTCACCTTGCGGACCGAGGACGGTCCACGCTGATTGGCGGGCACCAACCTTCCGGGCCCCCATTGATTCCGGAAGCGCTCCGCGCCTGCTTGCCCTCCTTGAGGCGCTGCCTGCCTGCCTTCCTTCGGCCCCCGCGCGTCCTCCGTGGAGGCGAGCGTCCCGGGCGTGCTGCTCAGCAGGCGGGCACAGCGGCCTGACGGAATGGCTGGAGCATGGGGCTGTTGCGGCGCGTGGCACGGGCAACCCCCTTGGAGGCAGCCGTCTCCAGTTGCTCGTCCGCATCACTCCAAGCCGCGAGGTTCCGTATGACGTTGAAGCAAGCATGCGCCATGGTGGTGTTGATGGCGCTCCCCGCCTGGGCCGGGGTGGAGAAGTTGGGTGAGGCATCGGTGCGTTTCACGGGCTCGGGCCCCGCCGGCTTTCGCCTGGAGGGCAAGACCCAGGTGCTGTCCATCCGCGAGGAGGATGGGGCCGTCGCCTTCACCGTGCCGCTGGATACCCTCGAGACGGGCATCTCGCTGCGCGACAGGCACATGCGCGAGAAGTACCTGGAGGTGGGCAAGTACCCGGAGGCCACGCTCGTCGTGCCCTGGTCGGCCCTCCGCCTCCCGGCGCCTGGCCAGTCGCTCTCGCAGAAGGTCTCCGGGATGATGACGCTCCACGGGCAGCGCCGCCCCGTGCAGATCTCCTACGAGCTCAAGCACAGCGGGGATCACTACGAGGCCAGCGGCAAGGTGCCGCTCAACATGAAGGAGTTCGGCATCCAGGTCCCCAGCTACATGGGGCTGACGGTGAAGCCCGACATCGAGGCGATCGTCTCCTTCCACTTCAAGAAGGACTGAGCCCCATGCGCCAGATCCTGCTCCTGCTGGTGGTGCTGGGAGGGCTCGCGCCGCTGGGCGCCGAGGCCTACCCGTGGATGATCCGACACGGTTACTCGAGCTGCGCCACGTGCCACGTGGATCCCTCCGGCGGAGGCATGCTCACGCCCTACGGGCGCGCGCAGTCCGAGGTGCTGGTGGCGGCCCCGAACGGCAAGCGCGTCGAGGCGGGCGAAGTCAGCCCGAGTACCGGCTTCTTCTTCGGCGGGCTGAGCATGCCCGAGTGGCTGAACCTCGCCATGTCCTTCCGGGGCGGGGCCCTGATCAACCACGCGGGGGGCACCACGGCGGTGCGCCCCGTACAGATGGCGAGCGATCTCCGCGCGCAGGTGAGCCATGGGCCGCTGCAGGCGGTGGGGACGCTGGGCTTCGCCATCAAGCGGGCCCGGTCCGCCGCCCTCACCTCGCGCGAGGAGAACAACCTCGTGGCGCGCGAGTACTGGGTCGGCTTCAGCTCTCCGGAGAAGAGCCTGCTGGTGCGTGCCGGGCGGATGAACCTGCCGTTCGGGTTGCGCAACCCCGAGCACACCTCGTGGGTGAGGCAGGCCACCCGGACCGACACCAATGATCAGCAGCAGCACGGCCTGGCGCTCGCCTACACCGGCGAGCGGCTGCGCGGGGAGGTGATGGCCATCGCCGGCAACTTCCAGATCCACCCGGACATGTACCGCGAGCGCGGGTACTCGGGCTTCCTCGAGTGGGCGGCCGCTCCCCAGGCCACGGTGGGGTTGAGCAGCCTCGTCACCTGGGCTCGCTATGACATGGTGAGCGGCGAGCCCTCCACCGTACGCCAGGCCCACGGCCTCTTCGGACGCTGGGCCCCCACCGGGCCGCTGGCGCTCCTGGCGGAGGTGGACGTGCTGACGCAGCACTCGCGCGGCGGCCCCACCGCGCTCGGCTATGCGGGCATGCTCCAGGCGGATCTGGAAGTGACTCGCGGGGTGCACCTCATCACGACGGGCGAGGTGCTGGAGCGAAAGGAGGGACGCGGTCTGGGCGCGGGGCTGGGCGCGGCCTTCTTCCTCGCGCCACAGCTGGAGGTCCGCGTGGACGGCATCGTCCGCCGGATGCCCGCCGCCCAGGCGGCGCCCCTTGTCTACTCGCTCCTCACCCAACTTCACGTCTCCCTCTGAGCCCTTCTGGAGGTTTCTCCTTGTCAGGTCTACGTCATGCCAGGTGGGCCCCCGCCGCGGGGCTCCTGTTCCTCCTCCCGTTGTCCGCGCGCGCCACCCCCAACTTCCCCGCCGCTGTCCGAGCGGAGCTGGGGCTGGCGCAAGAGCCCGCGTGCGCGGTCTGCCACCGGGGCGCCCCCGCTTCTGGCTCCGCCACCACCCCCTTCGCGAGCGCCCTGCGTGAGCGCGGGATGACGCCCTACGACGAGCGGGCGCTGCGCTCCTCCCTCCAGTCCCTGAGCGCCGCTCAGGTGGACGGGGATGGGGATGGGGCGCCGGATGTCTCCGAGCTCGTCGCAGGCACGGATCCCAATCAGCCCGAGCCCGGCGTCGGCCCGGAGCCCACCCCGGGCTCGGAGCTCCCCGGGCCACCGCTCCTGCCCGAGCCCACCTACGGCTGCGGCGCGAGTGCCGGAGGCCCCCTGCTGCTCGCGGGCCTGGGAGCGCTCCTCGCCTTCGCGCGAGGGCGTCGCCGCCGGGACAGCTGAGCGCTCCCCGCGCCCCTGGGCTGGCTCGGCTCCTGGCCGGACATGAAGCCCATGTCGCCCAGGGGCCGTGGGCGAGGTACCGAGAGCAGCAACGCGTCGTCCAGGCCCCCCAGCACGTTCGCGGGCCGGCCAGCTCGCCAGTGATGAGCGCTCATCCACCGATGAGCGCTCATCGTCGTTTGGGGGGCAGGAGCTGGAGGCTCCCACCTCCCGCAAAGACCACGGCCCCGAAACCCAGTAGGGCTTCGGGGCCGCAGAGAGGCATCTGGCGGAGCCTGGTCAGGCCTTGATGGCCGCGCACTCGGTGTTGCTGAGCCCCTGGTCTGCTCCCACCGAGGCGACGTTGGCGCCCACCGCCCTGAGGCAGGTGAGCAGCACGTCGCTGGTGTTCTCCCGCGTCGTGGAGCGGACATGGATGCCGGGGTACTTGAGGTAGCCGCCAGCACGCCCTGCCACGAGGATCGGGTAGTCCGTGATGGAGTGGGCGAGCCCCTCACACACGTCCGAGGTGAACAGGATGCAGCTGTTGTCGAGCAGGTTGCCGTTCGCCTCCGGCGTCGCCTTCAGCCTCTGCAGCAGGTAGGCGAACTGCTTGACCACCCACACCACCGAGTCGTGGACCTGGTTCTGCTTGCCCGAGTCGTGGGTGAGATCGTGGTTGCCCTGGGTCTGCCCCAGCATGTGGAACACGGTGCCGTTCACCGAGCCGCTGAACATGTAGCTGGCCACGCGGGTCAGATCACACGCCCAGGCCATGGCCACCAGATCGCTCATGGCCTTGCTCACCGCCTCCAGGGGCTCCTTGCCGTTCACGTTCGTGTTGGTCTGGGTGATGGGCGTGGGCTGGGTGCAGGTGGAGGTGTACTCCGGCGGCAGGGCGAGGATCTGCTGGCGCAGCTCGCTGATGCCGGTGAGGTGGGCATCCAGCCGGGCCCGGTCCGCGCTCCCGAGCCGTCCCTCGAGCCGCCGGACGTCGTCCCGCACCGCATCCAGCACGCTGCTGCGCAGCTGGTTGCGCGGATCCGTGGTGTCGCTCGGCGTGAAGCTGCCGAAGATGCGGTTGAACAGGGCGGCCGGGTTGAGCTCCTGCGGCATGGGCCTGTCCGGACCCTTGTGGGAGATGTACTGGAGCGTCGGCCCCTCGCCCCGGACGATGCTCTTGGAGATTGCGAGCTCGATGGAGGGGAAGGTCGTTCCCTGCGCGATCATGCTTGCCGCCACCTGGTCGACGGAGGGACCGCCGAACTTGGAGGCGTAGTTGGCGCCATTCGCCGGCACTTCGATGAAGGGGTAGCCGGACAGCATGCCCGCGGCGCCGTTGTGGTGACCGCGACGGTCAGGCGTCTTCACCATGTAGCCGGTGACGACGTTGACGTAGTCCTTCAGCTCCGCCAGGGGCGCCAGCGCCGGGCTCGGCTGCCAGTTGGCGCCCGTGCCGGTAGGCACCCACTTGTTGAGCACCACCCCGTTGCCGAAGAAGAAGGTGGCGAAGCGCTTGGGGATCGTACCCCCGGCCGCATAGGCGGTGCCGTGGGTGTTCAACATGGCCTCCAGGGTGGGCAGCGCCACCGCGGCGCCCAGGCCCTTGAGCAACGTCCGTCGGTTGAGTCTGAAGGGAGCCATCACTGCACCTCCTGGGGGCTGGCGAAGCGGAAGGCATCGCTCGAGGCGATCTCCACGAGCAGCTCGCGCATGCGGTAGCCGGAGGCGGTGAAGGCGGACTCCATGGCGAGCAGCGGCGCCGTCTCGCCCTCCACCTCCACGTGGCCGGTCGCCGCGCGGAACAGGTTACGGACCAGGCAGGGGATGGTCCGCTCGTGCTGACGCAAGAGCTGGCCGAGCTGCCGCGGGGTCTGGAAGGTGCCCAGCTGATCGAAGCTGCTCACCGGGTCGATGGTGGCGCCGTTGTCGGTGACACGGAAGCGGCCCACCGGGTCGTAGTTCTCCAGCCCCAGCCCGATCGGGTCCATCATCAGGTGGCAGCCAGAGCATGAGGGGTTGGTCTGATGTTCCACGAGTTTCTCGCGCATGGTCTTGGGTGCTTCCCCGGGCTGGGGCTCTGGGAAGCTGGGGATCACGTTGTTGGGGGGGGCGGCGATGGGCTGGCACAACAGCCGCTCGCGAACGAACTTGCCGCGTTGGGTGGGTGAGGTGGTCGACTGGTAGGACAACAGGGAGAGGAGGCTGGCCTGGCTCAGCAGCCCGCCACGTCCTGACTCTGGCGGTAGGGGCAGGCGAGCGAAGCCCGTCCGCGGCGCGCCGGCGAGGCCGTAGAAGCTGGCGAGCTCCTGGTTCACGAAGGTGTAGTCCGCGTCGAAGGCGTCGCGGAAGTCCCCGTTCTGGTCCCACACCAGATCCGCGAGGAAGCGCTGGGTCTCCTCGCGCATCCCCGAGGCGAGCGTGGGGGTGAAGGACGGGAAGAGGGTGGCGTTCTTGGCGAGCGTGGGCAGCTCGCGCAGCCGGAGGAACTCGTCGAAGAAGTGGGCCAGGGCGTCCCGGGCCTCCGGGCGGGCCACGAGCTGCTGTGCGTGGGCCCGGAGTCCGTCCCGCGTATTCAGCTCGCCGCGCTCGGCCGCCGCGAGCAGCTCCTCGGAGGGGGTGGTGCCGGCGAGGAAGAAGGAGAGCCGCGTGGCCAGCTCATGGCCGGTGAGCTTGCGGCGCCCGGGGCGCATCAGATCCAGCTCGCCCACCTCCACCTGGTAGAGGAAGTGGGGAGACTGGAGCAGGCCGGCGATGGCGAACTCCACGCCCTTGTAGAAGTCATCATAGGCGGTGGCGGCCTGCTTCCCCACGGTGACCCAGGTGGCGAGCTCGGCGTCGGACAGCGGCCGGCGCCAGGCGCGACGCCCGAACCTGCTCAGGAACTCGCGCAGACACGCCTCGTCACCGGCGCCCGTGGGCGTGCAGCTGATCAGGGCCTTCCGGGTCGCGGTGCTGGACAGCGCGACCTTGGCGGCGTTCATGGCCGAGCTCTCGTACTTCATGAGGGCGACGGGGCTCAGCGCGAGCTGTGAGGCGCCGATGGCATCGAAGCCGTTGACGGCGGAGTCCGGTGGCGGCTCGACCGCGTTGGCGGCCTCGGCTCCCAGCAACCCGGCGATGGCGTTGCGGTACTGCCAGCCCAGCAAGGAGCGCAGGGTGACCGGGGCCGGCTTGAAGGCGGGGGTCTGCGGGCCGCCACCGGGCGTCGAGGGGCCTTCACCCGGGGTATCGGGTCGAGACACCTCCTCGTTCAGCTCGGCCTGACCGGTGCAGCCACCAAAGACGGCGCAGGCCAGGACGAGCAGGAGCGCCATGGGGCGTTGGTCGCGGTGATGTCTGTATTTGGGTGTAGCTGTCATGCGCGAACCTCGGGGTGCAAACGGATGTGTGGGGCATCAGACATTTCAATTCCGGGCTTATTCCTCTCACCGGATCCAGATCGTGCCTGCCTCATACACAGACAGTGGATCAGGCGCCGGGCTGGGAGCACCGAGAGAGAGCAGGGAGCCGAGGCTCACGGCGGCGCAGAAATGCTGACGGCGCGTATGGGTTCTCCGGGGCCTGAAACCCTTTCCAGCGGAGCCCCATGTCTGACATCAGCCGGATCCGTCACCCGCGAGCGTGCCTGTTCTCGCTCGCGGTCGCTGTCTCAGTGCTCTTTACCGCCTGCCAGGGGAGTGAGGGCTTGCCCGAGCAGCCAGGGCTCTCCGAGGCGCCTCCTTCCAGTGCGCCTCCCGAGACACTCCCCGTGGAGTCCACGCCACCGCAGGCTCCCGCGAGCGA
This sequence comes from Myxococcaceae bacterium, assembly GCA_016926755.1. Lineage (GTDB taxonomy): Bacteria > Myxococcota > Myxococcia > Myxococcales > Myxococcaceae > Hyalangium. The sequence goes on along the minus strand of JAFGNZ010000331.1, from coordinate 11,481 downwards.
GCCGCCTTCCCAGCCCGGGCCTGTCGGCCAGCAGCCGCCAGAGACGCCGACCGAGCAGCCTCCTGCCAGGCCTGCCCCCTACGCCTACTGTGATGCGTCGGCGGCCATCGCCGCCTATCCGCGGTTCAGCGGTCAGCTCCCCGAGGTGGTGGCGCGGCTCCACCCGTCGGGCGGGCGCGACTACCCCGTCATCGACGCGCATACGCACCTGGGCACCTCGGCGGCCGAGGAGGCAGACGCGCAGCGCCGGATCGGGCTCTACGCCGCGGTCCAGGCGCACTGGGACGCGGGGAGCACGGCCCAGCAGCGTGCGACCTACAAGAAGCCGAACATCATCCAGTTCAACCTGGGCCAGTACCTCTCGGGCCTGGATGCCCTGAGGCTGCCCGCGATCCAGGCCGCGCTCGACGGCCAGCGCGCGGCTGGCGCCGGGGGCATCAAGATCTTCAAGGATCTGGGCCTGGCCTACAACGACAGCTCCGGGGCGCGGCTGCGGGTGGATGATCCGCGGCTCTACCCGCTGTGGCAGCGGGCGGCGGACGAGAAGTGGGCCGTCTCAATCCATGTCGCCGATCCCGACTCGTGGATGGATCGCTACTACCCGGACAGCCCGTACTCGAAGCAGGAGCTGATCCGGCAGTTCATCCGCGTGGTGGAGGACAACCCGCGCACGGTCTTCGTGGCCATCCACATGCTCAACCTGCACGACAGCGAGGCTGAGCTCGACCAGCTGGGCGAGTACCTGGAGCGCTACCCCAACCTCTACGCGGACTCCTCCGCGCGCTCGCAGTACCTGGTGCACCGCGATCAGGCGCACGTGCGCGACTTCATGATCAAGCACCAGGACAAGCTCCTCTTCGCCACCGACCGCGCGGAGGGGAAGAGCATCGAGAACTACGAGGAGGAGCTGCGCTACTGGGAGACCACCGCGCCCACGCGCACCTTCTACCTGGCCAGCAAGGCCAACGGGCTCGGCCTGCCGCCCGAGGTGCTCGAGAAGTTCTATTACAAGAACGCGCTGCGGGTCTTCTGCGCCCAGCTGTCCGCGGTCCCCTGAGGTATCAAGGCGGAGCCCGGGAGCGCCTCGCGCGTCTCCCGGGCCCGCGGAGCTCAGTGGCTCGTTATGACTTCGCGGGCCGCGTGCACCACCCGCTCCAGCTGCTCCGTGCCGAGGTCCTGGTGGCAGGGCAGCTCCACGATCTGGCGGCGCAGCGCATCGACTTCAGGGAAGCGCTCCAGCTCCGCTGACGGGTGGCCGAAGCGCCAGAAGTCCACCGCGTCAACGCCGCGCGCGCGCAGCGTGGCGAGGGCCTGATCCTTGTCGTTCACGCGGATCGCGTAGAAGAGCGGGCAGACGCCAGCGGGCAGCTCCTCCCACGGGGAGCGCCCTGGCTCGCCGAGCCGCTGGTGCAGGAAGAGCCAGTTGGCTCGCCGGCGGCGGATGATCTCCTGCGCCTCGGCGGCCCGGAGGACCTGCTCCGTGAGGGAGCTCATCCCCAGATCCACCGCCTCCGGATCGAACTCCTGGGTCCCCACGGGCACATCCACCGCGTTGGCCCGCTGCCGGAAGTCACGCGTGACGGACTTGATCGCGTTGCGCGCCGCACGCCCGGGAGCGCCCAGCCCGAGCTCCAGGCTGAACAGCACGGAGCCCGCCAGGTGCGAGAGGGTCGAGAGCAGCGGGGGAGGGCGCGGCTTCGGGAGCGGCGGGGGCTTGGGCCAGGCGTTCAGCAGGAGCGCTCCCCCGTGCGCGACGGGCACGGTCTTGTAGAAGCAGAAGATCGCCGCGTCCCCCCGGCTCCCCAGGGGGACGGAGCCGTCCTGGGAGAAGAGCGCCAGCGCGCAGTCCTCGATGAGCAGGAGCCCGCGCCGCCGGGCGAGCTCCTGGAGGGGCGCCATGGGCTGGGGAAAGCCCGCGTAGTGGATGACGTAGAGCGCGCGCGTCTCGGGGCCGATCTGCGCCTCGAGGTGCTCGAGATCCAGCCGCATCGCGGCGTCCACGCGGGCGAAGCGCACGCGCGCGCCCGCGGCCAGCAGCGCGGCGATCTCCACCCCGTGATGGTACGCGGGGGCGATCACCTCCGCGCCCGCGAGGCCCAGCTGCCGCACGGCGCGCCACACGGCGTTTCGCCCCAGGTACGTCAGCTCGAGATCCGACCGGTTCAGGGGGAAGGCCTGCTCCGCCCAGGGTCGAGGCAGGAGCTGAGAGGGCCACAGGTTGGGCAGAGATTGAATCACCGTATCCATCGAGTCAGTTGCCTCCATTGGCGTGCCAGGCGAGGGCCATGCTGGAACCGTGCCGCGTGCAGCAGCCGGCCCTTCACCGTGGGACGCAGGATGAAGAGCCAGCAGTGCGGGCGGAGGTTCTCCGTCCAGTCGAGCTTCCACGTCATCTTCGGGCCCAGGAAGTCGAACTCCCGCGCGCCCCGGTGAGCGAGATCCCGGAGCACCTCGTCCACGAGGAGCTGGCCTGGGGAGCACTCGCCCACCGCCTCGTCGTAGCCGGGCTTGAGCAGGAAGTAGGTGCCCCCGAACTCCAGGCCGTAGTGGAACGCGATCGGACGATCGCCAGCGCTCAAGAGGTAGAGGGCCAACCACCCCTCCTGCGCCCCCAGGCGGGCCAGCGAGGTGTAGAACCGGTGCGTCTCCGGCTGGCTCGCCATGGCCGTCCCGCGAGTCCCCTTCCAGCCGCCTCCCTCCAGCCGGAAGCCCTCTTCGAGCGCGGCGCCCAGGCGCTCGCCCCCCTCGATCCGCTCGAGGCGGAGCTCCCCGCGCTGCGCGAGCTTCTTCCGCCTCCGCCGCAGGTTGGACCGGAACCTGGCGTCGAGCTGCGCCTCCATGACTTCGGGCGGCCGGACGGGCAGCCACGGCGACTCGACCGCGGGCCAGCGGGAGACGAGGAAGCCCTCTCGCTCGGCCGCCCGCCCGAGGCCGGCGTCCACCGCGCCCCCCGCGACGATGTCCTTGAGCAGGAGGAGCTCCCAGGGCTGCTCGCGCAGCCGGCTCCAGATCGCCTCTACCGCTGTCTCGGGCTGCTCCCCCAGGGCCCAGGCCGTCCGCTGAGAGTGCTCATTGGAGGGGGACTGCCACAGCCGCACCGGGCACCCGGCCAGCCGCCCCCTTCGCTCGATGAACGGGGCGAAGGCCTGGGCACGTCCGTCGCGCCTGGCGCAGAGGAGCTTCAGCGGAGAGCCTGGCGCGAAGCTCTCGCACCACACCCGCGTCCAGCCGCTCAGCGCGAACGGCGCGCCGTCAGGCCTGGAGCGGACGAGCGCGTCCCACTCCGCGGAGAGGCGCGGGAGCGCCTCCGAGCCATGCACTTCCACCGTGAGTTCGCTGGGGGCGGAGAGGCCGCCACCGCGCACTGCCAGCTCCGTGAGCATCGCTCCCCCTCTCAGTAAGCCTGCGCTTGGAGGGCGTGGCCCCCCTGCCGGAGATGGCGCTCCATCTGGAAGGCCAGGTCGCTCACCACGCGCGGGGCGCCGACCCGCGGCAGCTCCAGCAGGTTGCCAGAGGGCGAGCACACGCCCGGGTGGGTGGTGACAGCGGCCTCGAAGTAACGCCCCACCAGCGCGGTGACCGCTGGGCTCGTGTCGCCGTTCGGGTAGGCGAAGAGCTTCGGGCGCGTGCCGAGCTCGCGCTCCAGGGTGTCACAGCAGGCCACCAGCTCCCGCTCCGCGTCCTCGAGCCGCTGGCGGATCAGGATGGGGTGGCTCTCGGTGTGCGCGCCGAACTCGAAGCCATAGCTCCGCAGCTGCCGGACCTCGTCCCAGCTCAGGAACTGGTTCTCCTCGTCCAGCTCCACCGGGAGCTGTTCGCGGATCCGGCACACCACCTCGAGCATCTTCGGGTGGGGCACCGACTTGAGGTACTCCACGCAGGCCACCAGGGCCACCTGGCTGTTCATCGCCTGCGCGCACAGGCGGGTGATGAGCGGGTGCCGCGCGCTCGCGCTGATCGCCTCCAGCGGGTAGCGGTGGAAGATCTCCTCGAGCTCATAGGCCCACATCCACTGGTTCGTTCCGATGAGGCCCGTGGAGATGAAGAGGGTCGCTGGGACGCGGTAGTGGCGGAGGATGGGGGCGGCCAACCGGAGGTTGTTCCGGTAGCCGTCGTCGAACGTGATCGCCACGGCCCGATCCGGCATTGGAATCTTCCCCTGCAGCGCGGCCACCAGCTCAGAGAGAGGGATCGGCTCGTACTCGCGCGAGAGGAAGGCCATGTGCTGCTTGAAGGCTTCCAGGTCGAGCACCTCTTCGCCCCAGGTGCCAACAGGGCGGCGCTGGACCTTGTGGTAGAAGAGGATGATCGGCCTGGGCCCGTCGGGCTGCTGCCAGAGCGGATACCACCCGGTGTAGTACGAGAACGCCTTCACCCCCTGCGCGAGCAAGGAGGTGAAGGGCCGCCGCATCACGTTTCGCGCGCGCGAGAGATAGGGGTCTGGGTCTATCGAGTTCTCTTCAGGCGCCCCTTGGCCATCTGTCTTCACGGTTCCCCCCTGAGTGCTAGGCCTCGGTGGGGAGGATCAGGCGTGCGCCCTCCTGCGACCACTGCCCTCGGGGCGAATGGCTTTGCAGCACGGAGAACATCCATTGCGAACCCGCGCCCGGCGGCGCCCGCCAGGGAGAGGCAGGGCCGCCGGTGTCACGCGTCGCGGGCTTCAGCGGCGGCGGCGGCGCAGGAGCGGCATCAGCGGGAGCAGCCCCAAGACCGCGAGGAGGCCGGAGGGGCCGGCCGAGCAGCCACCGCTCGGGCCGCCAGTCGGATCCAGCTCCTCTACGGCTGCCTGCTCGCCCGGCCTGGGAGCGGGGGTGGCCCCGGGCTCAGGGAGGGTGGATGGCAGCGCCGGGCCCTCGCCTCCAGGCTGGCTCGAGGGAGTCGAGCCAGACGCCAGCACGTCCTCCAGCGTGGTGGCCATCACGAAGTCGTCATGAAACACCACCCCGTCCTGGGCGATGGTCGAGTTCCGGTAGAGGCCCAGCTTGATGTAGTTGAAGTCGTTCGGGAACATCGTCGCCACGAAGGTCTTCGGTGCCTCGAGCTTGCCGTTGCGGTACAGCTCGATGAAACCCTCCCTCGCATCCGGCGACCACTTCACGTGGAAGATGAAGTCGTTCCACATGCCGCGGACGAGCGGGGCCTTCCAGACGACCTGCCCGACAGCGGCCAGGATCATCTCCTCGCCATTGACGATGAACTGGATGGGGGGCGAGCCGCAGCAGCCGTAGTGATGCCACTGGGCGAAGAGCTGCCACGTCTTCGCGCTCGGGTAGTCCGGCGCGAACATCGTGCTCCAGCGATAGTAGTACTCGGAGCCCACGGCCTCGCGTGAGTGGTAGAGGAGCTCGTTCCGGTTCCCGCTCGCGTTGATGGGATCATCGCCCTGCTTCACGAGCGCGCGGAGCGCGTACTTGCCGCTGCGCACGGGGCTCTCGACGACCTGCAGGCGATCCGGGTTCACCATCTGCGTCTTCGACCACTGGGAGCGATCTCCCGTCTCGAAGTCTCCTCTCCAGACGACGTCGGCGGAGGCCAGTGCTGGGAGGACCAGCGCGGCCAGCATGAGGGTTCTGTGGTTCATGTATGCCTTTCAAGTGAATGAAGGGGCGATGCTCTAAAGGAGCGCGCCGCCGCAGACCAGAGAGGGGAGGAGAGCCGCTCGCGCGGACGCTCGGGGCGCGCGGAGCGAGCGGCTCCTTCGAGGTGGCGCTCCCGAGCGACCGGACAGGGGGGCCCATGGTCCAACCCTCGGGCCGTGGCCCGACGTGCCCGGCGCCTTCGCATCCGCCCGGCGGCGGAATTCAGGGCGTCGCGGCTTTCGTTTGGCTTGTTCGTTTGCGGTTCGCACCAACACAGTCAAAGGAGATTCATGCAACGCTCAACCTGGGTGGCTGCCGCCACTGCCGCGGCCCTCACCGTGCTCGCGTTCTCAACCCCGGCCATGGCCGAGGTGGTGTGGAGAGGCGACTTCGAGACCGGCAATCGGTCCCAGTGGGACAAGGAGCAGCTCATCGCGGCGGATCGTGCGCAGGTCGTTTCCTCGCCGACCCGCCAGGGCCGCTACGCGCTCCGGGTCGAGGTCCGGAAGGGCGACGACCCCATCCGCGCGAGCGGGAACCGGAACGAGCTCGTGAAGTTCGACGGCTCCTCCGAGGGCACCGAGTACTACTACGGCTGGAGCACGCTCTGGCCGGCCGACTACCCGATGACGCCCAACTGGCAGGTGTTCATGCAGTGGCACCACTCCGGGAATAATGGCGCGCCGCCGGTTCGCCTGGTGCTCGGCTGCAGCGCCGCCGACTGCGGTCAGGCGCTCCCTGACACCCTGTTCTTCATCGTCAATGGCAAGACGCAGTGGACGATGAAGGGGCTCACGCGGGATCAGTGGCACGACTTCGTGCTGCACATCAAGTGGTCCGCCAACCCGAACGTCGGGTTCGTCGAGCTCTGGTACGACGGACAGCTCGTCGTTCCCAAGCGCTACGTCCGCACGATGTTCGACTCGTCGGGAGCGAACTACCTGAAGATGGGGCTGTACCGGGACGCGGCCACGCAGCCCACGGCCGTGCTCTTCCACGACGGCTTCGTCCAGGCCACGACCCTCGAGGAGGCGATGCCGTCTGCCCGCTCCGGTGGCGAGGAGGCGCCGGACTCTGGAGCGCCGCAGGCCCCTGGCTCGTCGCAAGACACCGGCTCCGCGCCAGGGAGCGGGGCCAGCCCGGGAGGACTCCCAGGGTCGGAGGCGGCGCCTGGAGGAGAGATCATCCAGGGCGGCCCGGAGGGCGACTCCTCGGAGTATCCGCAGGCCATGGGGTGCAGCGCGGGCGCTTCAGCCGTGACGGCGTTTGCCTCGCTGGCTGGCGCGGCCGCCCTGCTGCTGCTCACGCGGCGCCGGCGCGGCTCGCACCGGCGCGGGTAGGGGAGGGCTGTTTCCCGTAGGCGCTGCCTCGTCGCGGCGCCTACGGGCTCCCGCAGGGGCTGGAGAGCGTCTCCCCGAGGACGTCCTCGCCTCTCTCGGCCAGGTTGGCGCGTGACGCGTGCGTCACCTGTGCTTCACACACTTGGCTAGCAAGTGCGACGTGGTTGCGATTCCAGCGGCGTACAAGGCTGCCCGAACCCGCTTCCCCGAGTGGAGCTTCGAGGCCCCATGCGTCGCATCACGTTCCTCATGTTGTTGGCAGCGCTCAGTGGCACTGCCCAGGCCCAGGTCAGCGCAGGGATTCGCGGCAGGCTCACGGACGCCAAGACGGGCGAGCCGCTGCTGGTGTGCCCTGTCACGGTGATTGCGGGCGCCGAGGCGTTCGTCGAGACGGATCTGGAGGGGAAGTTCGCGCTCCCCCTGCCGCCGGGCACGTACGACGTGCGCTTCTGGTGCGATCAGTATGAAGGGGTCGACGCCAAGGGGCTACGGGTAGCGGAGGGGCTGTTCACGGAGCGCAACATCGCGCTCAAGCCGGTGGAGGGCTCGTTCGCCGAAGAGCTCGTGGTCATCGGCACGGTGGACACGAAGAGCGAGAGCGGCCTGCTGCTCCAGCGCAAGCTCGCGAACACCGTCCAGGACGCCATCGGGAGCGAGCAGATCTCCCGCTCGCCGGACTCGAACGCGGGCGACGCCGTCAAGCGCGTGACGTCAGCCACCGTCGTGGGCCGCAACGTCTTCCTGCGTGGGCTCGGCGGGCGCTATGCCTCCACCGTCGTCAACGGCGTGGCGCTGCCCAGCACGGATCCGGACGGGCACCAGGCGCCGCTCGATCTCTTCCCCAACGCGCTCCTGTCCACGCTCACGGTGCAGAAGACCTTCTCGGCCGAGATGGGGGGGGCCTTCGCCGGCGGTGTGCTCGGGATCGAGACCAACGCCTACCCAGCCACGCTGCAGACGCAGGTGAAGCTGTCGCTCGGCGTCAACACCCAGTCCACCTTCCGCTCGCGCCGGACATACGAGGGGGGGAGCCTGGACTTCCTGGGAATGGACGACGGCTCGCGGGGGCTGCCCGACAGCGTCCCCAGCGACAGAGCGCTCAGCACGCGCGATCCGCAGGCGGAGCAGGTCAGTGAGGGCTTCTCCAACGTCTGGTCGAGCCGGACCTCCCGGGGGCTGCCGAATGGGGGCCTGAGCGTCTCGGTGGGCAACACCCACCAGTGGGGTGGCGGGCGCGCGCTCGGCTACCTGGCCAGTGCGACCTTCTCCCGGAGCGACGCGGCGACGGCCGCCGACGCCCAGACGTTCCGCATCAGCGATGAGGATCTGATCCCCAAGGACATCTACCGCTCGGAGTACGGCGCGACGAACACGAACCTGGGGGCGCTGCTCAACCTGGGCTACCAGGTGGACACGCGCAACGACGTGAGCCTGCTGGCGCTCTTCAGCCGGTCCACGGAGGACTCGGCGCAGCTGCTCAGCGGCTTCTCCGACACGGACAGCGCCAACTTCGACGCCACGCGCCTGAAGTTCGCCCAGCGCCTGCTGAGCTTCAACCAGCTCCGGGGCACGCATCGCTTGGGTGCGGACGGCGCCTTCGTGCTGCGCTGGCAGGGCAACCTGTCCATGACGCAGTCCGAGGAGCCCGACACCCGGGACCTGATGTACCTGGAGAACGACGGTGTGCGCCGCTTCCGGCAGGCCGCCAACAGCGGGGAGCGCTTCTTCTCCACTCTTCGGGACACGAGCGGCGGCGCCAGCGTGTCCCTGCGTTTCCCCCTGGGCCGCCTGGAGATGCACGCGGGCGGGTCCGCGCAGCTCTCCCAGCGCGGGTTCGACGCGCGCCGCTTCGCCTTCATCTTCGTGGGCGACGATCCCGCCCTCCTGGGGTTGCCCGCCGAGGAGATGTTCTCGACGGAGAACGTCGGCCCCGCCTTCCTTGCCGAGGAGCGCACCTTCCTGACGGACCGGTACGATGGCTTCCAGTCCCTCTACGCAGGCTTCCTCAGCGCGGAGGCCTCGGTGACAGAGCGGCTGCGAGCCATCGTCGGAGCGCGCCTCGAGGTGTTCACCCAGCGGCTCGATTCGGGGAGCCCCTTCGCCCAGGGGCAGGCGCCGGCGTCCACGGACCGGACCACCGTCGACCCGATGCCGGCGCTGAACCTGATCTACGCGGTGACGGACAAGGCGAACCTGCGCGCCGGCTACAGCTTCACAGTGGCACGGCCGCAGTTCCGTGAGATCGCCCCCTTCCTCTACTACGACGCGCTGCGGCGGCGCAGCGTGAGTGGCAACCCGGACCTGGTCTCCTCGCGCATCCACAACGCGGATCTGCGGTGGGAGTGGTTCCCCACCGAGAAGGAGCTCTTGTCGGTGGGCGGCTTCTACAAGCGCTTCATCGATCCCATCGAGCAGGTGGTGGTGAGCTCCATCCAGGGCGACGTGGGCTACCGCAACGCGGTGGGAGCCAACGCGGTGGGGCTGGAGCTGGAGGGCCGGGCCTCGCTGAGCCGGGTGAGCGAGGCGCTGAGCCCCCTGCGCGTGGGCGCCAACCTGAGCCTCATCTACTCGCGCGTGAACCTGGGCAGCAGCCAGCAGATCAGCACGAGCGAGAGCCGCCCGCTGCAGGGCCAGTCTCCCTACGTGGCCAACCTGAACGTCACCTATGCCCAGGACAGCTGGGGCACCGAGGTGACGCTGCTCTACAACGTCTTCGGACGGCGCATCTCCGAGGTGGGCTTCAACCGCCTGCCGGACACCTACGAGCAGCCGCTCCACCGGGTGGATCTGACGCTCACCCAGAAGCTCTCCAAGGACCTGCGGCTGAAGCTGACGGGCAGCAACCTGCTGAACCAGTCCACGGTCCTCCGGCAGCTCGACACCGACGTGTTCCGCTACCGGCCCGGCCTCACCGCCGCGGCGCAGGTGGAGTGGAGCCCGCTCTAACCCATCAACCCTGCAGTACCTCTCATGGAGCAACAATGAAATCAGTGCGGAGCTGGGCCTGTGCAGGCGCCCTCGCGGTGCTCGCCGCGTGTGGCGGCGACGACGACAACGGCAACACGATCCAGGGCGACACGTGTGCGCCGGGGCAGGCGTCCTGCGAGATCACTCAGGACATCACGTCCGATACTACCTGGACCCAGGAGCACACCTACGTGCTCAAGGCGAACGTGTTCGTGAAGAACGCGACGCTGACCATCGAGCCGGGGACGGTCATCCAGGGCGGCGTCAACACCTCGCTGGCCATCACCAGCACCGCGCGGATTGACGCACAGGGCACGGCGGCCGAGCCCATCGTGTTCACCAGCGTGGTCCCCGAGGGCTCGCGCCAGGCGGGCAACTGGGGTGGCCTGGTCCTGCTGGGCAAGGCCCCCATCAACGTTCAAGGCGGCGTGGACAACATCGAGGGCTACCCGGAGAGCGAGGAGACCCAGTACGGAGGGACCGACGCGGCACACGACTGTGGCACCCTCAAGTACGTACGCATCGAGTTCGCGGGCTTCCGCCTGGGCGGCAACAACGAGCTGAACGGCCTCACGGTGGGAGGCTGCGGCACGAAGACCACCGTGGACTACGTGCAGGTGCACCGCGGCCTGGATGACGGCGTGGAGATGTTCGGCGGGACGGCCAACCTCAAGCACGTCGTCATCACGCTCCCGGACGATGACGGGCTCGACTGGGATCAGGGGTGGACGGGCAAGGGCCAGTTCATCATCGTCCAGCAGAACCGCCTGCTGGGCAACCACGGCATCGAGGCGGACAACAGCGCCTCTTCGCCGAACGCCACGCCCCGCTCCAACCCCACGCTGTGGAACATGACGCTCATCGGCTCGAACCGCGACAAGGGCTCCGCGGCGCAGACCCAGGGAGGCGCCATCCTCCGCGTGGGGAGCGCCGGCAGCATCAGCAATGCCATCTTCGCCTACTTCAATGACTTCAGCCTCGACGTCGCCGGCCCGGACTCCATCGCCCAGGCCAACGCGGGCGCGCTGACGGTGAAGCACACCACCTTCTGGTCCTCCAAGGTGTCGTATGACGCGACCAGCTTCGCGGTGAAGTCGAGCAGCGACGGCAGCGACTTCAACGAGTGGATGAAGTTCGGCCCCGAGGCGGAGGCCACCAACTCCGTGGTGGATCCGAAGCTGAGCAAGGGCTTGTACGTGGCCCCCTCCTCGTCCAACCCCAAGCCCGTTCCGGGCTTCAAGCCGGAGGCGGCGCTGACCGGTGGCACCCCGCCGGCAGACGGCTTCTTCGACGCCAGCGCCACGTTCCGCGGCGCGGTGGGCGACGTGAACTGGCTCGACGGGTGGACGGCCTTCCCGGAGAGCTGATGGCCGAGGTCAGGTAAGCTCACGGGGCTGATTCAAGGGATCCGTGGTCAGTGACGGATTGCCCAGGAGGCCCATCGACTGGACGGGAGCTGTACCTGCGAGGGGAGGATGCGTGTGTAGACGTTTGGGAAGCCATACACCGCGTCGAGCACGGCGCCCCAGCCCGTCACATTCGGGAACTGGAGCCGGAGGTACTCGGGGCGGTTGGTGGTGTAGACGTTCGGCGAG
>JAFGNZ010000330.1 GCA_016926755.1 Myxococcaceae bacterium | reverse complement strand
CCGGAGGTTGCACCGCTGCGGGCGGCTGGCGCCCTTGGCTCTACATCTCTATGAGCCCCCTGAACGAACTTAATTGCACCGGCTTAGGAGCCAGGGAGCAACAGAGTCCAGGAACCGCAGAACGACCACGCCCTCCAAGGTAGTGCTGCGAGATCGATTTCCCAGATCACACGATGCAGGCTCAAGGAAGCAGGCCGGGATGCTCCCGCCAGGAGTGGCCTTGATGGGGTAGTGTGCGGACGCCCTCCAGCGGGCGGGTATCAGCCGCGAGGAGGAGGAGCGGATCTGCTGGCACGACCTACGGCAGCCACCTCGCCATGAGCAGCGTCCCGCTCAAGGTCATCCAAAACCAGATGGGACACCCCTTCCGGCTCCTGACCGTTCAGGAGTCCCCCCAGCGGTACAATCGGTGGAGCCAGAGCCCCGTGACCCACCAGGAGCCGCAGCGGGGCTCACCGTGGCGCCCTCGCGTGTCGGAGGCCCGGCCGCTCGGCTCGGCCCGCCCGGCCCGTGGAGGGCGCGCCAGGACCGCAGCGGTGCCCACCGTGGCCCCCTCGCGCGGCGGATGCTCGGCCGCTCGGCTCGGCTGCCGGGTGCGGCCCGTGGAGTGCGCCCGCTGGGAGAGGGAACCAGGCGAACCAGGCCGCTTGGAGACGAGCCCACGCGCGCGAAGCGCTGCGGGAAGCTGGTAGGGTGCCCACCCCGGGAGGTTCTTCACCCTTGCTCCAACCCGCTACCTTGGCCCTTGTGGGTCCTCATCCCGGCTGAGGATTTCCAGCACCTCGATGGGAACCGTCTTGTTACGGCTCGCCGGTCCGTGACAGCCGTTCCTGCACCATCGTGGCGCCCCCCACGGGCACCTCCATGCGCTCGACGAAGCCGTAGGTGTCGAGTTCCACGTCCAGGGCCAGCGGGCCCATCACCATCGTGGCGGCACGCGGTCCCGCTCCCGTGCGGGGGCGGACCTCCACCCGCGTTGGCGTGGTGAGGTTGGCGGAGGGCACCCACATCGCCGCTTCGATCGCCTCGCCACCGCTCTTCGGCGGCCCCTCACGCAGCCGGCTGGCGAGCCCCACCTCTCCCAGCAGGCCGCCGCTCAGCTTCGCCTGCACGTCCTTGCCCGCCACCTGTCCCTCGACGCCATACCCTCCATCCTCCGCACGGCTCAGGCTCACGCTTGCGGTGACCGCCTGGTTGACCCGCTTGGCGTAACGCTTGCTCACGAGCACCCCTTGGGTGTCCGCCAGCTCCATGAGGCTGGTGTCCTGGAATTGCAGTTCGGCCGGCGAGCCAGGACGCACCAGCGTGGTGCTGGCCTCGAGGAGGGTGCCGCCCCCCTTGGAGCTGAACAGGGCGGTGTACTGGAAACCCAGCACCTGGTTGCCCACACGCATCACTTGGATGTCGCTGAAGTACGGTGGTACCGGCTGCTTCTCCGAGGTGGAGACCAGGCCGGTCGCGATGGACTCGGTCACGCGGAGGAAGGTCTGCGCGTAGCCGAGCTCGTCGTGGAAGCAGGCCTTGGGGAGCACGGGGTCGGCATGCACCATCAGCTTGAGTCTGCCCACCTGCACGGCCGGGGCAGTGCCACGCGTGAAGTCACCCTCGAGGTACAGGGCCGGGCTTCCCGCGAGCGCCCTCACCTCGGTGGCGCGCACACGCTCCAGCGTGACGTCATCCAGGAGCGATTCGAAGAGGCTCCTCGCGGCCGCACCCGCATCGATGGGGGCAGGGTAGAAGAGGCAGATGACCGGCTCGGCGGTGCCAATCGGGAGGCTGACGATGGTGACCCCGTTGGGGCGCTTCACCACCTCCGGCGTGCCGGCGGTGAGCACCTCGCCCTGGAAGGGCACGGGTACCCCCTCCGCCGCCACTGGCTGGCGCTGCAGTGGCGCTGAGACCTCCCGCGCGAGTGCCTCACGAGGGGTGAGCCCCTGAGAGGCTGCAGGTGGCGCCGTGGGCGCGGGACGCGTTTCCGTCCCTGGGGAGCGGGTGGCAGGGGCGTTCGCCGCACAGCCTGCAGATAGGCCGGCGAGCAACAGAAACAGTCGGGACGTGCACATTCGGCATCTACCTCTTCACGGATTTGCCCGGTCATGATGGGAGGGGAGCCCCGGGCGTTGGGCATGTCGGCTCCACACACGCCGTCTGGAGCCAGGTTGCAGAGGGAAGACGTTGAGCGGCCGGATTATTACCCGCAGGAGCACGATCGCTCGAACGGTGTCGCCCCGCAGCTCCGAGGTTGTGTACGTTGTCAAAGATGAGCGGAGATCGTCGGCATGGCGCCCTCAAGCGCGCGGAGGAAGACCTGGCACGGGGCGAGCCGTGGCTCGCGCGGCGCAGGCTCACCTCGCTCGTGGTGAGCAGTCCATACCGGGCCGAGACGCTCTCGCTGCTGGGGGAGGTGTGCCATCGGATGGGGGACCTTCCCGAGGCCGGCCGCTTCTGGCTCCTCTCCGACGCGGAGGGCGAGCACGTCGAGCGCGCGGTCCGCATCTTCACCGAGGTGCATCGGGGCACGCCCCAGCAGTTGGTGGCGCAGCTCCCGCGCCGCACGCGCCTGGCTTCACTGGACGCCTATCCCCCGAGTGCTCAACGGCGCATCCAGGCGCTCGGGCTGGCGGCGCCTCTCGCCGAGCGCGCCTGCGTGCCGCCCGGGGAACAGCAAGTCACAGTAAGCAAGTCTTCACCCGCCTTCTGGGGATGCCTGCTCGCGATCTTCGCCCTGGTGGCAATCATGGTGTACGGGCTCGTCAACGGGGTCGTCTCCCTGACACAGGCCTTGCGCTGAGGCTGCTTATCTCAGGCGGAGCAGCCCTTTTCGCTGCCCGGGCGAGTTGCAGGCCTCGTCGTCGGATTCCCGCCGCCTCCACACCCAGAGCAGGCGAAGACATCCAGCGCGAACGTCCGGCGCAGCAGCCCCGCCCAATCCAATCGCGGCGTGCGCTCCTTCGTCGACTCCACCGTCGCAGCCAGGGCCGGGCTCTCCTCCTCCAGCCCCGGCTCCGCCCCCGCTTGAGGGAGCGCGAGCGTGTCGGCGGACACCGCCAAGGCGAGGTCTGCCGTGCCGCACCTCACAGCACCCTGTCCTCCCGGACCGGTGGCGTGCCGTTCAGCGCTGCGTACCATGGCATCCGCGCCACTGAACGCGGCACCAACACTACCGACCTGTTTTGAACAGGGATGTTCCCGATACGAAACCTTTGGCAGGAGGCCGTATGGATCCTCGATACCCGCCGACAGGCACCCCGCTGGAAGCTTCTCGTCGCACATTGCGGTTGACGTTCAAGTCGTCGGACGACGGCGTTGAGCTCGTCTCCGTCGAGCGGCTTGCGATGATCACGCCGCCGCAACCGGGCGAAAAACCGGAATCCGGAAAACATGGCGGACACTGGTTCGAGCTGCGCGATGACCAGGGACGCGCGTTGGCGCATCGGCTGATCGATTCTTCCCTTCTGGACTCGGTCGAGGTCCATTCGCCGGACGGCAACATCCAGCGCGAATTCGGCGCCATGAGGAGCGGCGTTTTTGAGGTGCTGCTGCCTGACCTGGACGCCGCCCGCACGGTTGTTCTGGTCGGCAATCCCCTCAGGCGCTCTCGGACGGACGCCAGCCGCAAGGAACCCTCGAGCAACCTTGCGAGCTTCGAGCTTTCCCCCGACCGCAGGGGAGCAAACCGGTGAGCGCGAGCGACGGTTATGTGGTTGGCGCCACCAAGGTCGTCGACCATGGGCCGGACAATCTTCGTTGGAACCTTGTCATCATCGGCGACGGCTACCGGGCCAGCGAATTGACGAACTACCACACGCATGTGCAGGCGTTTCTCAACCGCCTGCGCACGACGCCGCCCTTCAACGAGCTCTTCTGCGGCATCAACGTCTACCGCATCGACGTCGTCTCCACCGACAGCGGGGCCGACGATCCCGGCTGTGCCGGCGGGCCCGCCGTCACCGCCAACACCTATTTCGACGCCACCTTCTGCAGCATGTTCGCTGGGAGTCCGCTCGACCGATTGCTGACAGTGAATAGCGGTCTCGCGCTATCGGTGGCCAACACCCACGTGCCGCTGAAGCACCAGGTAGTATGCATCGTCAATTCGACGAAGTATGGCGGGTCGGGCGGCACGATCGCGACCTGTTCAGCCAACGTCCAGGCCAATGAGATCGCCATCCACGAAGTTGGCCATAGCGCCTTCAATCTCGCCGACGAGTACGGCGGAGACGGCACGGGCACTCCCGCGGGCGAGCCAGCGAAACCGAACGTCACGCGCGACACCAACCGCAATACCAACAAATGGCGTGCGCTGATCGCGGCAACGACGCCCATGCCGTCGCAATGCGACGCCACGTGCGTGGCTTCCACATGCGTCCCGCCGGCCTCGCCGCCGGCCGCAGGCGCGGTTGGCACCTATGAAGGCGCGATCTATTCGGATTGCAACACCTATCGGCCGCTGCCGTCCTGCTTCATGCGCGACTACGGCCCGTTCTGCCCCGTCTGCTCAGGCGTCATCAGGGCAACGCTGCAACCCTTCCAGCCTGCGGAGTCCATCACGCTCGTGACGCCGAGCATTTCCTTCACCAATGTTCCGGCTGGCATGGGCGGTATCGGCGTCACCACGCATCGCGCCATTCGATGGGATGTGGTGACCTGCCGGACGCTGCATTTCGAGATCACGGCGGGGCCGACCGGCGGCTTCGGCACGCCCTTCGGCACGTCTGTCACGGTGACTGCCGATCCGATCATACCCGCAGCGGCGGCGCTGATATGGCTCTCCTACACCTCGACGAACCCGGGCGACACGGCAAGCGGCAGCGTGACGGTACGCTGCGTGGAGACCGGCCAGTCCTGGGTGATCAACATCAACGCCAACACCATCGCACGGCCGCGCACGGCGGTTTCCCTCGTCCTCGACCGGTCCGGAAGCATGAGCGAAGATGCGGGCGACGGCGTCACCAAAGTCGCGAAACTGCGCGAGGCGGCGCACGTCTTCATCGACGTGATGCTGCCCGACGACGGCATTGGCCTCGTGCGCTTCAACGAGGCCGCGCAGCGCATCATGGAAGTCGAGGACGCGGGCGCCGCGCCGGGCGGCGCCGGAAGAACCCACGCCGGCATGCATATCGACAGCAACGAAATTGATCCCTCCGGCGCGACCTCGATTGGCGATGGCGTGGTCAACGGCCGCAACATGCTGAACGATGCGCAAGCGGCGCCGACGCCTGACTACGACGGCACGGCGATGGTGCTCCTCACCGATGGCATGTGGAATACCCCCCCTTCGCTTGCGAGCGTCTCCGGCAGTATCAACGCCACGACCTACGCGGTGGGTTTCGGACTTCCCTCCAACATCAGCGTGCCGGCGCTGACGACGCTCTGCCAGGGACACAATGGCTACCTGTTGATCACCGGAGCGATCAGCACGAGCCAGTCCACGCGGCTGCAGAAGTACTTCCTGCAGATCCTGGCCGGCGTGACCAACGCCCAGATTGTCGCCGATCCGGCCGGCGTACTCGATCAGGGCTCAGAGCACCGGATCCCCTTCTGGATCTGCGAAGCGGATTTCGGCATGGAGGCGATCGTGCTGAGCCCCGCTCCCTATGCCGTCGACTTCCGGCTTCAGGCGCCGGACGGATCCATGATCGATCCTTCCTCTGGCGCCAGCGGGGCCAATGCGCAATTCGTGCTCACGCCCAAGGTCGCCTACTACCGGTGCGCCCTGCCTGTGCTCCCGGCCAATGAAGCGGGCAGCCATGCGGGGCTGTGGCACGCGGTGCTGCGGCTCGGCAAGAGGTTCCAGGGGAGAGCCTCGGGCGGCCACGCCTTCAGCAGCACCAGAGGCCAGGGCCGCCTACCCTACGAGTTCGTCGCGCATACCTATTCGAGCCTGACATTCTCCGCGCATCTCTCGCAGGCCAGCTTCGAGCTCGGCGCCGTGGCGGAGATTTCGGCTTCGCTCCTCGAATACGACGCCGCACCGCGCGGTCGGGCGACCGTTTGGGCGGAGGTCCAGCGGCCCGGCAGCGCGGGTAGCGACATGGTCATGCTGACCTCGGCTGAGGGCGGCCGCTTCACGGCAAGCTACGCCATGCCCATTGCCGGCGTTTACACGTTCCGCATTCGCGCCCGCGGCGAGACCATGAACGGCCTGCCGTTCGAGCGAGAGCAGACATTGACCGGCGTCGCGGCGCCTGGAGGAGATCGATGGAGTCCGGATGATCCGAAGCCGGACGTGCTGTGCGAATTGCTGGACTGCTTACGCCGAACCGACGCGCTCGATAGCGAGCTTCTCCGGCGAAGCAAGGCATTGGGCATCGATCTCGAGGCGCTGATCAAATGCCTCGAGAGGAAATGCCGCCAGCAGGGAGCCGACGAGCGCGGCAAGGGCGGTGCCAGCCCCACTGTGCGCGAAGACCTGGGCGGGCTGAACCTGGACAGGCTGGCGGAGCTGATCGCCGCGCGGCTCAAGGGCGGCGGATAAGCACTGTCGATGGGGTACGTGCGGCAGCACCTGCTCCACCAGATGCACGGCCGTCACGGGCCCGCTTCGCGTTGCAGGGAGGGGGCGCCGCCACTCGTGCAGGCGCCTCAATGGAAATTGAGATGGCCGGTCCACCACCGGATCCGCGTCCCGGGCCCCGAGGATGGTTCTCCTACGGGAGGCGCGCGGGGTCGTGGACGTAGTGGAAGAGGCGCTTGTCCGAGAGGACGTAGACGTCCGTTCCCAGGCCCGTGATGGCCACTGCCCCCTCGACGGGCAATGCCGCGGTGCGCGTCGGCCCCAGCCACCGCGCCGAGCTCTTGCCGCTGCTGCTGTTGCCGAGCGCGTAGGCGCTACCGTCGCCGACCGCCCAGATGCTTCGCAGGAAGTGCCCGGTTGGGAGCACGTGCGGGTACTGCGTCCAGCTCTGCCCGTCCGAGCGCAGCACCGAGTCGTTGTCGACCACCCACACATCGTCGAGCGCCGTGGCGGAGATCCCGTTCGGCGCATTGAACGCAGCGGGCACCTCCGCAGGCAGCGCGCTCTCCAGCGTGCCGTTGCGATAGCGGAGCATCACCGGCCCCCACCCCACGAGCCAGATGTCGTTCGGTGAGGCGCCCCAGATGCTGGTGAACCGCGCCGTGCCGCCGGTCGGAATGGACGTCCAGCTGCTGCCGTCGAAGTGCAGGAACGTTCCGTTCTCCCCGACCGCGTAGACGTCGTTGGCCGAGAACACCCAGACATCGTACAGCGTCTGGTCCACTCCGGTGTCCATCACTGTCCAGTCCGCGCCGGCCCTGCGCGCGACGCGTCCGTTGTTGCCCACCGCGAAGATCGCCCCGTCCGTACGGGAGCCGTGCACCGCCCGCAGCACCTTGGCGCCGCGCGGCTGCTGCATGCGATCCCAGACTCCATTCGAGCGCCGGAAGACCACGCTCTCCAGGTACCCGGCCACGTCGTCCTTCCACCCGACGATGAACAGCTCGTCGGCGGAGGACACCCAGAGGTCGGTGAGGTGGATCGCCGGATGAAGCTCCTCTTTGAACGGCACGTGCTCGAACGTCCGGTAGACGGGAAGCTCGACAACGTCCGAGAGCGACGTTCCCTCCAACTCCACGCGCACGCGGCACGTCCCCGGAGCGGCGGCCTTCAGCGGCACCGCGCCATTCCAACGCATGGAGAGCGAGCGCAAGTCGGGCCGCCCGTCGAAGCTGCACACGGCCGGCGTCTCGATCGTCACCGTCCGCGGGAACGCCCAGACGCAAGGCACCTTGCCGCCGATCGACGCTCGCACCGTCACCGACGACACGTGCCCCACGAAGAAGGGCTCGGGCGGCGCTTCCACCGTCAACCCATCAATGTCGCTCCGGTCATAGAGGCGGAGGTTCAGGCTGAACGAGGGATCGAAGCGCGAGGAGAGCGACAGGTCCCCGCGCTGCGCGGGGAGGTCGACGACGATCACTCCGTAGCCGTACTCGCGGATGCTCAGGCGCGGGTCATCGACCGCGTAGAGGCCATACCCGCTCAGGGGAAGCTCGTCCCGGAAGAGGCGATGCGGGAACTCCACCGCGCCGCCCGCGGGCAGCCAGTTCTCGAGCTTCCCGGTCTCGGCGCTGAAGGTCGGATCGCACCTGGGCGCGAACTGCACCCGGTTGGGGACGTGGCCGCGCAGCGTGCTCTGGACGTCCAGCTCCTCGCCGTCGACCTGCACCTTGGCGCTGAACCGGGTCTCGCCCGCGGACCGGACGTGCGCCTTGAACGCCCTCGGGTTGCCGGTCGGCTCCAGGTCAATGGCCGTCCCGTCGACGGCAGCGGAGCTCACGCCGTACTCGACGGGCTCGCATTCCGGGATGGCTGCGGCAACCTGGGCTTCGGGCAGGTAGAAGAGCGCGTCGAGCCGCCCAAGGCCGACGAAGATCGTCGTCGCCGCGACGGGCAGCACCAGATCGGTGAGCGTCACCTTGTCCTGGCACGCCGCCACCAGCAGATCGTGGGTCGCGCCCACCGCCACGTCGGCCTCCTGGGGCACGACGGCTGCGCGTGACTCGGGATCCGGGAGGAGGTTCCGGTCACAGCTCGTGAGGCCGAGCAGAAGCACCACCGCGAGCACCTGTTGACCAGGGGGGTTTCTGAGCATCGCCCGAGTATAAAGGATAGGCCAGGCGCTCAGACACAAGTGGGTCAGGGTCATCTCGACCCAGCATCTGCATGAGCTCCAATGTGCTCAACTCCCAGGTGTGGGTGAGCATGGATGGAGCGCCCGAGACCCTGGAGGCATGCTGTCGCGGAGCCAGCGACGAGGAGCCCATCGTCTCGGCGCTCCAGGCGCTCGAGAACTCGCGCCGCCCGGTGCGCAAGCACCAGAAGGTGCCACCTCCAACGCGCTTCCTGGAATTGCTCGCCGGGGTCCTCGATGTGGCGCACTACGAAGACACCGACGACTGGCCGGATGCAGTCGTCGCCGGCGCCATCGAGCTGCTCGGCGAGCTCGGCACCCCCGAGGCGCAAGCCGTCCAGGCCGTGGCGGACGTCCTCGCCCGGCACGGGGTGATCTGAGCCGGGTCCAGGCCAGGGGCCCCGCCCCTCCCCCCTGACTTCTGTCGCAGCGCAAACCTGGAGTAGACTCCCCCTCCTCCTCGAAGGGTTTAGGAGGCCGCCAGAGCATGCCCCAGTACATGACGGTTCATCGCGCCCCAGGGTTGCTGCAGGAGCAGTGGGTCGAGAATGCGGAAGGCGTCTACGCGGCCCAGCACGCCCGCTTCAAGCAGGCCTACGTCAACCTCGGCTCGGGCTTCATCTTCACCATCTACGAGGCCGAGAGCCGCGAGAAGCTGATCGAGCAGTTCGAAGAGCTCGGCCTGCCCTTCGAAGAGATCCACGAGATCCAGTTCAGCCAATCCTTCGACGAGATGAAGCAGATGCTCGCGCAGCATGGCCGGCTCTGAGCCCGTCACGTTCCAGAGGAGCCTCATGCCGCAAGCCGAGCAACCTCGGGAGTTGGTGATCCCACCGCCGCGAGCAGACCGTCCGCCCCTGCGCGTCAACGTGTTCAACGCCATGCAGAAGGCGAACACCACGCTGACCTTGCTTTTCCCCTATCTCCACGCTGGGGCCATCGTCCCGGCCAGCTCGCTGTTCCTTGGCGGCCCTGGCCAGGACTACGGCCAGTTCTACCACCACAACTCGGTGGACGAGGTCATCATCGCCTTCGCCGCCAACGAGGCCACGCTCGAGACCGGGCAGGTCTACACGGGCGGCCGGGTTCACGGCGTGAACTCCTTCCTCAAGGATCAGACGCGCCCGGGCTCCTTCGCGCTGTTCACGGTGACCCAGCGCCAACTCGATGAGGGCCCTCAGCCCGAGGCCCTCAGCCTGATCTGCTCGGCCTGCCGCAAGCAGCTGTTCAAGTGCGAGTTTGACGGGGCCTCGTCGCCCGAGGCCGTCGAGCTCGACCACCCCTTCGCCACGCTGGTGGTGCCCCAGGAACAGCTGCGCGAGTTCAACGCGGACGCGGCCAGGCGCACCTGCCCGGACTGCGGCCACGTCAACGCCCCCTTCCCGCTCCGCGCCTGGGGCTGGGACCTCTATGCCAGCCAGTCCGCGGCCATGGCCCAGGCCAGGCAGGCCCTGATCCGCGCCAGCGCGAAGGGGAGTGAGTGACGTGCCCTTGCCCCGGAAGAAGACCTTCGTGGTGTTCCGGGAGGCTGGGAAGCTCGGCCCCTATGACGAGCGCCCGATGCTGCCCGACTCGACCCAGACCCAGATCTACCTGAGCCGCAATGAGGGGCCCCAACCCTTCTATTTGATCTGCGAGAAGGACACCCTGGTGGCGGTGTTCTCGGGCACGGGAAGAATGGAGCTCGAGCTCACGAGCGTCCGCTCCTTCCCGCTCGAGCCGGGTGATCACGTGTATGTGCCCGCCGGAACACCGACCCGCCTGTTCGCCGACACCGAGTCGGTGATCATGCGCTACAAGGCGAGCCAGCCCGGGCTCGAGGGCGTCGCCTGGTACTGCGAGTCGTGCCGGACCGAGCTCTATCGCTACGTGTTCGACACCGCCCGGTCCTCCTCGCACGAGGGCTACCTGACCGGCTGCCGTGCGTTCAACCAGGACGAGGCGCGGCGCCGCTGTAGCGCCTGCGGGTGGGTCCACCCAGCGATCGAGCTCGGCCGCTACCGCTGGGAGGAGCTCGCGGGCCAGCTGCGGAGCTAACCCCCCGGACATAGATGTTGATCGCCTTCGTCTGGTGCGCTGGTGGCGGTAGCGTCGGGAGGCACCTCGTACCGCTGCCAGGGCTCGACGGCGCGTGGCATGATGAGCGCATGAAGTCAGTGAACGGAACAGTCGCGTCCACGGCCTTTCATGCTTCTCCGGCGCCCCAGGGGCGCTGGCTGTGTCTGTGGCCGTGCCTGCTGACGTTGGCGTGCGCGACCATGGCGCCGAACGCGGAGCGCCCCGGGCTCGAGGAGCGGTGCAACGGTGGGAGCGCGTGGGCCTGCGAGGCGTGGGGGTATCAGCTCATGGAGCAGTATCAGGAGGAGGCCGCGGACCGGGCCTTTGGCCTGGCGTGCGCGCAGGAAGCCCTCTTGGCCTGCCTGACACAGGGGAAGCTTCGGATGAAGCGGGGAGACCTGGAGGGCGCGGATCCGCCCCTGCGCAAGGCCTACGACGCGGGTTACGAGGAGGGCGCGCTGGCGCTCGCGGACCTCTACGAGGCGCGGGGAGAAGGCGCGAGCGCCTCGCGGCTGCGCTGGGAGGCGCTCGCCATCGACAAGTCGACGGTGGAGTTCGCGCTCGGCCTGCGCATCCCGTGGCAGGGCAAGACAGGCGGCGCGTTGGACATGAACGTGCAGCCCATGGAGCTGGAGGCGCGGCGGCTGGTGCTGGGCCTCAACCTGTCATTCCCCGAGCAGCTGACGCTGAACGCCACCGTGGGCTACCAGCACTTCGTGACGAACTGGGCAGCGCCCTACGCCCGCGCGCTCGTGGGCGCCCGGGTGGGTGAGCAGCGGGCCCGCCTCAACCTCGGGGCCGAGGTGGGCGTGAAGCTCTTCGCGGGCCCGATTGGCCACCTGGGCGCCGCCGTGGGGAGCTCGCTGGATGGCTCCATGTACACGGTGGTCGAGCTGGGGCTGGACTGGGTGCTGACGCTCTACGTGCTCGCGCACCTGTGAGGCGGGAGAACACCACTCGCTCTGGCATGGCCCTCCTTCTGACTCAGATCTACTCCGCCCAGGAGTAGCCCTCTCCCTGCTGCCGAAGGGTGCAGGGAGGAGTCGCCATGCGCCGGCATCTTCGACGGGTTCCTGGGCTTCATCGAGGAGTGCCTCGGCATCGGCGCGCGCTACCCCGCCGTGAACGGACAGCTCCTGACCGACCAGGAGATCGACCAGCTCGGCGTGCGGGGCGCCTATCCCCACTTCAACGAGCAGCTGTACCTGCAGCAGTTCGACCAGTGCCGGGAGCCCGCGCACCGGCGAAAGTCAGATGACACCCCGCCAGATGCGATCATTCTGCAGAACATGGAATAAATTTATTTCCAGAAAATACCGGACGTGCTCGACTGTGCCAGGGACAGAGCTGTCGCGCGAGCGCAGTTGCTGGGACCCACAACCTCCAGTCACACCAACGGAGCATGCAAATGAATCGAATAGGGATGGTCATCGCGCTGTTCGTTTGCCTTGGCGAAGGGGCCCTGGCTCAGGCCGCGGCCGTCGAGTCAGCGGCGCTGCGCGGTCGCGTCAGCGTGTCGCTGGCCGCCGATAAGCGCGAGCTGGCGCTGACCCTGGCGAATCAGGACGCGGCGCTGCGAAAGGATCTCGTCTCTCGCTTGAGCGGCGAGCAGCTCGCGGTGGATCTGAAGCAGTGGCTGAGCACGGCGCCGACCCAGGCCTTCGTGAGGGCCATGGCGGAGCGAGCGGACCTGAACGTTCGCCGACTCAAGGGACTCGAGCGCGAGACCGATAGTCTGCTGCAACTCCGTCTGGCCAGCGCTTCCATGCTGGCGGCGCTGAAGCAAGGCATGGAACCGCTCTACGCCTACGAGCCGGATGGGAACGATTCCCAGTGGAAATTCATCGAAGCCTTCGATCGCTTTGGCGGCGTACACCACCTGGACGTGCACCGCATGCCCGAACAGCCGGTGCTGGTGGTGGACATCGACGCGCGGAGAGACCTGGCCGCCGGCATCAAGCTGATGCGTGAACACCTCGCGCTCCTCGGCCAGCGTCCCATGCCGACGCTGGACGTGGGCGCCACCGCCACCAGCACGCCGGTGACGATGCTCGATCACATCCGCCTGAACGACGACGAAGAGCCCTGGCTCTCGGGTGATGCGGAGATCTATGCCCTGGTCAATGGAGTCGACCCAAGCAGCGACGAGCCGCAGCTGGATCTCGTCGACATGCCCTATCTGGATAACGACGGCACCGCCTACTCCCCGAACCAGATCCTGATCTTCTGGGATCGCTACCGCTGGGCGGCGGCCAACGTGATCCTCATGGAGCACGATGACAACACCAACTATCAGCAACTGGTGAGCTATCTGTTCACGGTCGCGAGCGAGATCCTGGCGGCCGTGGGCCAGCCAGAAATCTCCGCCCTGGTGGCCCTGGGCAGCGGCCTGGTGGATCGGATGCCCAGTGGATGGTTCAGCAACGACGATGACTACGTTGATTCGTACTACACCCTGGAGAAGGGTAAGTCCTACACGAATTATGCCGGCGCACGCGGTAACGCGGTTGTGTATTTGAGACCGTATGCGATCAATCAGCAGTAGGGTGTGAGGACAGCGGCGTAGGGGGAGCCCTCGCCGCTACTCTCAAGGTGCCCCGCGCCCAGCGGCGCGGGGCATGGCCCTCAGGCACTGGGGCATCCCCTCGGAGGTGCTGTGCGCAGCCCAGGTGCTACGGAGCGTCTCTCCCAAGGCCGGCAGAAAACAAGCGAGCCTCACGGAAGGAGGTATGCAGAGCATCCGGGGGAGGCACCGCCCGGAAGCTGAAGTGGACCCCGTTTTCGGACCACCCCGTTATTTGGATTTCCGGCCGACTCCACCGTATGACTTCACGGTGGGCGGACGAGATCATCGACTTCGAGCGAGAGCGCGCCTCAAGCGGACCTCCCGCTGGAGAGCGCGGCCGCTGCACGCTCCAGCACTTCGACGAGTTGCTGCTGAGACGCCACTGCCGTGACGACCCGGCCCATCCTCTCGAGCTCTTCTCTGCCTATCTCCTCGAGGTTCAGCACGAACTCATGCGTGAGATAGAGCAAGCCATTCACAGGCACCAGAAAGCAGAGCGATGCGTCCGTCGTCGGGCCCCAGTCAAGAAAGCTGCACCGGTTGAAGAGCACATCCCCCTCTGGCCCATGGAGCGCCGAACCTTCCTCCTGCGTACCACGGAGAAAATCATGGGCCTCGATGGCGGACATGCCTGAGAAATAATCCGCGTACCGGTGGCCATCCGCCTTTCTCCAGTAGCTTGCAGAGCGCTCGAGCGCATAGGTGAAGCCCGGCAGATAGACAGTGTTGTCCATGACAGTAACGCGCCTCCCCGCAACGTAGATGTCGACCTCCTGCAGGAGTGACTCGTCAGGCTCCCCGAGGGAGAAGGAAAACACCTCGCTATTGCCGATGAGCGTGGGCATGGACGTCCGCCTCTCGCCAGGAGTGAGCGCAGAATCGGCACTGCCGGGCCCGCGGCGTCCGCGCCACGCCGCCACATTTCGGGCACCGGTTGATGACAACCTCTCCAGGGTGCTCTCTGAGCAGCCGCTGCTCGAGGGTGCTGGCGAAGGCCTGCTTGCCCCGCGCCAACAGCGCCTGCACCTCAAGGTCATCCGTCGCCCATCGCTCACCCTCGGGCGTCGCCAGCCTCCCCACCCCGGCCGCCTTGCTCTCCTGCGGTGTCATCCACTTCTTGTAGTAGCGCATGAGGTATTCGAGGAGCGGATCTTCCTGGCCGTACCACCCCTTACTTTCATGCTGAGCGCCGAGAGCTTCGGTCTGGCTGTGGGGGCCCGTATCCCCGCGCTCGATAGTGGAGCGCTCGAAGCGGAGGAGCTCCTTGACGATGCTGGAGACCCTCTTGCGGAGAGCAGCCTCCACCTCGCGCCGCGCTTCATCGAAGCGGCCCGCGCGCCGCAACACATCCACGAGGACCACCGCCTCGCTGCCTCTCCAGTCGGCCTCGCGGTCTCTCCAATGAAGCAGGACCTTGCGCCGAGACAGGAGCGCGTCCGCGACGGCGGAGTTGTACTGGCGAGCCAGCGCAACCTCTCCGGCCTCCTCGAAGGCCTGCGCTGCATACAGGCGTTGCTGCGCGGCCTTCGCAGGCTGGCCAGCCGCGTCAGACAGCAGGGCCGCGCAGAGAAAGCGGGCGGCGAGCGGGGGTGTCCCCGCCGCGTGGAGTTGCCGCTGGTACTCGGGGCTGCGCACTTTGGCGCGAGCGGACCTGTGGCCGACGGAGAGGTCCGGCGCGCAGTAACCGCACTCGGCACACGCGCGGACCCACGCGGCCACGGCCGAGCCCACCATCTCCTTGGGTGCGTGGCGCAACTCCGTCTCGCTGGGAGGCTCCAGGAGCTCAGCGCTTCGCGCTCTCCGGGTGCCACACACGAAGCACTGCATGATGAAGTCGTGCGGTCTCGTCATGAATCAATTCGCAGCTTCGAGGCCCCTGCCAAGCATCCGCCCGCTTGGGCTGATGGACATCATACTCTACTCCATCGCTTGTGAGCAGGCCTACCAGGGCGGGATGGCCGAGGGTTGCCAACGGGCCGCCGCGCTGGGAGTCCGCGCGAAGTAGGCCGGACCTCCTGCTGAATATATGGACCACGGGCATGCCGCAGTCCCCAATAGTCGCAGGCGGGCTGAAGCAGCAAGCTGATCACGGATGACCCTGGGGAGGGAAGGCGAGAGCACTGGGCACGAAGCCAGGCTCATGGGGACGCGGCGGGCGGG
>JAFGNZ010000329.1 GCA_016926755.1 Myxococcaceae bacterium | reverse complement strand
TTGTGAGGGGACTGAAGCTGAGAACGGGCTACGTCGCGTTCAGTCGCAAGATGAGGTGAGTCGGCAAGTCGCGCCAATTAACTGACGTGGGGCGAGCAGGTCCTCCTCAACGTGAATGAGCCGATGAGAAGGAAAATGCAGAAATTGGACATCCTGCAGGTGTTGTGGGCTGACGGGTCCCCCGGAGTTCCCGAAGCCGTTCACGGAGCTGACGCAACCAGGTGCGCGGGGCCCAGCAGTGAGGGGGGCCTGGAATGCTAAACGTTCAGCAGTGCGGGGGGCAGGCTCAACGCTCTGACGGCTCCTCGCGCACGTCCGTGGAGCCCGACATGGGCGGAGGCTTGCGGCGGGGAGGGAAGGCAGGGGCGAAACATCTACCCTTGAGCACCACATAGCCGTTCTGTTCGCAGGACGCGGCATCCTTTGAGCGGAGTTCAAACCAGCACGCGCCGTTGATGGGAACCTGCTCATGGCTGGCGCACTGGCCTTTCTCATTTGGGCGGCTCTGCCCTGGGAATGGCTTGGGAGGCGTGTCCTGGGTAATCGCCTCTCGTTTGGCGGGGGGCTGGACGGCGGCTGGGAGCGTTGAAGGCGCTGCCTCTCCCACCGCCGAGGTGCCCGCATCCGGAGCGTCCGGTTTCGAAGCCACCCGCGCCTTCGCGGGTGCATCCCCGTGCCGCGTCTCCACCGCGCCCCTGTTCCACAGCAGCAGCAGTGCCCCCAACATGGCCAGGGCGCACGCTGGCACCCACACCCTGGCACGAGTTCGTGGCCGCCCCCGGGCTCGTGGGGTCGCTGCCTCGCGCAGCGGCGGGTCCAGCTCCGGGCCCATGCGCCGCGCCGCGGCTTCGAGCGCCTCGGCCAGCTCCCGCGCCGTACCGCGCTCCCCGGGAGCCAGCGAGAGCATCCGGAGTGTCACCGCGCTGAGCAGCGGATCCACCCGGGGGTTGAGCTCTCGGGGAGCGCGCAGCAGGGGCGGCTCCATGTGCCAGGTGCCCGTCTCGTCCTCCTGGGGTTCCGCGGCGGGCGGGTAGTCGCCGGTGAGGAGCCTGTAGGCGGTGACGCCCAGGGCGAAGACGTCATCCGCGGGCGTGGCCTGGTAGCAGGCGTGGGGCTCGCGCACGGAGCGGATCCAGAACAGGCCGGCCTCGGGGGAGCGGTAGGCGGGGGTGCCAGGAGGAGGGGACTGCCAGGTCAGGCGAGCGGCGCCCTGGTAGTGGCCGGCGCCGAAGTCCATGAGGAGGGCCTGGCCGTCCGAGCGCCGCACCAGGACGTTGTCCCCCTTCACGTCGCGGTGGAGGGCACCGACGGAGTGGGTGGCCTCGAGCGCCCGCGCCAGCTGGGCCAGGAGCTGGAGCAGCTGGTGGGAGGAGGGGGTGTGCTCGCGCGCCCAGTCATACAAGGGCGTGCCGTCCACCCACTCCATGACGATGTATGGATGGGTGGTGCCGGCCGGGTGCTTCCAGAAGCCGTGGCCGAGCAGGCGAGGCACTCCCGGGTGGTGGACGAGCGAGAGCAGGGCCACCTCGCGCATGAAGCGAGGATCCCACGGGTAGAGGGCGAGCTTGAGAGCGACGGGGCCGGCGTGCTCCTGGCCCACGTGGAGCGCGCGGTGGACGGCGCCATAGGAGCCCTGGCCGAGGCAGTCCAGCACGTACCAGTCACCTACCCGGGTGCCAGGGGGCAGACAGAGCGGGTGAGGGGGTGGGGTTGGGGGGCTCTTCATGAGGTATCTCGCGGTGGGGAGGTGGACCTGTTGCCGCCTCCTTTGAGAGCCTACCTCACAGGTTGCCAGTCTTGGGACTCCGCGCGGGGCTCAGCGGGTCGCGGCGAGCCGGCGCACCACCACTCCCGCCGCGTTCATGCCGAAGGCGGAGGTGACGAAGACGGCGCTGCCGTCGATCTGCGTGCGGTGATCGCAGGTGTGAAACTCATTGTCCTGCGGGCAGACGCAGAGGAAGCCGTCCGAGGCGTCGTCGTAGCGCAGCGCCACCGGCTGGCGCCGCGCCTCGATGGAGTAGACGGCCGTGATGCCCGTGTGCTTGTCCGTCTCCACCCCGTGCTTGCGCCGCAGCAGCTTGCGGATGTCCTTGGCGAACGGATCCATGTGCGTCTCGGACAGGTCCTCCACGCGGATGGCCGTGGGATCCAGCCGACCCGCGGCGCCCATGGAGCTCACCACCGGCAGCCCCAGCGTCACGCACCGGTGCAGCAGGTGCAGCTTCGCCTTCACGTTGTCGATCGCGTCCACCACGAAGTCGTAGCGGCCAGGCGGCAGCAGCTGCTCGGCCACCTCCGCCCGGTAGAACTCGCGCGCCGCCTCCACCCGCACATCCGGGTTGATCTCCCGGCAGCGCTGCGCCATCAGCTCCGCCTTCGACTTGCCCACGCCCTTCACCGTGGCGTGCAGCTGGCGGTTGGTGTTGGTGACGCACACGTCGTCATGGTCCACCAGCGTCAGGTTGCCGATACCGCTGCGCACCAGCCCCTCGGCCGCGTAGCTGCCCACCCCGCCCAGGCCGAAGACAATGACGCGGGCGGCCGCCAGCCGCTCCATCGCCGGATCCCCCAGCAGGCGTCCCGTCCGATCGAACCGCCGCGACAGCTTGAACGGCCTGGCGAGCGAGGGAGCACCCGCATCCGGTGCCGTGGGAGCCGGCGTGGCCGGGGCAGGGGAGGTCTCGGTGGTGGTGGGCTGCGTGTCCATGGCGTCCCTCTATAGCGCGACGCTTGCCTACCGCGAAGGCGGGGGGAAGGCTTCCCGGAAGAAGCGGCGGGCGTTGGCGGTCGTCCGCTGGGCAAGCGCCTCGACGGGCTCTCCCAGCACGTGGGCCATGCCCTCGATGATATGGG
This sequence comes from Myxococcaceae bacterium, assembly GCA_016926755.1. Lineage (GTDB taxonomy): Bacteria > Myxococcota > Myxococcia > Myxococcales > Myxococcaceae > Hyalangium. The sequence continues at coordinate 8,741 of JAFGNZ010000329.1, read as the reverse complement.
GCAGATAGCCCGGCTCCGAGCGCTTCCCCCGGTGGGGCGTGGGGGCCTGATCCGGCGAGTCCGTCTCCGCCATCAGCCGATCCGCGGGGATGACGCGCAGGGCATCCAGCGGCTTGCGCGCCTCCGCCCACGTGACAGGGCCCGCGAACGAGAAGTGGCAGCCCTTCTGGACGTAGAAGCGCGCCAGCTCCGCGCCGCCGCTGTAGCTGTGCATGAGGATGCCGGCCTCGGGGAGGGGCTCCTGCTTGAGGAGCTCGATCAGGGCGGGGTGCGCCCGGTGGCAGTGCATCAGCACGGGCAGCCCATGCTTGCGCGCGAGGGCCAGGTGGCCTCGGAGCACCTGCACCTGCCGCTCCATCGGCGCGCCCACGGTGGACGGGCCATCCAGCCCGCACTCGCCCACGGCCACGGCGCCGCCTCGGGCCAGCAGCATGTCGAGCCGCTCGAGGTGCTCCGCGTCCTGCTCGGGTGGCAGCTCCGGGAGCAGCTGGGGGTGGATGCCGAGCCCGATCTGGATCCGCGGCTCGGCCTGAGTCAGCTCCAGCAGCGGCTCCCAGGTGTCGGGGCCAACCGCGGGGATCACCATGCCCTGGAGGCCCGCGGCCCACGCTCGGGTGAGGACATCGGGACGATCCGGATCGAACCGCGAGGCGTCGAGGTGGCAGTGGGTGTCGATCATCGCGAGGGGGGAGCGGAGGTGGGGCCAGGAGGATATGCCCACCGCTCGGGGCGGAGGGGGACTTGTCACAAAGTGCTCGCGGGGGAGCCGACCTCCCAGCCCTTCTTCGCGGGCGGCGCTGACTTCTAGCGGGCGCGCGGAGAGCCCAGCGGGCCGGAGCTCGCAGGCCGCAGCGCGGCTCGGGTCTCCAGGACGATGCGGCGCCCCAGGGCCTTGGCGAGCTGGGGAGAGGTGACGACGCGGAGGACCTCGCCCAGCTCTCCCCCAGCCGTGTCGAAGGCCGCGGCGATGAGCTCCCCCAGGGTGAGCGGCTCCGGCTTCGACAGGGGAGGCTTCACCGCCTGGGAGGCCTTCACCCGCCGCAGCAGCGGCAGCGCCCGTCGCCCCTGGCGGCGGACCGAACCGCCCTTTCGCGCTGTCGCCGTCTTGGCCATGGCTTCCTCCCATGTGAACTCATGGGTTGCACCAGGTGAGGATTCCTCACAACCAAGCAAGAGGTACGCCAGGGGCCTGCTCCCTCGCACTGTGTCTGCGATGCCTCATTTCGTTGACACCTTTCGTTCAACGGCCTGCCCTGGATTCAACGTTTCATGGAGCGGATTCCAGGTGGTTCAAGGTAGGACGCGCCAAGCGGGTGGGCATTGCAGTAAAGGCGGGTACCCATGAACGTCCAGGTCCTCTTCCATGACAACTGCTTCGACGGGGCGGCCAGCGCGGCGGTGTTCACGCGCTTCTACCGGGAGCGCGTTCGCGCGGACGCGTCCTTCACGTACCGGGGGCTGTCGCACAAGCCCGGGGCGGAGGGCATCGATCCGGCGGTCTTCACCGGGGACGAGAACGCCATCGTCGACTTCCGCTACAGCCAGGATGGGCGGCTGACCTGGTGGTTCGATCACCACGCCTCGGCCTTCCAGCAGCCTGGGGACGAGGCGCACTTCCGCGCGGATACCAGCGGCCGCAAGTTCCACGATCCGCACCGCAAGAGCTGCACGAAGTACCTGGCGGACGTGGTGCGGGAGCGCTTCGGGTGGGACGCCTCGGGGATGGCGGAGCTCATCCACTGGGCGGAGCTCATCGACGGGGCGCAGTTCCCGAGCCCGCGGATGGCGGTGGCGCTGGAGGAGCCGGCGCTGCGCATCATGACGGTGCTGGAGGCGAACAAGTCGCCGGAGCTGATCCCCCAACTCATCCAGCGGATGCAGGCCGAGTCGCTGGCGGAGATCGCGGCCTCGCCGCTGATCGCGGAGCCGCTGAAGCCGCTGCTGGAGCGGCACCAGCGTAACATCGAGCAGGTGCGCGCCAAGGCGCGGTACGAGCACGGCGTGGTGTTCTTCGATCTGGCGGACGAGGGGGTGGACAGCCTGAACAAGTTCATCGCCTACGCGCTCTATCCGGAGGCGCGCTACACGCTGTGGGTGGGGCAGGGCCCGAGCCGGGCGAAGGTGTCGCTGGGCTCGAACCCGTGGCGGCCGGAGCTGCGCAAGCACGATCTGGCGAGCATCGCCGGGCGCTACGGCGGAGGAGGGCACCCGGTGGTGGCGGCGGTGAGCTTCAAACCGGGCGAGCTGGAGAAGGCGCGGGCCGCCTACCGGGAGATCCTCGCCGAGCTGTCCTCCTGAGGTAGGGTCCGCAGGGAATGATCACCAAGCTCCTGGAAGGCCACGGCCGGTTCCGGCGCGAGTACTTCGAGCATGAGCGCGAGCTCTTCGAGACGCTCGCCGTGGGGGCGCAGCGGCCCACGGCGATGATCCTGGCGTGCTGTGACTCGCGGCTCGTGCCCAACCTGCTGCTGAACGCGAACCCGGGGGAGCTGTTCATCCTCCGGAACATCGCCAACATCGTCCCGCCCTTCGGGCGCCACCTGGCCAACCGCTCCGTGGGGGCGGCCATCGAGTACGCGGTGCACTTCCTCCAGGTGCCGCACATCATCGTCTGCGGCCACACCCAGTGCGGAGGCCTGCGGGCGCTGGCGGAGGGGCCCGAGAAGCTCGAAGTGGAGACGCCGACGCTCGCCACCTGGCTCCAGGACGCGATCGCGGTGCGCGAGCGGATTGCCCGCCAGTGGGAGGGCAAGCCGGCGGAGGCCATCGCCCAGCAGCTCGTGTTCGAGAACGTCGTGGCGCAGCTCGAGAACCTGCTCACCTATCCGATCGTCAAGCGGGCGCTCGAGGAGAACCGGGTGGAGATCCACGGCTGGGTCTACGATCTGGCCACCGGGAGGATCAAGGCCTACGAGCCGGTGGCCAACGAGTTCCGCGCCATCGAGATGCCCTGAGCGGGCTTCATTCAGCCGAGGTCCGAAGCGAGCGCACCTGCCGCACGAGGAGTTCCGCGCCCGCCAGCACCACGAGCAGACCTACCGCGTCCTGCTGCATGACGCCTTTGTCGACACCGTCGTTGTCGGACAGGCTCGGGCGGAGCAAGGCCAGCAAGGTACCTGCCGAGGGCTGAGCGCTCCACGGAGGTGGCTCGCCAGGGCTCACGGTGCCCTGGGTAGAGCGCCGGGGGACTGAGCCTCACAAGGGCGGGCGGAGTGCCCTGGCAGACGACCTGAAGCGTTGTGGACTTGCCATCCTTGAGGAACCGTCTCCGCTCGTGGACGGGGAGTCTCTGCTGGATCTCGGTGAGGAGCGGTCCCATCTGGGCGATCAACGCCAGCCCCACCGTCTCGTATGGGCGCGTCTGCTCCTCCAACCAGGAGAGCACCTCGGATAAGCGCGCTTCCAAGCTCCGAGGTCTGTTCTGCAGTCAGTACTCAAAGTGCTGATCCACCAGCCTCCGAGTGAATGACTCCAGCTCTTGTGACATGAGGAACGGGCCTTCCATGCCTCCTCCAGCTACACAACAACCTGGTTGCACAACAAGCCAGTTGGGCAACAGACTTGTTGTCAAACTGGCTTGTTGCCCAATCAGCCCTGAAAGGTTGAGGGTCAGTCGAAGAGCTTCAGCTGGGGCCGCGCAGGGGCCGTGTCGCGGAAGTTGCCGAGGCCGACCCCCACCAGCCGGTACAGCGTCCGCTCCGGGAGCTCCACCCGCCCGCACAGCGACAGCGCGATGCTCACCAGCTCCTGCGCCGAGGCCGGCGGCGTGGGCGGCGTGTGGCTGCGGGTGAGGAGCTTGAACTCCGCCGTCTTCAGCTTGAGCACCACCGTGCGGCCGATGCGCTCCGGCTCCCGGGCCGCGGCCGCCCAGACGCGCTCGGCCAGGCGGCGAATCGTCGGGCCCAGCGCCTCCAGCGGCTGGTCGCGCTCGAAGGTGTCCTCGGCGGAGATGGACTGCACCGGCCGCTCCGGCTGCACGGGGCTCTCGTCGATGCCGTGGGCCAGCTCGTGCAGCCGCCGGCCCTGGCTCCCGAAGCGCTGCTCGAGCTCCACCGCCGCCACGGCCCGCAGCTCGCCGACGGTGGAGATCCCCATCGCCGCCAGCTTGCCCTCCATCACCTTGCCCACGCCGGGGATGCGCCCGACCGGCAGCGGGGCGAGGAAGTCCATCACCTGGTGCGGCCGGATCACGAACAGGCCATCCGGCTTGCGCCAGTCCGAGGCGATCTTGGCCAGGAACTTGTTGGGCGCCACGCCGGCCGAGGCCGTCAGCCGCAGCTCCTCGCGGATGGAGCGCCGGATGGCCCGTGCCACCTCGGTGGCCGAGGGCAGGCCCGACTTCGGCTCGGTGACGTCGAGGTAGGCCTCGTCCAGCGACAGCGGCTCGACGAGGGAGGTGTGCCGCGCGAGGATTTCATGCACCTGCCTGGAGACGGCGCGGTAGCGGGTGAAGTCAGGCGGGAGGAACACCGCATGCGGGCACAGCCGCTCCGCCCGCATCGCCGGCATGGCCGAGCGCACGCCGAACGTTCGCGCCTCGTACGAGGCCGCGCACACCACCGAGCGCTGCCCCCGCCAGGCCACCACCACCGGGCGCCCGCGCAGCGACGGCTCGTCGCGCTGCTCCACCGACGCGTAGAACGCATCCATGTCGATGTGGACGATCTTCCGCACGGGCGCCCCTACCGTACCGGCGACGACACCGGGCCCAGCGTACCTCTCGGCTACCGCTCGAAGAACGAGAACCCGGCCTCACGCAGCATGCGCACCACGGTGAGCATGGGCAGCCCCTGGACGTTGGCGCGGTCCCCTTCGAGGCGTGCCAGCAGGGCCTGCCCCGCGCCCTCGACGCGGTAGCTGCCGGCGCACCCCTGCCACTCGCCCAGGTCCAGGTACCGCTCCAGCTCCTCCGCGGTGACGGGGTAGAAGGTGAGCCGGGACACCTCCAGGGCCTCGGCCACGTGGCCGCCAGGGCCCACCAGGCACACGCCGGTGCAGATGTCATGGGTGTGTCCGAGCAGCTTGCCCAGCTGCCGCCGCGCGGCCTCCCGGTCCGCGGGCTTGGAGAGCACCTCGCCCTCCACCTCGACGAGCTGGTCCGCCCCGATGACCCACGCCTCCGGGTGCCGGGCGTGCACCGCGCGGGCCTTGCGCGCGGCGAGCACCTGGACCGCCTCGCGAGCCGAGAGGCTTGGGGATACATCCTCCTCCACGCCGGGGGCCTCGGCCTGGTAGGGCAGGCCCAGCCCATCCATCAGGGCCCGGCGGGCGCTCGACGTGGACGCCAGAATGAGGAGTCTCATGGAGGCGCACCCTAGACCAGAGTCGCCAGCCGCCCGAGCATCCACCACCGAGCAGGCATGCAGGACGATTCTTCCCGTGCCCGGGCGGGATGCCATACCCTGCGGCGCCATGTCGCGGCGCGGTCTGCTCGCCCTCTGCCTCCTGCTCGGTGCCTGTCAGCGGAGCTCCTCGGAGCCTGCTCCGGCGACGCCTGCCTCGGACTCCGCGCACACTTCCGTACCTGGGACGGCCGCGCCGGCTGCCCCGCTCCGGCCGGACGCCTCCACCCCCGCCATCGTCGCGCTGCCCGTCTGCCGAGCGGAGGAGGCCCCTGCGCTCGAGGCGGCGCGCCGCTACTACGACGAGGAGCGCTTCGAGGAGGCGCTGTCCTGCGCGGCCCAGGCCACGGCGCTGGAGCCGGACAACGCCGAGGCCCACGCCGAGCGCGGGGTGGCGCTGGCGGCGCTGGAGCGGGTGCCGGAGGCGCAGATGGCCTTCGCCCGGGCGCTCGCCCTGGAGCCGGACTCGCCGGAGGCCCTGCTGGGCGCGGCGCACCTGTACGCGGTGCAGCTGCCCTCCACGCGCGAGCGGGACGAGCTGGGGCTGCTCTACTCGGAGCGGGGCCTGTCCAAGCCCGGTATGGCGCCGGACCTGGTGGCGCAGTTCGCCCTGCTGTCGGCCATGGCCTTCAACGATCTCGGCCAGGCGCACGAGGCCCTCGCGCGCGCGGCCGTCATGCTCGCGCGGGAGCCCCAGAGCCGCGAGGCCGCCTACGAGCGGGCGCTGGCCCTCTTCGAGCTGTGCCGCTTCTCCGAGGCCAAGGCCACGTTCACCGCGCTCCTGGACGATCCGGAGCACGGGGCGCACGCGCACCAGCACCTCGGGTTGTTGCTGGAGCGCGAGGGCCAGTGGAAGCAGGCGCAGCAGCACTTCGAGAAGGCTCGCGCGCTGGCGCCCGAGGACTTCCCCGCGCCGCCGCTGCCCACCGAGGACGAGTTCCGCGCGGCGGTGGCGAGCGCCGTGGCGGCGCTGCCCGAGGACATGCGCAAGGATCTGGCGGGCATTCCCGTCACCGCGGAGGAGCTGCCCGCGGACGCGGATCTGAGGTCCGGGGAGCCGCCGCTGTCGCCGACGATCCTCGGGCTCTTCCGGGGGCCGCCGCTGGGCGAGCCGTGTGACGGGACGGAGGCGCCGTGCCGGGCGGTGGTGCTCTACCGCCGGAACCTCGCGCGGGCGGTGCGCACCCCGGCGGAGCTGCTGGAGCAGATCCGGGTGACGCTGCTCCACGAGGTGGGGCACCTGCGCGGAGAAGATGACGAGGAGCTGGCCGCGCGCGGCCTGGAGTGAGCCCATGGCCGTTCGAGCCCTTCCCACCGCCCGTGTGAGCCTCAAGGGCGCCAAGAGCCTGCGCCGCGGCAACCCGTGGCTCTATCGCACCGAGCTGCTCGAGCCCCCCGCCCAGGAGGGGCGCGGCATGGTGGTGGCCGTGGTGGATCCCCAGGGAAACCCGATCGGCCAGGCCTTCTACGCTCAGCGCTCGCCGCTGGCGCTGCGCCTGCTCACGCGCCGGCCGCCCGCCGAGGAGCCGGTGGACGAGGGCTTCTTCCGCCGCCGCCTGGAGGCCTCCCTGGCGCGCCGCGCTCCGTTGAAGCACCGGGACGGCCTGCGGCTGGTGCACGGCGAGGCGGATCTGCTGCCGGGCCTCTTCGTGGATCGCTACGGCGCGGGGCTGACGCTGCAGACGCTCTCGGAGGGGATGGACGCCCGGAAGGAGCTGCTGGCGCGGGTGCTGGTGGAGCTGACGGGGGCCACGCACGTGGTGTGCCGGGATGACGCCTCGGGCCGGGACTTCGAGGGCCTCAAGCGCGAGGTGATCCTGCTGCACGGGGCGGGCGAGGCGCGCTTCACCTACCACGAGGGGGAGAACCGCTTCGAGGTGGATCTGCTGGGAGACATGAAGACGGGGGCCTTCCTGGATCAGGTGGACAACCACCTGCGCGCCGGCGAGCTGGCCCGCGGCGAGGCGCTGGATCTGTTCAGCTACCACGGGGGCTTCGCGCTGGCGCTGGGCCGCTCCTGCGACACGGTGCTGGCGGTGGAGCAGGACCCGAAGGCCGCCGAGCGCGCCCGGGAGAACGCCGCGCGCAACGGGCGCTCCAACGTGACGGTGGAGCACGGCAACGCCTTCGACGTGCTGCGGCGCTTCGCCGACTCGGGCCGCCGCTTCGACACGGTGGTGCTGGATCCGCCGGGGCTGGCCAAGCGCCGCGAGGGCCTCGCCACCGCGCTGCGCGCCTACCACGAGCTGAACCTGCGCGCCCTCAAGTGCCTGAGGCCCGAGGGGCTGCTCGTGACGTGCTCCTGCTCGGGGAAGCTGGGGCGCGAGGCCTTCGAGCAGATGGTGCTCTCGGCCGCCGAGGACGCGCGGCGCCCGGTGCAGATCCTCGAGCGTCGCGGCGCGGGGCTGGATCACCCGGTGCTCGCCGGGCTGCCGGAGACCGAGTACCTCAAGGCCCTGTACGTGCGAGCCCTGTGAGGGCGCTCGCGCGCGGCGGGGAGCCGGCTAGGAGGTGGGGCTCGGCAGGCTGAACCCGCTGTGCTCCGACTCGGCGCGGGACGTGGAGTAGACCTCCGCGCCGCTCGGGGTGACGTGCACGTCGAACTCGTACGTCTCACCGCCGCGCAGGCGCAGCGTCACCTTCGTCACGCCCGGGTACAGCCCGTGGAGCTCCGCGCCGGTCTTGGTGGTCTTCACCTCGACCACCCAGGGGTTCGAGACCTCGACCTGGCTGTGGCGGCCGGGGAAGCCGAGGAACGTCGTCTGACCGACCCACAGCGCCAGGGGGCCCGCCCACGCGGAGCTCGAGACCAGGGCCATCGCGACGATCAGCAGCTTCCCGGCGTTCCGCATCTTGGTCGTCTCCCAGGGGCAACTGTACGTTGTCTGATCCAATTATCCGACATGTGGGAGGGAAGTTGCGTGTCAACAGAAGCCTTGTAATTCCAGTGGGTTACGAAAGGAAAAAGGGCCACCCCGAAGCCGGAGTGACCCTTTTTTTGACTTTTTCGGCCCTGTCTTCGGGGGCCGCGTGGAGCGCCTAGTACCGGTAGTGGTCGCTCTTGTACGGGCCCTCCTTGGGCACGCCGATGTACTTCGCCTGCTCCGGGGTGAGCTCGGTCAGCATGGCGCCCAGCTTGGTGAGCTGCAGGCGCGCCACCTTCTCATCCAGGTGCCGGGGCAGCATGTACACGCCCGGCTTGTACTTGCCCGGGTTGGAGAAGATCTCCACCTGCGCGAGCACCTGGTTGGCGAAGGAGGAGCTCATCACGTAGCTGGGGTGGCCGGTGCCGCAGCCCAGGTTCACCAGCCGGCCCTGGGCCAGCAGGATGATGCGCTTGTTGTCCGGGAAGATGATGTGGTCGACCTGCGGCTTGATGTTCTCCCACTTGTACTGCTT
>JAFGNZ010000328.1 GCA_016926755.1 Myxococcaceae bacterium | reverse complement strand
GGCCTGGGCCTTTCGTGCCTCCTCGCTGGCGAAGTCCGCGGCGGTGGGCCAGGTCACCAGGAGGACGGAGCCGTTGGGCAGCTCCTCCACGAGGTGAGCCGGGGTGGACAGCATGCGCTCGCGGCCGACGGTCTCCACCAGCCGGGGGCCGAAGACGTTGAGCCAGCACACCTGATAGACCTTGTCATACCCATCCTGGAAGGCGGTCTCCTCGTCGCGGCCGAAGTAGGGCGTGTCCGCTAGCTGGTTGTCTGCCGTGCTGTGGGCCGAAGTATAGGAGACGGGATAGCGGCAGACCCATGCGCGAACCAAATCGATGAGCGCGCGGCAGCGCTCCGCCTCCGCGAAGTAGGTCAGCGGCTGTATATGGAGGCCGGCTCTCAATTGGCGGGGGATATTTTTCACCCCAAAACGGAGCGCCAGTGACGCGAAGGGGTACGTGGTGTGAAAGAGCCCGGTGCCCCAGCTGTATCCCGTGCTCCCTTCCTCGAGTGACTTCCACAGGGTGTCACGGGAGTATTTGCGTTGCCGCTTGCCCTCGACGATGTTCGGCATCCACTCGCCCGCGTGCTCCTCCAGCGCTTGAAGAAAAGGCTCCAGCTCCCGCTGGATGTCCGCTTCGTGGTCGATGGTCGACCTGAAGAAGAGGGCCATGCTGTCCTCCACGTCCAGGTCCCGCAGGGTCAACAGCTTCTTCATCGGAAGAGCACCTCTACTCCCTTGACGTCCTGCTTGACTGCGTCCACTGCGTCTCGCAGCGATTCGGGAGTACGTGGCTTGAGTTCACTGAGGTGGACCCCATCGTTAGGACCAGTTTCCGCGCCCCGCTAGTTACCCCTCACGGGGCGTAGTTGCGCGTGCGCAGGCGCGAGCGGAGGAACAGCGCCACCCCCGCCAGCAGGAGCCACGGCACGATGTGGCCCACCATCAGGTGATCGACGGTGCCATCCGAGCAGTGCAGGTGCAGGACGAAGAGGCTCACCCCGGCGGAGGAAAGCCCGGCGGCGAAGGCGCGCACGGGCTGGAAGGCGGAGCGGCACAGCAGCACGAGCGCCAGGGCGAGCGGGAGGACGGACAGCACCACCTCGGACATCACGCACCGCATGAGGCCGGAGAGGAAGCTCCGCGCCGGCGCGGTGCCCGAGCCTCCCAGCACGATCAGGATCGCCACCAGCGCCGCACCCACGGCGACGGGCGCCCAGCGGAACCGGCGCCGGCCAGGCGCCAGGGCGACGTACGCGCCGCCGCCCACCAGCGCGAGGATGAGCATCGCCAGCCCGCCCACCACCACCGGCGAGGCGCTGTTGAGGACGACCCCCGCGCGGCCCAGGGCGCTCAGGCCCACCCCCAGCACCATGGCATACGTGGCCAGCAGCATGAGCAGCTCGCGCCACCACGGGGTGGCCACGGGGGTGATGGCCAGCTCCTCCAGCGTCTTCCTGCGCGCGGCCTCCATCCCCGGCGTCGCCTGGGGCGTGGGCAGGGGCGGCACGGCCTCGAGCGCCTCGAAGCCGGAGGTGAGGGCGCGGCAGTCCTCGCACGAGGCGGCATGGGCGGCCAGCTCCGGCGGCAGGGGGCCTCCCAGGGCGTCCAGCACGCGCTCGCACTCGGGTGTCATTCGCTCGCCTCCTCCCTCAGGCTTGCCAACAGCTCGCGCAGCCGCGCATATCCCCGGTGCGCGCGCACCTTCACCGCCGACTCCGTGAGGCCCATGGACTCGGCGATCTCCGCGAAGCTCATCCCCTCGAAGCGGTGGAGGACGATGGGGATGCGCTGGCCCTCGGGCAGCAGCTCCAGGGCTCGCTGCACGGTCCGCGCCAGCCCCGTGTCCCGGGGGCCAGCCGTCTCGGCGGCCACCGTGGCGGGCAGCTCGCCCTGCTCGGTGAGCTCCTCCGGCCGCCTGCTGCGGCGCTGGTAGTCCCTCGCGGCGTTGGTGGCGATGGCGTACAGCCACGGCTTCACCCGGGCCCCCTCCTGGAAGCGCCCACGGGCGCGCACCAGCGAGAGGAAGGTGAGCTGCACGAGATCCTCGGCCGCGGAGGGGCTGCCCGTCAGCCGCGTCAGGTAGCCGTGCACGGGCCTCGAGTAGCGCTGGAAGAGCGCATCGAACGCCGTGGACTCACCCTGACAGAACCTCGCCATCAACGCCTCGTCGGACTCCTCGGGCGCGGCGCGCTCCGAGGACTTTCCTGTACGCGGCAGGCCAGAGTCAGGTTTCACGGGTCCGGGGGACACAGGCCCGCGCACTCTACCCCAGGGGAGGCAGCCTGGGGGGCGGGCCTCCTGTCAGCGCGCCGGCCCTACTGCCGCTTGAGCATGGCGTGGGGCGCAGGCGCGGATGTAGGCAGGTGGTCCGCCGCGGCCGCGAGGGCCTCGCGCACCTTCTCCTCCGCCGACTTCTTCCGGGACGCCCTCGCGCCCCAGAAGGAGGTGGGGGCGTTGAGCTCCGCCTGCTGCTCCGGCGTGTACTTCTGGTAGGCGTACTTCACCGAGTCGGACGGGGTGCGCAGATCGCTGACGATGCGCAGCCAGGAGAGCACCTTGAGCGAGTAGTAGCTGAAGTCCACCTCCCACCAGAACCAGCCCTGGTTGGCGGTGTTCTGGTGGTAGTGGTGGTTGTTGTGCCAGCCCTCGCCCAGGGTGATGAGCGCCAGCAGCCAGTTGTTCTTGCTGGTGTCCGTCGTCCTGTAGCGGCGCTTGCCGAAGATGTGGCTGAGCGAGTTGATGGTGAAGGTGCCGTGCCACAGCAGCGTGGTGCTCACGAAGAAGCCCCAGACGAGCAGGGAGAAGCCGCCGATGAAGTACAGCGCCACGGCCAGGGCGATGGGCGGCAGCAGGTGGAAGCGGTTGAGGAAGCGCAGCTCCGGGAAGCGCGCGAAGTCCTTGATGCTCTCGTAGCGCGTCTCCCCGTACTTGTTGCAGAGGATCCACCCCATGTGGCTCCACAGGAAGCCCTTCTGGATGGGCGAGTGGATGTCCAGCTCCGTGTCGGACTCACGGTGGTGGTGCCGGTGGTGGGCGGCCCACCACAGCACGCCCTTCTGCACCGCCGTGGTGCCCACGAAGGCCAGGATGAACTGGAACACGCGGTTCGTCTTGTAGGACCGGTGACTGAAGTAGCGGTGGTAGCCCGCGGTGACGCCCCACATGCGCACCACGTACAGCCCCAGGCACACCAGCACGTCCACCAGGCTTGCCCCCACGTAGAAGGCGAAGAGGCACATCAGGTGGACGGCGATGAACGGGATGGAGGCCAGCCAGTTGATCTTCTCGTCGGAAGCCAGGACAGGGGTGTTGGTTCGCAAGGGAGCCTCGGCAGGATGCAGACCGAGCGGGAAGGTGCTCAGCCTCGCCCCGAATCAACACCCCCCTATGTCATGGCTCTGTCAGGAGGACGCAGATTGCCGCAGCCCGGCAAGCCACGCCTCGAAGGACGGGTGCCCGTGGAGGGGGGCCAGGTCCTCGTCCGAGGCGGCGTAGGCCGCGTCCCGGAAGCCCAGCTCCGTGGCGCGGTGCAGCAGGCGCACCGCATCAGCCACGTTGCGGGCGCGCGCGAAGGCACACGCCGCGTCATAGGCGATGGTGGGGCTGGGGGCGTGGGCCAGCGCCGCCTCCCCCATGGCCGCGGCCTCCGAGTAGGCGCCGCGGATGAAGAGCGTCCGCTCGGCGCAGGCGAAGGCCGCCGCCGGGTCCACTCCGGGCAGCCGCAGCGCCTGCTCCACCTTGCCCGCGCGGATGAGGCTCCCGGCGTACTCGTGCATCACGGTGCGATCCTGGGTGTCGCGCCAGGCCTTCTCCCAGAGCGGGAGGGCGCGCAGCTCGTCGCCGATCAGCGAGAAGGCGGCGGCCAGCGCATGGGGCTCCACGGGCTGGCGCTGCACCTGGGAGAAGTGATCGAGCGCGAGCCGGCCCTGCCCCTCCTTGATGGCGATCCACCCCAGCAGGTGATGGGTGCGGCTGGCCAGCTCCGGGCCGACGCCCTCCCCGCGCTCCAGGATGGAGGCCCCCATCCGCTGGGCCTCGGCGAGCCTCCCCTGCGCCAGCTCCTCCCGGGCGCGCTGGAGCGTCTGCATCAGCGGCGAGCTCGCCTCGCGCTCCGGGCTCGGCTCGTTCAGCGCCTCGAGGAGGGCGCGCAGGGCCTGGAAGCCCCAGAGGCCGAACAGCAGGACGAAGAGCAGGTCCGGCCAGCCCCAGGCAACCGCCGCCACGGCGACGAGGAGGGCGAACCCCTGCGCCGCGATGAAGCCCCTGCGGCCGAAGAAGCGGACCAGCACCGTGCTCAGGACGTGGCCCCCGTCCATGGGCGGCACGGGCAGGAGGTTGAAGACGGTCCAGAAGACGTTGGCGACGAAGAACCAGTAGAGGAAGAAGTCGAGCGTGACCGAGTGGCCCTCCGCGAAGAGGGAGACCCCCTTGCACGCCACGCCCAGCGCCAGGCCCGAGAAGGGGCCGGCCAGGCTGACCAGCACGCTCCGGTGCCACAGGAGCGGCTTGGCGGTGTTGGTGGAAGTCACTCCCCCCAGCGACACCAGGGCGATGCTGGGTTGGAAGCCGAACGCCCGGTAGGCCAGGGCATGGCCCAGCTCATGGACGAGCACGGAGACGAAGACGATGAGCATCCAGGCGAGCATGCCCAGGAGCTGCGCCTGGCCGTGGCCTGGGTGGCTCGCGTCCGCCAGGCGCTCTGCCAGCCAGGGAGGGCCCAGCCTGGAGAGCCCGGGGACGAAGAAGGACCAGCCGAACACCCCCGAGATGAGCAGGTGGAAGAAGTGGATCTCGACGGGAATGCTTCCGAGGCGAAAGCGGAACATTGAGTGGCACCTTAACCGTTAGGGTACGACCGCGCAGGCCATTGCTCGGAAACTGCGCTCTGGAAGCCAATCCGCTAGGTTCCCCGCCGCCCATGTTGCAGATCGGCCCCTACACCCTGCCCAACCCCTTCATCCTGGCGCCCATGGCGGGGGTGAGCGAGGAGCCCTTCCGCGTCATCGCCTTCCGGCTGGGGGCGGCCCTGTGTCCCACGGAGCTGGTGAGCTCCCAGGGGTTGATGCGCGCCAACCAGCGGACCCTCAAGTACCTGCGCTTCGATCCCGAGGTGGAGCGGCCCTATTCGCTGCAGATCTTCGGCGGCGAGCCGGAGGCCATGGCCCGCGCCGCCGTCATCGGCAAGCAGTACGGCGCCCAGATCATCGACATCAACATGGGCTGCCCGGTGAAGAAGGTGACGAAGAACGGCGCCGGCAGCGCCCTGCTGTGCGAGCCCGCGCGCGCCGCGGAGCTCGTCCGGCGGATCCACGCGGCCACGGGGCTGCCCGTCACCTGTAAAATCCGCTCGGGCTGGGACGAGCACAACCGGAACTACCTCCAGGTGGCCGGCGAGCTGTTCGGGGCCGGCTGCGCGGCGCTGGCCATCCACCCGCGCACCCAGGCGCAGGGCTACTCGGGGAAGGCGGACTGGGACGTCATCGCCGACCTCAAGCGCCACTTCCCGGACCGGCCCATCATCGGCAACGGGGACGTGAAGACGCCCGCGGACGCGCGCCGCATGCGAGAGAGCACCGGCTGTGACTTCGTGATGATCGGCCGGGCGGCGCTGGGCAACCCGTGGATCTTCCGCGAGCTGGCCGGCGGCGAGCCGCCCACGCCGGAGGAGCGCTGCGAGGGGGTGCTGGCCCACTTCCGCGCGCACGTGGCCTTCGTGGGCGATGCGCTCGGGGCGGTGCGCTCCTTCCGCAGGCACATGGCCTGGTACGCGCACGGGCTGCGCGGCGCCGCTGCCTTCCGCGCGGAGGTGAACGCGCTGGACACGCCCGAGGAGGTGGAGGCCGCCGTGCGCCGCTTCTTCGCCTCCGCGCACTTCGACGCCACGGCCCTCGAGGAGGAGCAGGACGTGGACTACCGGGCCGCGCTGGGCTGAGCCTCCGCCGGCGCTTCGGGAGGCACGAGCCGCCGTCCCTGGGCCACCGCGCGGAGGTACGCGCAGGCCGGCGTGGGGCGGCGCTCCAGCGTGTCGAAGTCCACGTGGTAGAGCCCGAAGCGGGGGCCCCAGCCCTCCAGCCACTCGAAGTTGTCCAGCAGGCTCCAGTAGAGGTAGCCGCGGATGTCCACGCCCTGCGCGCGCGCCTCGAGCAGCTGCGCCAGGTGGGAGTGGATGTAGTGGGGCCGCCGCTGGCCGCTCCGGTCGTCGATGCCGTTCTCCGTCACCCACACCGGCAGCCCGTAGCGGCGCACCTCGCGGAGGATCTGCCCGAAGCCCTCGGGGTAGTCCTCCCAGCCGATGTCCGTGAGGCCGCGGCCGAGCCTGTCCCGGAACTTGAACTCGATGAAGGGGGGGCGGGGGATGAAGCGCAGGTGGGCGCGCGAGTAGTAGTTGACGCCGATGAACTCGCACGAGCCCTTCGCCTGCGGAATGTCCACCCGGGTGGAGGCCACGCCCGGCATCGTCACGCGCAGCTTCCCGGTGGCGAGCGCCTCATGGAAGGCGTGGTTGTAGGCCTGGGCGCCCAGCCGCACGAGCGCGCGATCCAGCGGGTGCCACCACCGGTCCGGCGCGAAGCAGAGCATGTTCTGGGAGATGCCCAGCTCCACCCGCCCCAGCGCCGCCTGCAGCTCCTCGCGCGCGGCCACGTGCGCGCGCACCATGTTCTCCATCGCCCGCATCGTCATGGGCCCGTTGGCGATGCCGGGGGGGATCAGGCCCTGGAGGTAGCCGCCCAGCAGCACCACCATGGGCTCGTTGAGGGTGATGAGCAGCGCGTCCAGCCCCTTCAGCAAGGGCGCGCACGCGCGCGCATAGGCGCGGAAGGCCTCCACGCTGGCCGGGGTGTGCCAGGGCGTCTCCCGGTGGAACCACGTGGGGTGGGTGAAGTGGTGGAGCGTCACCACGGGCCGCAGCCCGCGGGCCTTCATCCGCAGCAGCCGCTCCCGGTAGGCCTCGAGCGCCGCCCCGTCATACCGGCCGCGCTCCGGCTCGATGCGCGCCCACTCCAGCGAGACGCGGAACGCGGTGGCCCCCGCCTCGAGCGCCAGCCCATAGTCCTCCTCGTAACGGTTCCAGTGGTCCACCGCGCGGCCGCAGCGCACGTGCGGCTCCTTCAGCTTCCCGGCGCGCTCCCACTCGGCCCAGTCGTTCTCGATGCCACCCTCCACTTGATAGGCGGAGGTGGCCACCCCGAAGGTGAAGCCCTCGGGAAACGTCCTCTCTTCGGCACTCATCGTGGGCAGGCACGCTAGACGCCGGCTCCCACGGGCGGAAGCGCGGTGTGCGCGGCCGCTCTGCGCGCCACCGGACACTCGCTCGTGACGGTGCCGAGTCGCATCCGGAGCCGAGTTTTCGGCCTCCGCGCGCGTCGCGTCCGGAGCCGAGTTTTCGGCCTCCGCGCGTGGTTCGCCGGCCCGGAACAGCCCCCTTTGGGGCTCATGGAGTGCGCGGAGGCCGAAAAATCGGCCCTCGCCACGCACTGCAATACGTCACCATGCGTTGACACACACGCAAGTCGCCTCTACCATTCGCGTCAAGCACTCAGTCACTGTGTGCGAGTGCAGGCCCCCACCCCCCTTGGGTGCGGGCAACCAACCAACGGAGGGTTTTGCATGGCCGCGAAGAAGAAGACCGCGAAGAAGACTGCGAAGAAGACCACTGCCCCGAAGAAGAAGACGGCGGCGAAGAAGGGCGGGGCCCGTAAGCCTGCCCGCAAGTCTGCTTCGCGCAAGAAGGCTGCTGCTGCTCCGGCCCCCACGGCCTAGCGCGGTCTCCACGGGCGTCAGGTTCCTTTCTAGATTCCCGTGAACGGCTCGGCGGACTCCGCCGAGCCGTTTTGCTTTTTCCAGGAGGAAGGCCCTTGTCACTTCGACCGCCGGAGCTGGAGCAGGTGGTTGCGGAGTTGGGTGCGCGGCTCGCGGGGGCCGTGGTGCAGAAGGCGTGGTGCCCGCTGCCGCGACTGGCCTACCTGGAGCTGCGAGTGCCCGGGCGCTCCTTCCTGCTGTGCCTGTGCGCGGAGGGAGAGCTGGCGCGGCTCTCGGTGGCCCCCGAGCGCTTCCCCACGCCGGGCGAGCCCGCCCCCTTCCAGCGCTGGCTGCGCCAGGAGCTGACGGGCTTCAAGCTGAAGGGGGCCACCTGGCGCGAGGCCGAGCGCGTGGTGGCGCTCGACTTCCACAAAGAGGAGGAGGGCACGCGCCGCCTGGTGCTGGAGCTGTCCGCGCCGGGAGGGCTGGCGCTGCTCAGCGAGAGCGGTCGGGTGCTGATGCTCTCGGGCGAGGGCTTCGCGCAGCGGCGGGGGCTGCACCCGGGAGCGGAGTGGACGCCGCCGGAGCCGCAGTCGCCCCAGGCGCTGGAGAAGGCCCGGAGCGCCCCCTCTCGCCTGGAGCCGGTGGCGGGGGACTTCGCTCCCTACGCGCAGGCCGCCGAGCGGCTGCTGGGAGCCAGAGACAGGAAGAGCCGCGCGGAGACGATCCGCCGGCGCCTCGAGCAGCCGTACCGGGCGCGGCTCAAGCGCTTCGGGCGGACGCTGGAGAAGGTGCGCGCGGAGGCGGCGCGGGGCCCGGACGCGGAGGAGCACCGCCGCCTGGGCGCGCTGCTCACGCAGAACCTCCACCGCCTGCGCCGCGGCGCCACGGAGGTGACGCTCACCGCGTACACGGAGACGGGCGTGGAGGAGGTGAAGGTGAAGCTGGATCCGAAGCGGGCGCCGAAGGAGGAGGCGGACTGGCACTTCCACCAGTATAAGCGGCTGCTGCGAGGCGTGGAGCAGGCGCGCCGGCGCGAGGCGGAGCTGGCGCGCGAGGTGGCGCACGCGCAGCAGGCGCTGGCGCAGCTGGAGCGGATGGACGAGGCGGCGCTGCTGGCCCAGGCGGAGGTGCTGCACGTGCCCGCGGGCGAGGCGGGGCCTCCGGAGGGGCGTCCTTATAAGGAGTACCTGGGCCACGGCGGCCACCGCATCTGGGTGGGGCGGGGCTCGGAGGACAACGACGTGCTGACCTTCAAGGTGGCCCGGCCCTATCACCTCTGGCTGCACGCCCGAGGGCAGCCGGGCAGCCACGTGGTGGTGCCGCTGGAGAAGGGCATGGAGGTGCCGCAGGAGGTGTTGCTGGATGCCGCGCACCTGGCGCTCCACCACTCGGGGGCCAAGGGCGAGCCGCGCGGCGAGGTGAGCTACGTGCCGGTGAAGTTCGTCCGAAAGGTGAAGGGAGGGGCGCCGGGCCAGGTGCTCTACAGCCGGGAGAAGACCTTCATGGTGCGGATGGAGCCGGAGCGGCTCGAGCGCCTCCTGAAGACGCGCCACACGGAGCCGACCCGGGCATGAGGCCGCCCCAGAGCCCCGCCTGCGCGCGCTGCGCGAAGCTGCTCGGCAAGACGTGCTGCGAGCCCCGGGGGACCGAGCACCTGGCGATGGTGACCCGCGCGGACATGGGGCGCATCTCCGCGCATACGGGGCTGGCGCCGCGCCGCTTCACCGAAGAGGAGGGCGTCACCGAGCGGGAGGCGGCGGACTTCGAGGCCCGGTGGCCGCTCTACCGCGGCTACTTCGGTCGCGGGCCCGTGCGCACCACGCTCCAGGCCAGGCTGGGGGCCTGCGTCTTCTTCGACCGCAGGCACGGCTGCACGCTCCCCGCGGACGTGCGGCCGCTCGCCTGCAGGATCTACCCCTTCGAGCAGTGGGGGGATGGGAGCTGGAGCCTGGCGGTGGGGCGCTACGGCAACCTCGAGGAGGCGCGCGCGGAGGGCGGCGCGTGCCTGGTGGTGGAGGAGTCCGAGTCCATGGAGGAGATCTTCGCCGCGTTTGGCACCACGCGTGAGGTGGTGGAGGCCCTGGGCGCGCAGCTCGCGGAGGAGTCGCGGAGTCACGGCCGCGGTTGACGGCATGACGGAGTGCGGGCAGCCAACCTCCGCCGGCCTTGAGTCTCTGGAGGTGGCGGGTACGATGCCGACCAACGGATGCCTCAGTACCCGCGCCAGATGTCGCTCTTCACGCTGTCCGGCAGCCCCACGGTGCCAGCCCGGCCCGCGCCGCTGCCGCCCCAGCAGCAGCCACCCGTGCGCAACCGGGTGGTGGAGGAGGCCCCGCGCGTCGTCTCGGACACGCGGGAGGAGCTCTTCGTCCGGGCCGAGTCCCTGGCGTGGCGGCTCTCGGCGGAGCTGGGCGTCCCCGTGCGCCTGGCGGTGACGGACAACCGCTCGACGATGGTGTCCTTCCGCCGGGG
Source organism: Myxococcaceae bacterium (assembly GCA_016926755.1). GTDB lineage: Bacteria > Myxococcota > Myxococcia > Myxococcales > Myxococcaceae > Hyalangium. Next base: position 11,943 of record JAFGNZ010000328.1, on the reverse strand, counting down.
GGCCAACGCGCTGCAGCTCCGGCTGCATCACATGTTCCTGGACGCGCCCGAGTCCGTCCTGCGCGCGGTGGCGGACTACGCGGGACGGGGGCACCGCGGCGCGGGCGGCGTCCTGGACGACTACATCCGGGGCCAGCAGCCGCGCATCCGCCAGTTCCGTCGCGAGACGGACGCGGAGCTCAACCCCCTGGGGCGCTGCTTCGATCTGCAGGCCGTCTTCGAGGCGGTGAACCGCACCTACTTCCAGGACGGCATCCAGGCGCGCATTGGCTGGGGGCGCATGCCGCCGCGGCGCCGGCGCAAGTCCATCCGCCTGGGCGTGTACGATCACCAGACGCGGGAGATCCGCATCCACCCGGCGCTGGATCGCCCGGAGGTGCCGGCCTTCTTCGTGGAGTTCATCGTCTTCCACGAGATGCTGCACCAGCTCTTCCCCAGCTCGGGGCGTGGGGGCCGGCGGGTGCACCACCCGCGCGCGTTCCGGGATCGCGAGAAGGCCTTCCCTCACTACGAGGCGGCGCTGCGCTGGGAGCGGGAGAACCTGGGCGTGCTGCTGCGAGGCTGAGCCTGCTGCTGCCTGCCCGCTCTTTTACCGTTTTACCGAGCGCAGGGGCCTCGCTGCGCGCTTGACCCCGCGCGAGGCTCCCCCCATCCTCCCGGCCCCTATGCGACGAGCGAAGATTGTCTGCACCCTGGGGCCGGCCAGCCAGAGCCAGGAGATGCTGGAGGCGCTGCTGGACGCCGGGATGGACGTGGCCCGGCTCAACTTCTCCCACGGCAGCCATGAGCAGCACGCGGAGAACATCGCCAAGCTGCGCGCGGCCTCCATGAAGGTGCGCAAGGCGGTGGGCATCCTGGGAGATCTCCAGGGCCCGAAGATCCGCACCGGCCGCTTCATCACCGGCAGCACGGAGCTGAAGGAGGGGGCCACCTTCTCCATCACCACCGACGAGAGCGTGAAGGGGACCGATGACATCGTCTCCACCACGTACCCGCTCCTGGCGGCGGACGTGAACCCGGGGGACCGCATCCTCCTGGATGACGGCCTGCTGGAGCTCAAGGTCATCGAGACGGACAAGAAGCAGCTGCTGCGCACGCAGGTGGTGGTGGGCGGCACGCTGAAGAACAACAAGGGCATCAACCTGCCCGGCGTGGCGGTGCGCGCGGACGCGCTGACGCCGAAGGACCGGGAGGATCTGATCTTCGGCATCAAGGCGGGCGTGGACTTCATCGCCCTGTCCTTCGTGCGCCAGCCGTCGGACCTGGACACGGCGCGGCAGGCCATGGCGGAGGTGGGCCGCACGGTGCCCATCATCGCCAAGCTGGAGAAGCCGGAGGCCATCGCGCGGCTGGACGCCATCCTGGACAAGACGGACGGCGTGATGGTGGCGCGCGGAGACCTCGGCGTGGAGATCCCCCCCGAGGAGGTGCCGGCCGTCCAGAAGGACATCGTCCGGCGCGCCAACAGCCGGGGCCTGCCCGTCATCGTCGCCACGCAGATGCTGAACTCGATGATCGACAACCCGCGCCCCACGCGCGCGGAGGCCAGCGACGTGGCCAACGCGGTGTTCGACGGGGCGGACGCGGTGATGCTCTCGGGCGAGACGGCCAGCGGCAAGTACCCCATCGAGTCCGTGCAGATGATGGAGCGCATCGTCCTGGCGGCCGAGTCCGCGGCGCGGGCGCAGCACCTGGGGCGGGTGATCGAGGCCCCGCTGGGGCTGCCGGCGCACTTCCCGGACGTGATCGCCCGGGTGGCGTGCCAGGCGGCGCAGTCGAGCGGCGCCTCCCTGATCGCGGCCTTCACGCTGTCAGGCGTGACGGCGCGGCTGCTGGCGCACTACCGGCCGCCGGTGCCCATCGTGGCGTTCAGCCCGAACCAGGAGGTCCGCCGCCGGCTGGCGCTGGTGTGGGGCGTGGTGCCGCGGGTGCTGGAGCCCATCCAGGACACGGAGGCGATGGTGCGGCGCGTGGAGGAGGAGCTGCTCACGCGCGGGCTGGCCCGGGTGGGCGAGCGCATCGTCATCGTCTTCGGCGCGCCGGTGGGGCAGCCGGGGAAGATCAACAGCCTGCGCCTGCACACCATCCAGGGCTGACGCGGCGCCTTTACTTCACCGCGCCCAGGGCCTTCTTGGGGATCTCGGCCTCGATGAACACGGTGAGCAGCTCGCGATCGAGCTGGCCGGCGGAGGCCTCCTTGTTGAGGATGTCGAGCGCGAGCGTGTGGGGCACGGCCTTCTTGTAGGGCCGGTCCGAGGCGGTGAGCGCGTCGTAGATGTCCGAGATGGACATCATCTTGGACTGCACGGGGATCGTCTTCGAGGGGATGGCGCGCGGGTAGCCGGTGCCGTCCAGCTTCTCGTGGTGGGCGTAGGCGATCTCCGGGACGCGGCGCAGGGTGCGCGTCCAGGGGATCTGCGAGAGGAAGCGGTAGGTGTGCTCGACGTGGCTCTCGATCTCCTTGCGCTCCTCGGGCGAGAGCGTGCCGCGGGGGATGGAGAGCGAGCGCAGCTCGTTCTCCAGCAGCAGCGGCTGGGCCTGCTCGCGCGCGTCGAGGAAGGTGAGCTTGCGCAGCTCGCTGAGGCGCTCGAAGCCGCCCTGGGCGAGCACGGTGGGGCGGTTGCAGGTGAGGATGAACTCGAACACCTCGTCCAGGCGCTGGAGCTCCTCGGCCAGCCGGGCGTCCTCCTCGCCGTCGATCTCGGCCATGGCCTTGTCGCCGCGCAGCTTCACGGCGGCCAGCCGGCGGCGGCAGCTCTGCAGCTGCAGATCCTTGCGCGCGATCTCGAAGCGGGCGCGCAGCATCTCCATCTCGTGGGGGTAGAGCTTCTCGGCCTTCACGAGCACCGGCTCGCGCACGCCCACCTTGCCAAAGTCATGCAGCAGCGAGGCGTAGCGCAGCTCCTGGATCTCCACCGGGGTGAAGCGCGTCTGGGCGTAGGAGCCGGTGGACAGGTGCTCCAGCGCCTGGGCCAGCTCCACGGTGAGGTTGGCCACGCGGCCGGAGTGACCGGCGGTGCTCGGATCCCGGGCCTCGATGGCGACCACCGAGGCGGAGACGAAGCCCTCGAAGAGCCGGTTGATCTCCTCGTGGAGCAGGGCGTTCTCGATCGCGCCGGCGGCCTGGGCGCCCAGGGCCAGCAGCAGCTCCTCGTCCTCGGCGTCGAAGACGCGCCCGCCGCGCTTGTTGAGCGCCTGGATGACGCCCGTCACCTCGCCGTTGGCGTCTCGCATGGGCACGCAGAGGATGGTCTGCGTGCGGTAGCCGCTGGAGACGTCGAAGGAGCGGTTGAAGCGCTCGTCCGCGTACGCATCCGGGATGTTGATGACGGCGCCCCCGGAGGCCACCTGGCCGGCGATGCCGCTGCCCACCGGGAGGCGGATCTCGTTCTTCGAGCCCTGGGCGACCTTGCTCCACAGCTCGTTGCGCTCGCGGTCCAGGATGAAGAGCGAGCAGCGGTCCGCCTCCACCACCTTGGAGGCCTCGTAGATGATGAGCGGCAGCAGCAGGTCGAGATCGCGCTCGGCGCTCATCGCCTTCGTCACGTCGAGGATGGACGTGAGCTTCTGCAGCCGGCGGGTAAGAGCGGTTTCGTCTGACGAGAAGAGCACCGGGGAGAGGCTCCTGGGCTGTATGGGCGAGGCAGCCCGTTGTAGCACGACGGGTGTGGGGCCAGCCTGCCTGGCCGCTCCTTCCCTTGGATAGCAAGGTGCCTGACAGTGTGCAGCGCGGGAATGTCTGGTACCGCTGGAAACCCGGAGCGGCTATGAAGCGGGCCACCATGAGCCGCCGCATCCTCATCGCCCCCTCCCTGCTGTCCTGTGATTTCGGCCGTCTGGCGGAGGAGGTCCGCGCTGTGGAGGCCGCGGGCGCCGACTGGATTCACGTGGATGTCATGGATGGCCGGTTCGTCCCGAACATCACCATTGGCCCGGTGGTGGTGCAGGCCATCAAGCGGGTGGCGGCTCGGCCGCTGGACGTGCACCTGATGATCGTCGAGCCGGAGAAGTACATCGACGCGTTCGCGAAGGCGGGCGCGGACGTCCTGTCGGTGCACGTGGAGACGAGCCCGCACCTGCACCGGACGCTGCAGCAGATCCGCCAGGCGGGAGCACGGCCCGCGGTGGTGCTCAACCCCTCCACGCCGCTGTCGGCGGTGGAGGAGGTGCTGGGGGAGGTGGAGCTGGTGCTGCTGATGAGCGTGAACCCCGGCTTTGGCGGGCAGGGCTTCATCGAGTCCACGGTGGACAAGGTGCGTCGGCTGCGGGCGATGCTGGACGCGCGCGGGCTGAGCGTGGACATCGAGGTGGACGGCGGCATCAACGCGGAGACGGCGCGGCGGGTGGTGGAGGCGGGCGCCACGGTGCTGGTGGCGGGCTCGCACGTCTTCGGCGCGAAGGACTACGCGCAGGCCATCCGCGTTCTGCGGCCGGCCGGGCAGGGCGGGTGAGGGCGCGGCGCCTCAGGCGTGGGGGGCAGCGCTCTGGGCGCTGGCGGCGACGAGCCGGGCGACGCGAGGGATGAAGGTGGCGTTGAAGGGCTTCACCTCGTAGGCGTGCGCGCCGAGCTGGAAGCACTGGTGGCGCATGTGCTGATCCTCGATGCCGCTGAGGATGATGACCTTGCAGTCGCGAGTGGCGGGATCCTCCTTGAGCTGGACGAGGAGATCCCTCCCATCGAGCCGCTGGTAGATGTCCAGGATGATGACGGCGGGGCGGTGTTGGCGGGCCAGCTCGAGGACGTTCTCGGAGGTGGTGTCGGTGATGCAGGTCAGCCCTGATCGGCGTCCCTCGCGAGCGAGCGCGGACACGATGAGGGGCTCATCGTCGGAGATGAGGATGACAGGCGAGCTCATGGCTGTGTGTTCCCCCTGATTGGCGAGGGGAACCCAGCAAGGAGCGTTCCCGCCCGGAAGCCAAGGAACTCCGAAGGGTTGGGAGGGCAGCGGCCGGGTAGACAAGGCCCCATGAGTCCAGCGGGACCCCTGACTGGCAGAGGGTAAGAAGGGGACGAAAAGCAGATCCTGAGGCGTTGACTCAGCCGGGCGGGTCGGGTACATCCGCCGCACTCTGCCGGCCCGAGGACGTACACCGGTGGAGGTCGCACATATCGGGGAGTGGCTCAGCCTGGTAGAGCACTTGGTTCGGGACCAAGGGGTCGCAGGTTCAAATCCTGTCTCCCCGACCATTAAAAGCCCTGGAGTGTCGCGGACTTACAGCGAGGCTCCAGGGCTTTTGTTTTACCCACCTTCCTCTCCAGCAGCAAACCAGCAGCAAGCGGCGGGGGCTCACCGCTGATGGCCGTCCGGGCCGGGCCTTCGTTGTCCGTGCATGGGGCGGGGCTTGAACTTCTGCTCCATGGCGACCAAGGAAGACCTCCTCTCGGATGTGCTGCGGCTCCCTCCCGAGGAGCGCGCTGAGGTTGCAATGCCCCCGGCCGCGACGTTGGCGGAGGCGGAGCCGCCCGGGAGAGATCAGTCCTTCTTCGGAAGCTCCCCGGCGAGCGCGAGCTCCCTCTTCCTGACCTGCTCCACGAGCCGGGAGCGAATGGGGAGGTCGTACTCGGTGGCCAGGGCCGCGGCCCGGCGGGAGGCCTCCAGGGCGGCCTTGCGGTTCCCGGCCTCAGCGTAGCCATCCGCCAGGCTGTCCCAGGCGTTGGCGGAGTTCGGGTTCGCCCTGGTGTTCCGCCTGAAGAGCTCGATCGCGTCCGCCGTCCTCCCCGCGGACAGCGCGGCATACCCGAAGTCGTTCACGACCGCTTCCGGGACCGCCATGGGCCATCCGAGCCTCTTCGACAGCTCCTGGAAGTGCTGCTCGGCGAACGGGAACCCCTTCGCGGCGAGATCGTCGTGGAAACGGTAGCCGTCATACAGCTGGCGGAGCGCGTCGATCTCGGCAAGCAGAGGAACCGTCGTGTGCCTTTCGTCGGGAAAGGCCCGGCTCTTCCACCGAAGCCCCTCCGGGGACTTCGTCTCCAGGGTCCGGACGAGCCGCTCGTAGTCGGCGAGCGCCCGCCCGGCGTCGTCGGACCGGGCGACGTAGAGGAACGCCGCCAGGCGAGGCGTCGCCTCGAACGACTTCTCGAGCGAGCGCTGGGGCAGGTTGTCGTCCCAGTCGAGGCTCGGGCTCAGCGCGAAGTAGGCCCGGAACAGCGACGGCTCCGTCGTCAGGCAGTAGAGCGCGAACTGCCCGGCCGCGGAATGGCCGTAGAGGGTCCGGAACCCGTCCGCCCGATAGCTCCTCTCGATCTTCGGGATCAGCTCCTTCGAGAGGAATCGCTTGAAGTTCGCCGCGCCGCCGCCGCCGACCCACGCCTGCGGCCAGTCGGACTGTGTGAAGTCCCGCACGCGGACAGTGCTCCTGACGGCCACCACGATCGTCTCGGGAAGCTCTCCCCATCTCGCCAGGAAGGCCACCGACGCGGCGGTGTGGTCCACGTGGACGTCCCCGTCGAGGAGGTAGAGGACCGGATAGCGCCGGTCCTTCGCCCAGCGATAGCTCTCCGGCAGCCGCACCTGGTACTCGCGGTCCTCGTTCAGGGCGGCGGAGCGGATGCGCTGCCACTGGCCGTCCCTGACGGGCTCGCCCGCGCGGCACACGCCGGGCAGTAGCAGGGCGAGAAGAAGAAAGAGCCCGAGCCTCATGTTGGCTCCGTCGCAGAAGAGAAGTCGCTTATGGACCGATCGGATCCTTCACTGTACCAGCGGTGATCGACGGGTGCCAGGGCCACACGTCGTCACCGCGCCCCCTCCAGGTCGCGCAGCATGGCCTCGAGCGGCGCGACGACGTCCGGATTGTCGCCCGCGCCGCCGGTTCCCGGCGAGCGCGGATAGTGGCTGACGAGGATGCGCACGGTGATGGGGCGCTGGCTGCGCGCGAGGACGGTGATCGCATTGCGCAGCGTCGACATGAAGCGGGTGTCCGGGAACGGAGCGAGGTTCGAGATGTCGACGACCGTCTTCGCGTTCGAAACCACGTCATGAATTGCATTGAGCATCCGCTCATCCGAGTGGCCCACGCACAGGCGCTTGGTGGAGGCCTCGGGCGTCCCATCTTCGAAGGCGCGCAGGTGCTTGCAGCTGGGCGAGGATACTCCGCCGCATTGCGAGCACTCGGGCATCTGGAAATCAGGATCGCACCCGGCGGTGCCGGGCGAGCACGTGAAGACCTTGGTTAGCCCGGGCGCACGAAGCAGGCCCCGTACATGACGATGCCGGAGTCTTCACGGTCAGACGCCTCGAGCTGGCTTTCGATACCTGGCCAGGCCTGGAGCGGAGCCAGCTCGCGAATCTCCCAGGGCGCGGCGATACGGCGGAGCGCAGCCTCGTCACGAGGGAAGAGCTCCGCCACGCCGTTCTTCAGGAGGTCCATCACCTGCTGAACCGCCTCCGCACTCTCCCCGAGGGAGATCTGCGAGAGCGCCAGGACACTGCCGGGCGCGGCCCAATCGTGGAGGGCGCGCAACGTACGCTCCAGGCTCGCATCATCGATGAGGTAGGCGACCCCGATGCAGCCGATGGCCACCTTGCGCTCTCCCTGGAAGTGCTGCTCGGCGGCGCGCAGGAGCGGCCCCGGCTCACGCAGGTCTGCCTGGAGGTAGGCGACCGCGGGGTTGCTCCCGATGATCTCCCGTGAGTACTCGACCGCTACCGGATCACTATCACTGTAGAGCACCCGAGCGGTGGGCATCGCCGAGTGGAAGTGGCCCTGCGTCGGCATCCCTGACCCGAGATCGAGGACGTGGGCACGCCCTTCCTCCGCCCAGCGCCTTGCCATCGCCTGGAGGAAGTCCCGGTTGAGGCGCGCCCAGAGCGGATAGGCGGGGAACACCTTCATGATCTGTCGGGCGACATTCCGGTCGACCTCCAGATTGTGCTGACCCCCCAGGACGTAGTCGTAGATCCGGCTGATATTGGGTTTGGAGGAGTCCATGGGGCGTAGCCTACCATGAGGCGACGAGCGCGAAACGCCGCGCCGGCGGCGCCATGGCTCCGCACCTGCTATCGCTGTCTCGCTGATGTCTCGCCCAGCCCACCACCCTCAACAGCGCTCCAATCTCTCCTCTGCTCTTGCTCACGCCGCCGGGGCAGCCGCACGGCCCACTTCCACGAGACACAGGCCCAGGGGGGCTCCAAGCCGGAGAAGTCGGCCGCCACGGTGGGGCTGGAGACGGTACCCACCTCCTGGCTGGAGGCGTTGCGGAAGGCCAGCCGCAGCGGGGGTGGCTTTGACGTCTCGGCCCCGGAGAGGAGCAGGTTCACGGAGCTGCCTTCAGGCCCCATCATCGCCGGAATGGTGCACGGCGGACACCCCGGGGAGGACGACTCCCGTGCCTGCTTCTCTCGAAAGTCTGTCACCGAGCGCGACGCGGTATCTGCTCAGGCAACCCCGGCGCCGGGCACCCCCAGAGCGCCGCACGCCAGTGACGCGGCGCTCGCCCGCGCGAACCGGAAGCATTAGGTTCTTGCGCGTGGGGTGCCCAAGACCGACTCCACTTCAATCCCGACTCCACTGGGAGTGATCCATGCGTCGCCTTCTGCTCGTCTCGATGGTGCTGCTCTCCGGCTGTGTGAGCCGTTCGTCGCCGATCACCCGCATCGCCGCTGGCGGCCTCCACTCGTTCGCACTCCAGCAGGACGGCATGCTCTGGGGCTGGGGCAAGAACGAGTACGGCCAGCTCGCGGGCTGCGCTGCCGCGCCCCGCCGCAACACCCCCATGCCGATCCTCACCCAGGTCAGCGCCATGGCCGCGGGCACCCACCACACGCTGGCGCTCCAGCGGGACGGCACGCTCTGGGCCTGGGGCAAGAACGAGGACCACCAGCTGGGCAACCACGACTTGATCGCGGGCGCTTCTTCCATCAAGGGGTTCACCGGCGTTGCGACCGTGGCTGGGGGCGGCTCACACTCCCTGGCCCTCAAGGAGGACGGCACGCTCTGGGCCTGGGGCAAACACGCCCCGCTCGAGTGGAAGGAAGCCCCGGTGAAGGAGGAGGACCAGGAGGAGGGCTTCCTGGACAGCTGGCAGGCGGAAGTCACTGTGGCTCCCGTTCAGGTCCTGATTGACGTGACCTCCATGGCTGCCGGCGGCGTCCACTCGCTGGCGCTCAAGCGCGACGGCTCGGTCTGGAGCTGGGGCGATGCCAGGCACGGGCAGATCGGTGATGGCTCGACCACCCCGCGATCCACTCCCGTTCAGGTCCTGGACGGCGTGACCTCCGTGGCTGCCGGCGGCTTCCATTCACTGGCGCTCAAGCAGGACGGCACGCTGTGGAGCTGGGGCGTCAACCAGCACGGCCAGCTCGGCGACGGCTCCAACACCTCGCGGACCCTTCCCCAGCAGGTGCTCACGGGTGTCACGTCGGTGGCGGCTGGCGCCCGCCACACGCTCGCGCTCAAGCGGGACGGCACGCTCTGGGCCTGGGGCGCCAACGAGTTCGGCCAGCTGGGCGACGGCACCAACATGGATCGCTCCAGCCCCGTGCAGGTGCTCACGGATGTGACAGCCGTCGCCGCGGGCGGCTTCCACACGCTGGCGCTCAAGCGGGACGGCACGCTCTGGGCCTGGGGCGCCAACGAGTTCGGCCAGCTGGGGGATGGTGCCAACACCCATCGCAGCACTCCCGTGCGTGTGCCCATCGACAGCAAGTCGGTCGCTTCGGGGGGCTTCCGCTCGCCGGACGAGTGGGATTGCACGCAGCGGAGCCAGCCTCAATCCGTGCTCATGGAGCCGACCGATATCCCGAGGAGTGCCGAGCCGCCGACCCCGACTGCCTCCGCTCCGGCTCCGGTGGACGTCGAAGCCCCGACCGCTCCCCCGCCGGCCGCGGCGAGCTCCCAGGACCTCGAGAAGCAGTGGGAAGCCGAGGCCGAGTCCTACCTGAAGCAGAAGCAGGTGGATCTGGCGGCGGCTTCCGCACTGAAGGTTCTCCAGCTGAAGTCGCTGCCTGTGGAGAAGGCCGCAGTGCACCAGAGCGTGGCCACCATGTACGTGAGCTTCGGGAGGTCCGAAGAGGCCGAGCGCCACTTCCGCGAGGCCTTGGCCCTCGACCCCGACAACGTAGCAGCGATGGGCTGGCTCGCGGAGCTGCTCCTCAAGCGCAGCGGGGTGGACTCGGCGGAGGGCCCCCTCCAGCAGGACGTGGTGGACCAGGCCCTCGCGCTCTTTGAGCGGATGCTCGCCCTCGAGCCTCGCAACCGGAACACGCACCTTCTCAATTTCACCGCCCACGCACGCCTGATGAAGTACGAGCAGAAGCAGCAGGCGCGGGCCGAGCAGGAGGCGGCGAGCGCCAGCAACCCAGCCCAGGCCGACGCGGCCCGGAAGCGCGCCGAGGAGGCCCGGAAGCGCGCCGAAGGCCACAAGGCCCGGTTCGAAGCGCAGAAGCAGGCCATGTCCCAGCTCAGGTAGGCCCCGGGGACCACCAGGGCCCGGCACGGCGGCCTCAGAGGGAGGTCCTGGCCGCGGGCCGAGGAGATCGATGAGGCTCACGGATCTCCAGGTGCTCCCATGCCACCATCGGCGAGGTCCCCTGGGAGACGCTGGGCCCGGGGGACACCGTCCTCATCCACGCGCGGGCCACGCCGTACACGGAGAAGTGGGTGATCGGCCGGAACGGCACCCAGGCGGCGCCCATCACCGTGCGCGGCGTGCCGGATGCCCAGGGCCGCCTGGACAGGCACCACGAGCCCACGCGCGCACCACGAGGCCCGCGTCGACGTGCCCCGCCTCCAGCTTGCCTGGACGCTCGCCACGAGCCCCAGCGCCACGAGCCACGCGTCGACGCGGCGCTCGTCGTGCGGCATCGGCGCATATCCGTAACTGTTCGCTGTGCCCCGTCAGCAGACCGAGTGGCCCGAGCCTGCTGAACCTAGGGCCCGGAACCTTGCGGTTCCGAGCCCTTCTCTTGGCGGGGAGCACGGGACTCCGAGCCCGTGCTCGGAGTTGCTGTCAGCACCTGACGCAGCCGGTACAGATCAAGACGCCGCCCGAGAGCGAGCAGGAGTTGCAGCACAGATCCCCACCCCCGTCGACGGGCGCCGCCAGGAATGCGCTGACCCCTTGGTCCTTCTTCTCGTCGGTGACCTGGACGGAGGAGATGTTGCTGATCGTCTGCTCCCCGGCCTTGAAGGAGAAGGTGTTGTCTGGGTTGCGGGTGATCACCACATCCTGGAATTCCTTCCCAGCCTTCTCGCCCTCGTTATCGCTTCCGCACCCTGCAAGGCCTAAGGCGACAACGATCGCCAACAGAACATGACGCGTCATGGGGTCTCCTTTCTCGCGGCCCGGCAGCCGAGCCGTTTCTCAAATGGGTCTGGTCGAGGAGATGTGCCAGAGGGCGGCGCAGAGGCCGCCAGCATAGAGAGCGAGAGAGGGCCTGCCGGGCTGTGCGGGAATATCTCGCGGGAGTGCGGGACTAGGCTCGTACTCTCCGACTTTGTGTAGCTGTTCGCGCCACCCCGTACGGAAGATCTGAGGAAGACGCCTGCACAGGGTACGAGTGTCGTCAAGATGGGGAGGGGGCACGGCGATCAGTTACGTCCTGGCTGCGGATGAACCGAGCCACTGGCAGCGCTACGCCCTTGAGGGGGTGGACCGGCAGCGTGATGGTCACGCGCTCACTTAAGGGTGGCGGACCCATGGCAGTGTCTTGGTGCCGTCCTGACGGCGCCCGGTGGGGTGAGCGCCATTCTGGAGCACCTGGCATTGCCCTGGCGGCCTGCTCGGTTGACCCCAGCGCAGGGGCCACCCCAGAGCGCGTGGTGTTGAGCCCCAAGCACCCACAGTGACTTGGAAGCCCAACGCCCCTGCGGCCTGCCGCCTGGCTGGGCCGCTTGGGCCGGCGTGTGCCCCAAGGGGCGGCACGGACTCTGCTCCGGCCCGGCGCACAGCCCGCGCGTCACCCTCCAGCGGCCCTTTTCAACCCCTTTGCACCAGCCCGC
>JAFGNZ010000327.1 GCA_016926755.1 Myxococcaceae bacterium | reverse complement strand
TACAAGAAGATGCTCGAGGACAGCAAGACGGCGCTGCTCGAGAGTGCGAAAAAGACCCTTGTGGAGGAGTCCAGCTTCGACACCGACGACCTCCCGGACGAGATTGATCAGGCCTCCTCCGAGTATGCGCAGTCCATGGTCTTCCGCCTGAGAGACCGGGAGAAGTTCCTCCTGCAGAAGATCGAGAAGGCGCTTCAGCGCATCGAGGATGGCACCTTCGGCATCTGCGAGCGCTGCGAGGAGGACATCTCCCCCAAGCGGCTGGAGGCGCGCCCCGTCACCACGCTGTGCATCCGCTGCAAGGAGGAGCAGGAGAAGAAGGAACGCTCCTACGGCTGATCGCCGGCTCGGCGGGCCGCGTGGAGCCGCGCGGCCCGGCCTGCCTCACACCAGCGCCTGGATCTCCACCCGGAGCAGCTGGCGACCCATCAGGAAGTGGTCGCCATTGTCCACGAAGGTGGGGCCCGCCAGGCGGATGAACGTCCCATTGGACGAGCCCACGTCCCTCACCATGAGCTGGTCCTTGCGGACCGTGAGGACGGCGTGCCGCCCGGAGACGAAGCCATCCGTGGGGAAGGTGATGTCGCCGTGCTCGCGTCCCAGCAGGTTGTCCCCCTCCTTGAGGGGGAAGGCCCCCCCGCGCATGCCGCCCTCCAGCAGCTGCACGAGCCGCAGCTTGTAGCCCGGGTCTGGCGAGCCCCAGATCTGCGCGCCCCCCGGCCCCGTGGAGGTCGTGGGAATGGGCTCGAGCACCAGCCGCTGCCGGCCCAGGCGCAGCTCGCCGCCCGTGGGCAGCTCCCGCTCCTGGCGCAGGCGCACGAAGACGCCATTGGCGCCGCCCACGTCCTCCACGGCCAGGCGGATCCCGGAGAAGAAGAAGCGCGCCTGCTCGGGCATCACGAAGGGATCGTCCGGCAGCTTGAGATCCCCCTGCTGTCCGCAGGTGAGGGTGTCCCGGTTCATCCGCACCACGGACTCCGGGCCGCCGTCCGCGCGCACCACCCGGATGGAGACCTGGGGGCGCGGGGCGATCTGGGAGACGGCCATCACCAGCGTCCCCGAGCGGATGGGGGAGCCGCAGGACTGGCAGACGGTCGCGTCGTCGGGGTTCTCGGCGTCGCAGCGAGAGCAGAAGATCATGGCAAGGCTCATGCGGTCATATCAGGGCCGGAGCGAGGTTGCTCGCCTCGCGAGCATCGCGAGCATCGCTTGATGCAGACCCGAGCAACGTGCTGAACTCCGGTTCCCATTACGCTGCCCCCCTGAGACGGAACTCGCCTTGCGCTGCCCTACTTGCAGCACTGACGCCGGAGAGAGCTCGAGGTACTGCCCCTCCTGCGGATCGACCCTCGTGCGCAACACGCCCGAGGCGGACGAGTACATCGGCAAGACGCTGGCGCGGAAGTACCGGGTGGAGGCCCTCATCGGCGAGGGCGGCATGGGCAAGGTGTACCGCACCCGCCAGCTGGCCCTGGACAAGCCGGTGGTGCTCAAGGTGCTGCGCCAGTCCTTGCTGTCGGACGAGCGCACGGTGGCGCGCTTCCAGCGCGAGGCCAAGGCCGCCAGCCGCCTCAACCACCCCAACTCCATCAGCATCCTGGACTTCGGCCAGGCCGAGGACGGCGCCCTCTTCATCGCCATGGAGTTCGTGCAGGGGCAGGATCTGCACCAGCTGCTCAGCCGGGAGTGGCCGCTGGCCGAGGCGCGCGTGGTGCGCATCGTCAGCCAGGTGCTCTCCGCGCTCTCGGACGCGCACGGCGCCGGCGTCATCCACCGGGATCTCAAGCCCGAGAACATCATGCTGGAGCAGCGCCGCAACGAGCCGGACTTCGTGAAGGTGCTGGACTTCGGCATCGCGAAGATCACCGACGCCGGCGGCGACGACGGGCCGGCGCTCACCCGGGCCGGCTTCGTGTGCGGCACCCCCGAGTACATGTCCCCGGAGCAGGCGCGGGGCGCGCTGATCGATCACCGCTCGGATCTCTACGCGGTGGGCGTCATCCTCTACCAGCTCACCACGGGCGTGCTGCCCTTCGAGTCCGACTCCGCCGTGGGCTTCGCCACCAAGCACCTCACCGAGGAGCCGCTGCCGCCCTCCAAGCGCCGGCCCGAGGCGCGCATCTCCCCGGGAATGGAGCGGCTCATCCTCCGCGCCCTGTCCAAGAACCCGGATGATCGGCCCGCCAACGCGGAGGCCTTCAAGGCCGAGCTGGCGGCGGTGGACCGCGAGCGGCGCCGGGGGGACGCCTCGGCCCGCCGCGCTCCTCTGACACAGCCCCCCGTGCCCATGTCCTCGCCGGTGCTCGCGCCGCTGCCTCGCAGGGCGGCGGGCGCCGCTGACACCGACACGAACCCTGGCACGGATCCCGGCTGGGGCTCCAACGAGCCCACCGTCGAGGCCACCGTCCGCGCGGTGCCGGAGCTGATGCAGACCCTGCAGAACCCCATGCCGGAGAGCGACAGGACGGAGTCCATCGTCCCCAACGCCCCGGATGAGGCGGGCGGGTTCGGCTTCTTCAAGGCGCTCACCATCACGCTGGTGCTCGCCGCGCTGGCCATCGCCGCGTACTACTACCACACCTTCTACGCGGGCCCGCGGCCCGACGAGCCCTTCTCGCTGCCCGCCAACGCGCCCGTGCCGGGCCAACTGGCGGGTAACCCGCAGGGGCCGGATCTCTCCAAGCCCCTGTACGAGCAGGAGATCCCCGTCCAGCACCGCAACGCGCAGGCGTCGCGCGAGCACGAGCGCGAAGGGGATCGGCAGACCCAGCGAGGCAACCTCGGGCTGGCGGCCACCGAGTACAAGAAGGCCTTCCAGTTCGATCCCAAGCCGGAGCTGTCCCTCAAGCTCGGCGAGGTGTACTGGCAGAGCAACCGGGTGGACGAGGCGCGCTCGTGGTGGAGCCGCCACCAGAAGGATCGGCCCAACTCCAAGGCCCTGCCCTACATCGAGCAGGCCCTCAAGAGCGTGGCCGCCATGCCCCCGCCGTGAGGCGCGGGCCGCGCCTCAGCTCAGCAGATCCACCTGGAACACGTGCTGGCCGATGCGGACGCGATCCCCGGAGCGCAGCGGGCGCTCGGTGGCGGGGGGGATGCGCACATACGTCCCCAGGCCTCCCGAGAGATCCCTCAGCATGGCCCCGGTGGGCGTGGGGCTGAGCTCGCAGTGGCGGCTGGCGAGCCCCTCGTCCTGGGGGAAGCTGAGGTCGCAGTGCGCCTGGCCAATGGTGAGCAGCGCCGTGGCTCCTACCACCGCGCGGCCTGCCCGCCCGCCCACCAGGATCTCCTCCACGGTGTAGATGGCCTGGCCGAGCGGCACGGGAGCGCCGTAGATGACCGGCTGGCCCGGCGGGCTGATGGGGATCTCGATGCGGCCGCTGAAGCGGAACAGCCGCGCGCCGGCGCTGAAGAGGGTGCGGGCCGCGATGGGCTCGGTGCCGGGGATGGTGACGTAGACGCCGGAGGCGCTGGACTCGTCCCGGACGAAGAGGGCGCCTTCCTTCACGAGGAACGTCGCGTGGAGGGCGGAGACGAACACGTCGTCCTGCAGGAGGATGGCGCCGCGGCTGCGGCCCACCACGCAGCCGGTGAGGGGCAGCTTGTAGCGCTGGCCGCGGAGCGTCCCGGCAACCACGGTGAGCCCGAAGCGCGAGGCGGCGGGAGCAGGGCGCTGGGCCGCCGCGCCGGGAGCTGCCGTGCCAGGGGCTGCCTTGGGGATGGAAGCATCGGGCACGGGCGGAGCGGGCCGCTCGACGGGCACGGGAGGGGCAGCGCGCGGTAGGGGCGCGGCCCGGGGCGGTGGGGCCTCCGCGAGCGGGGGGCGTGGGCCGGAGGGCGGGTGGGGGGCCGGGCGGGCCTGGGCCGCGGGTGCCCCAGAGGGGAGGGGCGGGGCCGGGCGGGCAGCGGCGGGATCCCCGGGCGTGCCCGCCGGGGTGCTGGATGGAGGCGTCCGGGCGGAGGGCCGCAGCCCCGGTGGGATGGCCTCCCCTGGGCGGGGCCCGGGCGGGCCCATGTCTCCCCCCCGGGCCGCAGGCGCGGCGCGGGGAGCGCCGCCCGCTGGGGAGGCAGCCGGGCGCGGAGCGGCACCTGGCCGGGGAGCGGGCGCTCGGGGGCTCGTCGCCTCATTCACGCCGGCCCCACACTGCGCGCAGGTGGCCGTGCGGGGCGGATTGTAGCCGTCACAGTTCGGGCAGACTACGGCGAGTGCGGACAGCAGGAGCTGTGACATGGGCGTAGGAGGACTTTAGGGGCCCGTAAAACGTCGGGTCAACGAATGCGAATGGGGCAGGGCAGCGACAGGGGTTCAACACAGAGAACCTGCGACGTTGCCCCCTCAGTGTGCGAAAGTTACGATTGGCCTCTGTTTCTTCATGATTCGCCTGAACGACATCCTCCAGCGGGTCGCCTCCTATCATCCGGACCCCGATCTGGACATCATCAAGAAGGCGTACGTCTACTCGGCCAAGGTGCACCAGGGCCAGCTCCGCAAGTCCGGGGAGCCCTACCTGGTCCATCCGCTCGAGGTCGCCGGCATCCTGGCTGATCTCAAGCTGGACGAGGCCTCCATCGTCACGGGGCTGCTCCACGACACCATCGAGGACACCCTGGCCACGGCCGAGGAGCTGACGGAGCTGTTCGGCCAGGAGGTGGCCCAGCTCGTCGACGGAGTAACCAAGCTCTCCAAGTTCTCGGCCTCCGCCACGCTCTCCCAGGAAGAGAAGCAGGCGGAGAACTTCCGGAAGATGATCATCGCGATGGCGCAGGACATCCGCGTGATCCTCGTGAAGCTGGCCGACCGCACCCACAACATGCGGACCCTGGATCACATGTCCGAGGAGAAGCAGGCCCGGATCGCCCAGGAGACGCTGGACATCTACGCCCCGCTGGCCAACCGCCTGGGCATCAGCTGGATCAAGATCGAGTTGGAGGATCTGTCCTTCCGCTACGTCAAGCCGCAGGAGTTCTTCGCCCTCCAGGAGAAGCTGAACAAGCGCAAGAAGGAGCGGGAGAAGTACATCGAAGAGACCAGCACCCTCATCCGCTCCAAGCTGGAGGAGCGCGGGCTGAAGGGCGAGGTCAGCGGCCGCTTCAAGCACGTCTACAGCATCTACAAGAAGATCAAGCAGCAGGGGATCGAGTTCGATCAGATCCACGACATCATCGCCTTCCGCATGCTGATGCCCACGGTGCCCTCCTGCTACGAGGCGCTGGGGCTGGTGCACCAGCTGTGGAAGCCGGTGCCGGGGCGCTTCAAGGACTTCATCGCCATCCCCAAGCCGAACATGTACCAGTCGCTGCACACCACGCTGATCGGCCCGCTGAGCGAGCGCGTGGAGGTGCAGATCCGCACCCCGGAGATGCACAAGATCGCCGAGGAGGGCATCGCGGCGCACTGGGCGTACAAGGAGGGCAAGGCCCTCGTCTCCAAGGACGACGAGAAGTTCGCCTGGCTGCGCCAGCTGATGGAGTGGCAGCAGGATCTGAAGGATCCCAAGGAGTTCCTGGAGACGGTGAAGGTGGACCTCTTCACCGACGAAGTCTTCGTCTTCACGCCCAAGGGGGACGTGAAGAGCCTGCCGCGCGGGGCCACGCCGGTGGACTTCGCCTACGCCATCCACTCGGACGTGGGCGGCCGGTGCGTGGGCGCCAAGGTGAACGGGAAGATCGTCCCGCTGCGCTACAAGCTGAAGAACGGGGACATGGTGGAGGTGCTCACCAGCCCCCAGGCGCACCCCTCCAAGGACTGGCTCACCTTCGTCAAGACGAGCCGCGCCCAGCAGCGCATCCGCAACTTCATCAAGCAGCAGCAGCGCGACAAGAGCCTGCAGCTGGG
>JAFGNZ010000326.1 GCA_016926755.1 Myxococcaceae bacterium | reverse complement strand
GCGTTGCGCATGTAGCCGCTGCAGAACTCGATCAGCAGGATGACGACGATGACCGGGTTGCTCAGCATCCGCTGCAGCACGGCCACCAGGGGCAGGCGCTGGCCCGTGTCCCCCGAGGAGGCATCCGCGGTGTCGAAGTCCGGGTGTCCCGTCTCGCCTGGCGTGTCGCGGATGACGAAGTAGTCCAGCACCACGATGACCGCGAGGATGGCCGCCGGGACGAAGAACACCCAGTAGGTGGGGGCCGCCTTGGAGATCATCCGGCTCCAGTCGTAGGCGAAGTAGACGCCCAGCGAGATGAGGATGCCGAACAGGCCTCCCAGCACCCCGCGCTCGCGCACGTGGAACCACGCCGCGTTCACCTTGACGATGGAGACGGCGCCAAAGCTCTGGAAGTACATGTTCGCCGCGTAGAGGAACGACAGCGTGGCCACCAGGCCTCCCGGCGGCTGCCACTCCTGGTTCAGCACGGCGTACACCACCCCGCCCATCAGCACGTTGCACACCGAGGAGCCCGCCGCGGAGATCAGCATCGTCCGCCGCCCGCCCCACCGGTCCGTCAGCGGGCCGTTGAGCAGGAACGCCACGCCGTAGACGATGGCGCCCCAGAAGAAGATGGTGCCGAAGTCCGCGTTCGTCGTGCGGCTGCCCATCGCGCTGGTGGCGATGTTGACGTTGTAGCGCCCCATGTAGAGGAACGCGTACGTCATGCCCAGCGGGAACCAGTTGAGGATCCGCCGTCGCTTGAAGGCCTCCGAGTGCCCGAGCTCCACCTTGGGCAGGCGCGCGATCACCAGGGCGATCGCCGCGAGCAGGATGAGGATGGGCAGCAGCTGTTGCAGCCACGAGGGCATCGACGACATGCGGGGGACCTCGAATGTGCGGGGCGCGACCGGCACGCACCCTACCCGCTCCCTCCGCCCGGGCCAACCCACTCGGTGTGGTTATGGCTGCTCGGCCAGCAGCCGGGTGATGGCGATCTCCAGCTTCGCGTCCGGCACCTCTCCGCGCCGGCACGCGGCGAGCACCTCGGGTAGCGGGCGCCACTGCAGCCGCGTCCCCTCCTCCAATGGAGAGCCATCCCCATCCGGCGCCAGGGCCTCCTTGCCCGTCACGTCCACCGCCGTGGGGAACACCTTCTCCGAGATGATGCCCGGCGCCACGAAGAAGCCCCCGCCCAGCAGGCGGATCTCCTCGGGCCTCACCTCGTAGCCGGCCTCCTCGCGCACCTCCTCCACCGCGCGGCGCCGCAGCCCCGCCTCGCCCTTGTCCTCCACCTCCACCACGCCCGCGACGAGCTCCTCCACCAGCAGGTAGCTCGCCGGATCCGGCACCACCATCTCCTTGCCCTTGCGGAAGTACGCCGCGGGCCGGAGGTTCTTGCGCGTGAGCACCTCCAACCCCGACGCGCCGCGGCGATAGACCAGCACCGCCACCGCGTCCAGCCGCGGCCGATCCACCACGTCCACCCGGTACACCGGCGATACGGAGCCGTCCGCACGCCGGTTGCGGCAGCGCAGCCGCCGCAGCCGCAGGAACCCCTCGTCACACCGGGCGGTAGACGAGAAATCCTCGATGATCTCGATATCCGTCACGGTGCTCCGTTCCGGCTGCATGCCTGTCTCCTTGGCGGGGGGGGTTCCCCACTCCTGCGTCGCTTGCCCGTGCCTGCCTGATCCCGTACCTTGCGGCGTCCCTGCTGAGTCACCTTCACGAAAGCCCTCGGAACCACCTGATGCGTCGTGCCCTGATCGGCCTCCTCTGCGCCCTGATCTCCGCCTCGTGCATGCCGGTCCTGGACGGCGAGGAGTACCAGCTCGCCGGCCAGGAGGTCCGCCTCACCCTGCTTCATACCTCGGACATCCACTCCCGGCTCATCCCCTACGACTTCGCGCCGTTGAAGACGGACACGGATCTGGGGCTGATCCCCGAGGCGGGCCCCTTCGGCGGGGCCACGCGCATCGCCGCGCTCCTCAAGCGTGAGCGCACGCGCGCCGATCGCGTGCTCCACCTGGACTCCGGTGACTGCTTCCAGGGCGCCCCCATCTTCAACCTCAACAACGGCGAGGTGGAGTTCCGCTTCCTCTCCGAGGTGAGGCTGGACGCCGCGGTGGTGGGCAACCACGAGTTCGACGCGGGCGCGCTCAACTTCGTGGAGAAGGCGCGGGACTTCGCCCAGTTCCCCCTGCTGGCGGCCAACTACGCCTGGGACGTGCCCGCCGACAGCAGCAACAACGGCGCCGCGCAAGTCACCTCGCCCTACACCATCCGCATGGTGAAGGGCCTGCGCGTGGGCATCATCGGCATGGCCAACATCTCCTCCCTCAACTCGATCGTGGAGGGCGGCAACTCCCTGCAGGCCACCCCGCTGGAGCAGAACGAGATCGCGCGCGCCTACGTGGACCTGCTGCGCCCGGTGACGGATCTGATCGTCATCGTCAGCCACCTGGGCCTCACCGAGGATCAGGATCTGGTGCTGGGCTACGAGGCCTACTACGAGTACGAGCGCGCCAGGCCCTTCATCGAGCGCGAGCACAACCCCTGGCAGGTCCTCGAGCGGACCGGCCCGGAGGGCGATCCCAAGTCCGTGGTCCGCGTGCAGATCCCCGGCGTGTCCGGCATCGACGTGATCCTCGGTGGCCACCTGCACGTGGTGCTCAACCCGCCGCAGAGCATCACGGATCCGAGCGGCCGCAAGGTGCTGCTCGCCCACTCCGGCGCGTTCGCCAAGTACGTGGGGCGCCTGGATCTGGTGGTGAAGGTGCCGGAGGCGCCCTCCGTGGATGGCGCGGAGCTCGTCAGCCACGACTACCGCGCCTTCCCGCTGGACGCGCTCTGGTGCGACGACGCCATGCGCGCCTACTACAAGAGCACCTTCTGGGATCCGGGCGAGTTCGCCAGCCAGGAGCGAGTGCGCCAGGCCGTCGAGGCGTGCCGGAGCCAGGAGGATCGGATGACCACGGGGCTGCTCCAGGACTACATCCTGGAGATGGACTACAACCTCCAGCTCACCTCCATCTTCTCCTTCGCGCCGCGGGACGTGGCCCGCCGCAACAACTCCACCGGTGGAGACTCGCCCCTGGGCAACGTCGCCGCAGACTCCATGCGCAAGCGCCGCCGCGTGGAGGCGGAGATGGCCGTCACCAACTCGCTGGGCATCCGCGACAACCTCTACGCGGGCGTGGTGACGCAGGAGTCCATGTTCAACGTGTTCCCCTTCGAGAACACGATCAACATCATGTACCTGTCCGGCGTGGAGATTCAGGAGATGTTCGACTTCGTGGCCGAGCGCTCCGCCGAGCGCGGCTGCGTCAGCCAGGCGCAGATCTCCGGCGCGCGCTTCACCATGGACTGCGCCCAGGTGCAGCTCAACGATCTGCGCATCTACTGCGATCCGACGGACGGCGGCGCCGAGAAGTACTGCCCCAAGGAGGGCCGCGAGGGCCACGCCCCCTGGCAGTGCCTGCAGGACTCCGAGGGCGAGCGCTGCTGGGCCCACCCGGCCATCGACATCCAGGTGAATGGCCAGGCGCTGGATCCCAACGGCACCTACCGCATCGCCGTCAATGACTACATCGCCAAGGGCGGCTCGGGCTTCCGGGTGCTCAAGCGCAACACCACCCGCATCGAGACGGGCATCTCCCTGCGCGACTCGCTCATCGGCTACATGCAGGGCCTCTGCAACTGCGACGACATCAACGCCGGCCGGGAGAGGTCCAAGACGGGTGAGCCCTGCGGCACGCTGGTCAGCGGCCAGTGGGTGGTGGACGATCAGACCCGCGGCTTCTGCCGTCAGGCGCAGGAGTTCAAGGACGCGCTGGCGCGCCAGGTGGGCAGCTGCGCCTGCGGCGAGACGCTGGGCAAGGCCGACAGCGCCGCGAGCTGCGGCGTGACGGAGCAGGAGCTCCAGGCCACCTGCGGCACCGTCCCGCCCGGCCCCTTCACCGGCCGGTGCAGCTGCCGTGACGCGCTGGCGGGCACCAACCCCACCTGCGGAAACATCACCCCGCAGCTGCGAAGCTTCTGCCAGAACCCCACTGCGATGGCGATCGCCATCGCGAACGAGGATGGCCGGATCGGCCGGAGGGTGAAGTGATGAAGCGCCTGCTCCTCCTGGCGGCCCTCGCGGCCGCCGGCTGCTACTCGTCGGATGGCAGCATCACCCCCCAGGACAACAACCCCACCGGCGTGAGCTCCTTCAAGGTCGAGGTGAGCGGGCTGGCCTCCGTCCACAAGGACACCGGGGTCCGCTCGCTGCTGCCCCTGGTGAGCTCCTGCCTGGCGCGCCACGGCAACGACCCGGAGCAGGTCCCCGCCGAGGAGCGAGGGACGCGGGCGTGCCCCTACGCCATCCCCAAGGGCCCGGTGGACGTTGACCTGGCCATCACCGCGCTGGACGGCAGGGGCGAGCCCCTGGAGTCCTTCAACGGCCCGGTCTCCTTCCGCGTCGTCCCGGGGGATCTGAGCGGGCCGTACAACATGCGGTGGACCTCGCTGACGAACGGCCAGGGCACCGGCACGGTACGGGTGTCCCACCTCTACGGAGAGGTCCGCGTGTGGGTGCAGGACGAGCCCCCCCAGGTGGACTTCGCGGACGGGGGCGTGGGCGGCACGGGGCCACTGCCGCGGGACTCCGGCCCGTACAGCTACGCCACGGGCCTGACGGCGCCCGTCTACTTCGAGGAGCCCACGCTCTCGCGCGTGCAGGAGCCGGACAGCTACAACGACAACCGCGGCTCGCCCTTCGTCGGGCAGTTCCTCACCGTGGGGCGCCCCCCGGAGTCCGGCGAGCCCCTCACGCAGAGCTGCCCCCCGGGGTATGCCCCCAACGATCCGTCGAGGAAGGATCCCAACGACGGCAAGCTCGTCACCATGGTGGTGACGGGGCTGGATCCCGGCGGCTTCTTCGTCACGGACATGACGGCCTGCCGCGTGCGCGAGTACACCGGCGCCGGCTCCAACGTCCGCACGCCCGAGCCGAGTGGCTTCCTGCCCGGCACCTACGGCTCGATCTACATCTACAACTACTCGTTCCCCGAAGGCCTGTACCCGGGGGATCTGCTCTGGGCCATCTCCGGCTCGGTGCAGGACTTCGCGGCCACCACGCAGCTCACCTTCCCCGCCTGGGTCATCCGCGAGCGGGTGCGCGAGCTGCCGCCAGCGGAGTGGACCAAGTACCTGGACCAGGTGCCGGCGACGGAGATCACCGGGCGCTACTGCGGGATGGACAACCGGGTGGAGCCCTACGTCACCGACACGCTGTGCGGCTACAGCTACGGCAACATGAAGATGGAGAGCCTGGAGTCCTCGCTGGTGAAGCTGCGCCGCGTGCGCTTCCCGCAGGCCTTCAAGAGCTGTGACGCCAACGGCAATGGCACCGTCCCCTTCTTCTGTCCGGGCCAGGGCGGCGCGCCCTACACCTCCTGCTTCGAGGACAACCCCACCGATCCGGACGTCAGCGAGCGCCAGTGCAACATCGACTGCACGGTGGGCCTGGGTGAGTTCGCCGGGAAGATCTGCTCGGAGCGCAGCACGTACAACAGCTTCGGCCAGTTCGTGGTGGAGATGTCCGGCCCCGGCCCGCGCGAGGCGGGGTTCGATGACTCGCTGCCCTACCGCACGCAGATCGTCAAGGTGTCCCTCACCCAGTCCAGCAGGACGACGACGGCGCTGAATGCGGGCGTCACCGGCCCGGCCCAGGTGCGCGTGTGGTGTGACACGCCGGTGCGGGTGAAGTTCGGCCCCTCCTCGGTGGAGGCCACCTTGGAGGACGCCCCGCTGGCCGCCAAGGAGCTCCTGGAGCACACGCTCACGGGCGACGAGCTGTACGTGGCCTTCCTGGCGGACGGGGAGCTGATCAACCAGAGACAGTGCCACGTGGCGCTCAACAGCCGCACGCGCATCAACATCGTCACACGGGACGCCGTGCCGGATCTCCAGGTGGACTGCAACGAGCGGGATCCGGACGCCGAGCGCGCCCGCCAGTGCCGCCTGCTGCACAGGGCCACCTTCAACGTCACCGGCCACCTGCGCCAGGTGAGCGCCGCCCGGCCCCGGTGGATCGTGCTGCCGCGCGACGTGGATGATCTTTGCTGCTTCCCGGGACCGGAGGCCGAGTGCCCCCGCCCGATCAAGCCGTGCCCTGCCGAGTAGTGCCGTGGTAGAGAAGCGCGCCCCGGCGACGGGGCCTTGGGAGGCGCGGCCCTGCCGGCCGCGTCCTTGGAGGGAAGTTTGAAAACGCTGCGCACCCTGGCCCTCACCGGGCTGTTGTCCCTCTCCGCGCCCGCCTGGGCCGGGGACTTCGTCGACACCCGCCTGTCCTTCGTCTTCGCGGACGACAACGTGCTGGCTGGCGCGGGAGAGACGACGCCCAACAGCCCCAACGCGCGCTTCGGCGCGGGCAACCAGAACACCCAGTTCTACGACAACTTCAACACCAGGTTCTCCGGCTTCGAGACGTTGTCGAACGTGGTGCTCTACAAGCGCATGCCCGCGTTCTTCGAGGGCCTCACCACCGAGGCGGCCCTCACGATCCTCGTGCTGGAGCGGCCCTCGGGCGGCGTGGATCTGCGGGACAACTCCAGCTACATCCGGCTCAACTACACCCCGCCGGGCTGGGGCGAGAAGGAGGGGATCTCTCTCACGGGCTTCCCGGTGTCCGCTGATCGCTTCCGGCTGGGCTACGCGTACCGGATCTCCTGGGGGGGCAGCGGCATCTTCACCAACCGCGCCGCCGCGGAGGGCGTGCCCGGCGCCAAGCTGCAGGTGACGCGGGACAACTGGTACGCGTACGTGGGCGGCAAGACGGCGCTGGTGCTCAACGATCTGATCCTGGAGAAGGAGACGCTCTACGGGGTGATGGCGGGCGCGGGCGTGGACGTGCTGGAGACGCTGCGGCTGGAGGCCGGCGGCGGCTACTTCCAGAAGGGCATCATCCCGGGCCTGGCCAACCAGGGCATCCGCGCGCCGGTGAACGCCTCGGGCGTGTCCGCGCAGGCCGTCTACCACGTGGGCGTGCCGGTGGGCACCAGCGTGGACTTCCGGCTCTACCGGAACGATCCGGAGGTGTACCAGCGCTTCTTCGCCCCGGAGTCGTACCCGGGCGGGCTGGCCTACTCCGTCTCGGTCGAGGGCAGCTACCTGGTGCAGACGCTGGAGGATCCGGACGTGTTCGCCCGCACGGTGCCGCAGGAGGCCACCGCGGTGGCGCTCCAGGCGCGGGCCAAGCTGAACTACCTGCGCCTGCACCTGCTGGGGCTGTATCGCAGCCTCTCCTTCATCCAGTTCGACGTGCCGGGCCTGCCACCCTTCCGTGACTTCCCGGACGGCACGACGCTCGATCCGGAGATGTTCATCGCGGTCGGCGCGGACTACCACCTGCCGGACCTGCACCTCACCCCGGGCTTCATCATCGGCGTGCAGCAGCCGGCCTCCTTCCGGAGCCCGGAGTTCCCGGGCGGGGGCAACGATCCGCCGCCGGGGCTGTCCGGCACGCGCACGGTGGTGGTGCGGGACGTGAACCAGCTCAGCATCCTCCCGGAGACGTGCGGCGGGGCAGCCTGTGAGGCCGAGCCCATCTTCTCCGCGAAGGCCACCTTCCGGTGGGATCTCTCGGAGTCGGTCGCCGCGGTGGGCGAGCTCTATTACACGTACGACAACAACCGGACGACGTTCCGGGACGACGTGACGGGCGTGGCGCAGCCGCGCTTCGAGGAGCCCCACGCGCTGGGCTTCAACACGCTGCTCCAGGCGCGGTTCTGACTCAGATCGTCCGGGAGAAGCGAGGCCGCTGGGCCCTGGCCAGGTAGGCGTCGAAGACCATGGCCACGTTGCGCACGAAGAGCCGCCCCAGGGGCGTCAGCTCCAGCTGCGTCCCCGTGCGCACCAACAGCCCATCGTCCTCGAAGGCGCGCAGCCGCTCCAGCTCGGGCTCGAAGTAGCGGGCCCCCGTCTCGCCCAGCTCCACCCAGAAGTTGCACATGAGCTGGGTGATGACCGAGCGGCGAAGCGTGTCATCCGTGGAGAGGCGGATGCCGCGCTCGGTGGCGAACCTGCCATGCTTGACGTTCGCGGCGTAGCGCGGCAGCGCGCGGACGTTCTGGAAGTAGCCGCCCGCCACGTCGCTGATCCCGGTGCTGCCCAGCGCCACCACGTCCGTGTCCCAGTTCACCGTGTAGCCCTGGAAGTTGCGCCCCAGCTTGCGCTGCTCCTGGGCCCGCGCCAGCTCGTCCTCCGGCACCGCGAAGTGATCCATGCCGATCGGCCGGTAGCCCGCCCGCACGAAGGCGGAGTAGGCCGCGCGGAAGAGCTCCAGCTTCGCGCGCCCGGTGGGGATGGCCTCCGCGGGCATCCGCCGCTGCTGCTTCAGCACCTCCGGCATGAACGCGAACGAGTACACCGCGAGCCGATCCGGCCGCATCTCCAGCACCTGCTCCAGCGTCTTCGCCCAGCCCTCCGGCTCCTGGAACGGCAGCCCGTAGATGAGATCGAAGTTCACCCCGGTGAAGCCCAGCTCCCGCGCGTGCTCCAGCAGCGCCCGCGTCTGCTCGGGCGTCTGGAGGCGGTTCGTCACCTCCTGGACCCGACGATTGAAGTCCTGCAGGCCCATGGAGACACGGTTGAACCCGAGCTGCCGCAGCAGCGTGAGCTGCTCGGGCGTCGTCACCGCGGGGTGCACCTCGATGGCCACCTCCGCGTCCGGCAGCGGCTTGAAGCGCCGCGTGATCTCGGACCAGAGGCGCACGATTTGCGCCTCGGAGAGGAAGGTGGGTGTCCCACCGCCCCAGTGCACCTGCGTCAACGTCCGCCGCGACCCGATCCGCTCGGCCACCAGGTCCAGCTCGCAGCACAGGTGATCGATGTAGCGGTCCGCCGCGCTCTGGTCCTTCGAGATGACGACGTTGCACCCGCAGTACCAGCAGAGGCTCCGGCAGAACGGCAGGTGGACATAGAGGGACAGCGGAGCCTGCTCGCCCGCCGTCCCGGCGGCCTCCAGCCGCTCCGCGAAGTCCTGGGCGTCGAGATCGTACCGCCACTCGGGCGCGGTGGGGTAGCTCGTATACCGAGGGCCGGGCACGTCGTACCGGCGCATCAACTCCTCGGAGGGGGTCGGTGCTTCGAGTGGCGCGATCATACCTCCTGACAATTCCAAGGTTCGTGCCAGATCTTCCCGGCGAGTCCCCTTCGGAGAAACAGGCCTCCGGCGCCTCCTGGGCGCAAGTTTTGCGCGCCCGTGAAAGCCCTGCGCCCAGGCCCGCTCGGGGGCCAGGCGAAGAGGCGTGCCCAGCCCTTCACACGGAGGTCATCCGCATCACCTCGTCAAACGTGGTGAGCCCCTGCGCCAGCTTGCGCACGGCGGCCTCGCGCAGGGTGCGCATCCCTCCCCGCCGCGCCGCCGCCACCAGCTCGTGATGTGAGGCGCCCTGGGTGATGAGCTCCTTCAGCTCGGCCCCGATGCTGACGATCTCGAACACGCCCGTGCGCCCGAAGTACCCCGTCCCGCGGCAGCGCACGCACCCTGCCCCCTTGAGCAGCCTCACCCCGCCCGGCAGCAGCGGGATGGGCACCAACAGCGACGTCAGCTCGTCCGGGGTCAGCGAGGCCTCCTGTGCGCAGTGGACGCAGTTGCGCCGCAGCAGGCGCTGGGCCATCAGCCCGACGAGGCTCTGCGAGAGCAGGAACGGCGGCACCCCCAGATCCTTCATGCGCGCCACCGCGCCGATGGCGTCGTTGGTGTGCAGCGTGGAGAGCACCAGGTGGCCCGTGAGCGCCGATTGGATCGCGTTCTCCGCCGTCTCCGGATCGCGGATCTCGCCCACCATGATGACGTCCGGATCCTGGCGGAGGATGTGGCGCAGCGCCCCGGCGAAGTCCAAGCCCACCTTGGGCTGGACCTGCACCTGGTTGAAGCCCTCCCACACCATCTCGATCGGATCCTCGATGGTGGTGACGTTCACTTCCGGGCCCGCCACCGCCTTGAGCGCCGAGTAGAGCGTCGTCGTCTTGCCGCTGCCCGTGGGGCCCGTCACCAGGATCAGCCCGTGCGGCTGATCGATCCAGGACTCGAAGGCGCCCTTCTCGTCCGGCTCGAAGCCGAGCTGGGCGATGTCCTGCACCAGCGTGTCCGGATCGAAGATACGGATGACCACCTTCTCGCCGAAGGCGGTGGGCAGGGTGGACACGCGCAGCTCCACCTCGCGGCCCTCGCGCTCCGTCTTGATGCGGCCGTCCTGCGGCTTGCGCTTCTCGGAGATGTCCATGCGCGAGAGCATCTTCACGCGCGAGACGATGGGCGGGTGGACGCCGGCCGGCAGCGTGTAGACGGTGTGCAGCACGCCGTCGATGCGCAGGCGCACGTGGGACTGGGCGCGCTTGGGCTCCACGTGGATGTCCGAGGCGCGGTTGTCGAAGGCGTAGCGCAGCAGGTAGTCCACCGCCTGCACCACCGGCTTGTCGGCGGCGTCCAGCTCCTGCGTGCCGCTGAGCGACACGAGCTGCTCGAAGTTGGCGACCTGGGGCGAGGCGGAGAAGTCGTCCGCGGCGCGCGCCAGCGTCTTCTTGAAGCCGTAGATCTCCGAGATGGACTTGAGGATGTCCGCCTTGGCCGACAGCACCGGCTCGATGGGCAGGCCGGCCAGGCGGTAGAGGTTCTCGAACAGCTCGCGGTCGAACGGGTTGGCCACCGCCACCACGAGCCGCCCCTGCGCGGTGCGCTCCAGCGGCAGCAGCGCGTGCTTCTGCGCGAAGGGGCGAGACACCGTGCGCGTGGCCAGCGCCATGTCCAGCTTGAGCGGATCGATCTTCCGGTACGTCATGCCGGCGGCGCGGGCCGCGGCCTCCGTCACCCGATCCTCGTCCAGCAGGCCCCGGCCCTCCGTGAGCTGGATCTGGAACGCGGCGATGATCTCCACCGGAGACACATCATAGCGCGCCGCCTCCTTGGAGCCGCCCTGCGCCCGCGCCTTGAGCACACGAGCGCGGGCGGCGGGCTCGCGCGCCAGGATCTCCTGGGCCTGCTGCGGCGTGAGCAGGCCCTGGGCGACGAGCGCCTCGAGCACGAACGGGGTGTTGAAGTCCGCCAGGCTCCGGCTGGCGGTGCTCACCGGCGCAGCCAAGAGCGGCGACCTCCGGCGATCAGCAGCAGCGCGAGCGCCCCGAAGAACGCCAGCGCGGAGGCGGGCGCGCCGCTGCAGCCGCACCCCTCCGGCCCCCCGTTCCCTCCCCCACCGCCCGGACCGCCGTCCGGGGGAGGTGGAGGCGGCGTGCCGGCGTCGCCGCAGAGCGTGCAACCTCCATCCGGCACCTGCGAGGGATCCACGCAGCCGTTCACGGTGCACTGGAAGCCCGCCTGGCAGTCGGCGTTGGTGCTGCAGGCCGGCACGCACGAGAAGGTCTCCCCCACCGGGTTGCATTGCAGGGGGAAGGCGCAGGTGCCCTGGGCGCAGTCCTTCATGCACACGGTCGCCTGCCCCACGGTCTTGCAGGCCGTCCCGCTGGGGCAGTCGCACCCGCCCGTGCCGCAGCCCTGCGTGCAGACGCCCTGTGCGGCGTTGTTGAAGAACAGGCACGCCTGGCCCGTGCCGCACTGCGCGGTGTTGGTGCAGGGATCGCCCACGGAGCGTCCCGACGGCGTGCTCGGGAGGCAGACGCGATCGCACAGGCGACAGGAGAAGCCCTGGCCACAGTCAGCGTTGGAGTAGCAGCTGGGGACGCAGGCATTCCCCTCGGCGAGCGGCGCGCAGGAGTAGCCCGGGCGGCAGTCATTGCCGCCGGGATTGCAGCTCTTGAGGCAGCGGTCGTTGGCGAGCACATCCTTGTTGGGATCGGGATCCTGGGGATCTTGGGGATCGCGCGCCGTGTTGGCGCAGATCGAGCCCGCGGGGCACGTCTTGCTGTAGGCGGGCTCTCCGGCAAGGCAGGTCTCCTGGCAGTACCCATCCGGCCAGTTCGTTGCTCCCGAGGGCATCCCCGGGATAGGCCCCTGGCACACGGCGAAGCCCGAGCCGCACACCTGCAGGACGTTGGGCTCGCTGGGGTTGCAGGCCTTGCCCACCTGCGTGACGTACGTGTCGGGGACGGCCAGGCACGCGTGCGTGGCGCCCGAGATGAGGTTGGAGGACTCGCACGTGAAGGGCGAGGGGCACTCGCCCGTGGTGACGTTGGGGCAGCTCTTCGAGCAGTACCGGTAGAGCACGCTCCCGTTCGGCGCCGTGAAGGGGATGCAGGAGAGGCCGTTGGTGCACGGATCGCTCACGGAGCAGGGCGAGCCCACCGCGCCGTTCTCCGGGTAGGTGTCACAGACCAGCTGCACGTCCTCCGCGGCGAGCGTGCGCCGGTTGCTCCCCACCGGAAAGTCCGGGTTCATCACCGACTCCAGGGGGACCTGGTTGTCCGCGAACCCCAGGCAGTGGCCGATCTCGTGGGTGATCGCCGTCTGGACGTCCAGGAACTCCTCCGCCGGGTTCGTGGTGGGCAGCGTGGTCCACTTGAAGTCCACGGCGTTGATGAAGATGTCACACCGGTAGAGGAAGCCCCCGAAGGCGACGCGGGCGGTGCCCGACTTGAAGTTGCCGTTGTCGAGCGCCGTCGCGTAGTACGGGTCCGTGGCCTCGGTGACCCAGATGGTGCTCACGTTGAACCCGTCATACTGATCGCCGATGTTGGCGGCCTTGAGGGTGTCGCTGGTGGCGATCTGGCCCATGTACTGGAAGTCCGGATACGCGCAGCCCACGTCCTCCCAGGTCTGGAACGCCGCCTTGGTGACGTTCTCCACCTGCGCCAGGGTGATCCCCGCGGGGGTGGGGCGGCGCGCGTCGAGGTAGTAGCGGAACGGGTTGTCCCGCGTGTTCATCATCTTGAAGCCCAGCCCGGTCGTCTGCGCGGAGGCCGTGACACTGAAGGCCATCAGCACGAGCGCCACGCTCCATTGCAGCCTGCGGTTCATCGCTTGCCCCTCTCCTGCAGCGCCGGGAGCAGGTTCGCCCGCCGGCCGCGCCCCAGCTTACCCGTGAATGGCGCGGATCGCGGCTTCGACGAGGCCCTCGGGGGTGGGACGCGCTGCGACCGCCGCCACCTCGACGCCCAGCCGAGAGAGCGCTCCTGCGGTGGTGGGGCCGATGGCCACCACCCGAGCCTGGCCCAGCCGCTCGCGGCCCGCGGCCTCCAGGAAGAGCTCCGCCGTGCGCGGCGAGGCGAAGAGCACCACGTCCGGCGGCGCCTCCCGCAGCATCTGCTGGGCCTCGGGAGACAGCTCGGCGGGGGTGGTCCGGTAGGCCGTCACCCGGGTGACGCGCACGCCCTGCTCGCGCAGCGCCAGCTCCAGCTCGCGGCGGCCCTCCTCGGCGGCGGGGAGGAGGACCTCATCCTCCGGATGCAGCTCGGGCCGGATCGCCTCGAAGAGCCCCAGGCCGGTCGCCTCGGCGGGCTCGGCTGCCACCTGGAGGCCAAAGCCCTCGGCGGTCCGGGCGGTGCGAGGGCCCACCGCGGCCACGCGCACGTGGCGCATCCGCTCCACCGTCCCGGCCTCGCGCAGCGCCTCCATCACCGCCTCCACGGCCGAGGGGCTGGCGAACACCACCCACCGGTAGCGCTGGATGGACTCCGCCGCGGCCGCCAGCGGCCGGGGATCCTCCGGAGGCCGCAGCTCCAGCACGGGGAGGCTGAGCACCTCCGCGCCCTCGTCCTCCAGGAGGAAGCACAGCTCCTCCACCCGCTCCTTCGGGCGCGTGATGAGCACGCGCTTGCCTTCCAGTCGCCGTTCCACGGGCGCGGACTCTAGTGCACCTGCCCCGCGTCTGCCCGGAGATCCAACGCCATGGGTTGGAAGAGAGGCGAGGCGCTGATGGCGCCTCAGGAGTTCGGGGTGAAGCCGGTGCGGCCGAAGTCGCGGAGGATCTCCCGGGCGCCGCGCGACAGCAGCTCGTCCGCGAGCCGCTCCCCCAGCGCGTGCGCCTCCCCCGCCGGGCCGCGCACCTCGCCCTTCACCACATCGGAGCCATCCGGCCGGCCCACCAGGCCCCGCAGGTGCACCACGCCGCCCTCGACGGTGGCATGGCCCGCCAGGGGCACCGTGCAGCCGCCCTCCAGCTTCGCCAGCAGCGCCCGCTCGGCCGTCACCGCCACGCGCGTCACCGCGTCCTCCAGCGGCGCCAGCAGCGCCAGCACCTCGGCGTCCCCGGCGCGGCACTGGATGGCGAGCACGCCCTGCCCCACCGCGGGGAGGCTCGTGGCCGGCGACAGCACCTCGGTGATCTCGTGCTCCAGGCCCAGGCGCTTGAGCCCGGCGTACGCCAGCATCGCGCCCGCGAGCCCCTGCTCCCGCGTCCGCTGGAGCCGCGTCTGCACGTTGCCGCGCAGGCTGACGATCTCCAGATCCGGCCGCCGCGAGCGCAGGATGCAGCTGCGGCGCAGCGAGGAGGTCCCCACGCGGGCCCCCTGGGGCAGCCGGTCCAGCGTGAGCCCCGTGGGGCTGCAGAACGCGTCGCGCGGATCCTCCCGCGCCGGCACCGCCGCCAGCACCAGGCCCTCGGGCATCACGGACGTCATGTCCTTGAGGCTGTGCACGGCGATGTCCGCGCGCCCGTCGATCAGCGACTGCTCGATCTCCTTCACGAACAGCCCCTTGCCCCCCACCCGGGACAGGGGCGCCGAGAGGAAGCGATCCCCCTCGGTGGTCATCTCCACCAGGGACACCTCGAGGCCCGGGTGGCGCGCGGCGAGCAGCGCCCCCACGTGGCGGGCCTGCCAGAGCGCCAGCGGGCTCTGGCGGGTGGCGATCCGAACCTTGCGACTCATCGCTTGCCTCCGCTCGCGACCGTGGCGGGAGCGCTCCCGGCCTCGGCCTCGGCGACGGGTGACGGCGCCGCCTCTTCCACCAGCCCGAACAGCTCGGCGGCGGCGCCCGCGAGCCGGTTGCCCTCCTGCTCGGGCCCCACGGCGCGCAGCCGCGCGGTGGGCTCGTGCAGCAGCTTGTTGACGATGGCGCGCCCCATGGCCTCGATGCTCTTGCGCTGCTTGTCGCTCAAGTCCTCGCCCATCGCCCCCAGCGTCCTCTCCACCTCGGCCCGGGCGATCTGCTCGGCCCGCTGCCGCAGCCGCGCCAGCACCGGCACCCCGTCACGCACCGCCCGGTCGCGCATGAAGCGCGACACCTCCTGGATGATCAGGACGCCGGCCTTCTGGGCCTCCTCGGCCCGCGCCGCCTCGTTCTCCGCGACGAACTTCTGGATGTCGTCCACGTCGTAGGCCGTCACCCAGTCCAGCTCGGCCACGTCCGGGGAGATGTCCCGCGGCACCGCCAGATCCACCATGAACAGCGGCCGGAACCGGCGCGGCCGGCCCACCGCGCCCACGTTCTCCTGGGTGAACAGGGGGGCGGGCGAGGCCGTCGAGCACACCACCACGTCTGCCTCCTTCAAGAGCGCGTGCAGCTCCTCGTAGGGCCGAGCCACGCCGCCCACCTCCGCCGCCAGCGCCTCGGCCCGCGCCAGCGTCCGGTTGGTGATGATCAACCGCTTCACCTTCGCCTGCTTCAGGTGCCGGGCCGCCAGCTCCCCCATCTCCCCCGCGCCCACGACCAGCCCCGTCTTGTCCGACAGCTCATCGAACACCTTGGCGGCCAGCGCCACCGCCGCCGAGGCCATGGAGGTCGCCGCCCGGCCGATGGCCGTCTCGGTGCGCACGCGCTTGGCGCAGCTGAACGCCGCCGCGCACATGCGCGTGAGCCCCCCGCGCACGGCGCCCGCGGCCTGCGCCAGCTCGAAGGCCTCCTTGACCTGCCCCAGGATCTGCGCCTCGCCCACCACCATGGAGTCCAGGCTCGAGGCCACGCGGAACAGGTGCTCCAGCGCCCCCGCCCCATGGTGCTCATAGAGGTGCTCGAGCGTCTTCGGGCCTCCCAGCTGACAGAGCTCCTCGCGCGCCCGGGCCGCGGCCCGGGCGAGCTCCGGCGACGTCAGATACAGTTCCACCCGGTTGCACGTGGAGACGAGCAGCGCCTCCGAGGAGGCCTGCGCCAGCCGCTGCAGCACCTCCACCTGCCGTGCCTCCGGCAGCGCCAGCCGCTCGCGTACCTCCAGGGGCGCCGTCCGGTGGGACAGCCCGATGCATATCAACTCCATGGCTAGCGGATCCCCCCGTCGGAGAAGTCATAGGAGGAAAGGAAGGACACCAGCACCAGCGCGAAGCCCGCCATCGTCAGCAGCGCGACGCGCCGGCCCCGCCAGCCCACGAGCACCCGCGCGCCCGCCAGCCCGGCGAAGAGCCCCCAGGCCACGAAGGTGGCGATCACCTTGGCGTCCAGCATCCAGGTGAAGCCCTGGCTGGAGCCCACGGCGAAGAAGGCGCCGGTGGCCAGCGTGATGGAGAGGGCGATGAAGCCCGCCACCACCAGCCGGCGGTTGAGGGTGTCCAGGAACTCGAGCGAGGGCAGCCTCGAGAAGAGCAGGCCGAAGCGCTTGCCCTTCACCTGCCGCTCCATCAGCAGGTACATCACGCCCACCCCCGCCGCGACGGCGAAGGCCGCCATCCCCAGCAACGCGATGGCGATGTGCACCGGCAGCAGCGGCTGGCGGAGGCCGGGGGCCAGCGGCTCCTGCCCCCCTTGCAGCAGCAGCCCGGGCAGCAGCACCGCCACCGCCAGCGGGGTGATGAACGCGCCGATCACCGGCTTGCGGTAGCGCAGATCCAGCACCAGCCCCAGCACCAGCAGCAGGAAGGCGAGAGTGGAGAAGCCCTGGGCCGCCCCCACCGGCCTCCCCCCCTGCGCGCCGAGCAGCGAGACGAGCGCCACCCCATGCAGCGCCAGCCCGCCGCCCAGCAGCACGCGGCCCGCCATGGCCAGCGCGCTCCACTGGCGCGCCAGGTAGGTGAGGTACACCAGCGCGGCGAAGGCGTAGGCGTGGCAGGCGAGCGAGACCAGGTTCTGGTTCATAGCGGCAGCGACATAACGCTGGGCGACCGGCGGGTCAGCCCATCTTGTTGAGAATGAAGGCAGCCAGCAGGTCCGTCTCGTTGCTCGGCTTCTTGTCAGCCGGGCGTGGGGCGAGCGCCACCTCTGTGAGATAACCTGGGACGACCTCGTAGGCCGTCTCTCCCACGATGACCGAGTCCGCCATCTGCTCGGCGCCCAGGCTGGCGAGCTGGGTCTCGGTCTTCACCTTGGCGACCAGCTTGTGGGTGTCATCCCCCGAGACGAGCTGCACGAAGTGCACGGCGGGAACGGCGGGGAAGCTCGCGCCCCCCTCCACCATCACCACCAGCTTGCCGTCCTTCAGGTCCGCTTTGTCTGCCAGGGCCCACTCCTCGAGTTGGCTCTGGGGCAGGAAGAGCTTCATCACGTCTACCAGCTTACATCACCCCCGGCCTGGGAGCCCGTCTCTCTTGGCGCCTGCCTGCTTGAAACGTACCTCCAGCGTCTGCATCTCACGGAACGAGGCCGCCGGGGATCTACCGATCCTTGCAGTGCCCCTGGCGTGCGTACTAGACGACGCGCATGGCCGGGGCCCGCAGCGGAGCGGCCCGTAAGGAGACACCCATGGCAGGTGCTGACGTGATGAACATCGGGGACGGGGACTTCAGCAAGGAGGTGCTGCAGTCCGATACGCCGGTGCTGGTGGACTTCTGGGCTACCTGGTGCGCCCCGTGCCGGGCCATCGCCCCAGCCGTCGAGGATCTGGCCTCGCAGTACAAGGGCAAGGTGAAGTTCGCCAAGCTCAACATCGACGACAACCAGGACACGCCGCAGCAGTACGGCATCCGCTCCATCCCCACGCTGCTCGTCTTCAAGGGTGGCAAGGTGGTGAGCCAGATCGTCGGCGCGGTCCCCAAAGCCAAGATCGAAGCCGCCATCACCCAGGCGCTTTGACCCTTCCTCTACCCGCGCGGGGCCTCGTGCCTCGCCCGGGTGGGGCCTTCAGTACCCAGACAGGAACGTCCGGCCCGACGTTCGGAGTGCTCGAGCAGACCTGGCTCGCGCTCCTGGAAGCGTCCGCGTTGCCCCTCCTGATCGATGGGGATGAGCCTCATCCCCGGTGAGCAGTCGCCCACGCGCTGCTCATTCCTCGCAGCCCTGCAGTCCCCGCCCAGACATGTCCCTCAGCAGTTGAGAATTCGTGTCAAGCCATTCATCCATGTGTTGACAGACGTACATTCAACGTCCAAATAAGCAGACCAGCATCCCTTCCACGCTTAACCAGCTATCTCTGATTTCCAGGAGTTTCCCATGGCACGCCCTCGAAAGTCTTCAATGTCCTCGATGTCCTCCGGCAGCGCGTCTCTGCCCCCCTCCCTGGTCATGCTGGCAGAGGCGTTCGGGTCCGCGATGGGGCGGGCGCTGGCGCAGGCTCTTCACACCAACGGTTACGTCCCCCCGAATGGCAACGCCGCGGCCCCCATGCGGCGGCGCGGGCGGCCGCCCAAGATGGTGTCTGGCGCGCCGGTGCCGACGGATCGGCGCTGCACGGTGACCGGCTGCGAGCGCGAGTCTCGCTCCAAGGGCCTGTGCTCGGCGCACTACCAGGCCGCGCGGCGCCGCCAGCTCGCCAACGGCAAGAGCGCCTGAGCGCGGCTCACTCGCCGCGCCAGGGATCGCCGGGGGAGGTTGCCTTGAGCAGCTCCCACGCGGCGAGCACGTCCACCACCCGCTCCAGCTCATTGGGCAGCGAGCGGGCCCGGCGGGACTGCAGGTAGCCCTCGGCGAAGGTCCTCAGCCGCATGCCGAGGAAGAGCCGGGCCAGGGAGACCTCGGTCTGCCCGGTGAACTCCACGAAGCGGATGCCGAAGCCGGAGCGTCCGCCCGAGGGAGAGCGCTCCTCGCGGAGGATCTCCGCGCGCGCCAGCACCGGCTCGGTGCCCTCCTCCAGTGAGAAGCGCACCTGGACCTCCGTGCCCAAGGGCAGGAAGAAGGTGCTCTCCAGGAAGGCGCCGCTCACGCTCACGTTCTGGGAGATGAACGTCGCGGAGAAGGTCCGCTGCCCGCCCTCCTCCCTCCAGAGATCGAAGCGCGTCGCGATCCGCGCCCGCGGGAAGTGCCGGTGCTCCGGCTCATCGCCCACCTGGGTCTCGATGATGGGCGCGAGCGCGGGCGGAGCGGACCGCCCGGCCTGGCTCCTGGGCTCCTCCGTGCGTCCTCCGGAGCGCCGCTCCTCTGGCGCCGGCATGGAGATCCGAGGGACATGGACACCCGGGCGCCGGCCTCCCCGATCCGGGGCTGCCCCCTCCGTGGGGATGGGCGCTCCCCCTGCTGAGGATCCGCCAGGGCCTGAGCCCTCCACTGGCCGGCTCACGCCCTTCTCACCCGGCGCACGGCTCGGCTCCCCAGCCTTCACGGCGGGCGCTTGAGTGCCCGCCACATGGGCGGGAGCCCTGCCCTTCTGGGCACCCTTTCGTTGCATCATCGCCTCCGCGGCCTCTGGAAGAATCCCGTATCGGAACCGGCGCGATTCATACACCATGCGCCCCCTTCATCGCGCGCGGAGTTTGCATGCTGGGAAACCTCCTCAAGCCCGAGTTCGACGAGCTGATCCGTGCCAGGGATTGGAACTCGCTGCGCGAGGCGTTCACGGAGATGGATCCGGCGGACGTGGCCGAGGTGATCGAGGATCTGCCGGCCAAGGACAGCGGGGTGCTGTTCCGGCTGCTGCCGCGCGAGATGGCGGCGCTGGCCTTCGAGTACCTCCCGCCGCACCAGCAGTCGGAGCTGGTGACGACGCTGGGCAACGAGGATCTCAAGAACCTGCTCAACGAGATGGCGCCGGACGACCGCACGCGCCTGCTGGAGGAGCTGCCCGCGGAGGTGACGCGGCGGATCCTCACCTCGCTGGCGCCCGCGGAGCTGAAGATCGCCCGCGAGCTGCTGGGGTACCCGGAGCGCAGCGCCGGCCGCTACATGACGCCGGAGTTCCTCACCCTCCCGGGGAACCTCACCGCCGCGGAGGCGCTCGAGTACGTGCGCACCCACGGCCAGGGGCGCGAGACGCTGAACATCCTCTACATCACCGATGAGAAGGGGCGGCTGCTGGATGACGTGCGCCTGGCCTCGCTGGTGCTCGCCAGGCCGGACACCCGCGTCACCGACATCCATGACCGCCAGCTCGTCAGCATCCTGGCCACCGCGGACCGCGAGGAGATCATCAGCATCTTCGAGAAGTACGACCGGGTGGCGCTGCCGGTGACGGACTCGAAGGGGGTGCTGCTGGGCATCATCACGCACGACGACGTGCTCGACGTGGCCGAGGAGGAGGCCACCGAGGACATCCAGCGCATGGGCGGTATGGAGGCCCTCGAGGCGCCCTACCTGGACATCGGCATCGCGGAGATGCTGCGCAAGCGGGTGGGCTGGCTGACGGTGCTCTTCTTCGGGCAGATGTTCACCGCCACGGCCATGGCCCACTACCAGGACGCCATCGCCCAGGCCGTCTTCCTGAGCGCCTTCGTGCCGCTCATCATCTCCTCGGGCGGCAACTCCGGCTCCCAGGCCACCTCGCTGATCATCCGCGCGCTGGCGGTGCGCGACGTCTCCCTGCACGACTGGTGGCGCGTGGCCCTGCGGGAGAGCACCAGCGGCATCGCCCTGGGCGTGTTCCTCGGGGCGCTGGGCGCGCTGCGCATCATCCTCTGGCCCGGGCGCGAGGCGCTCTACGGCCCCCACTACGTGTGGGTGGGCGTCGCGGTGGGCTTCAGCGTGGTGGGCGTGGTGATGTTCGGCACGCTGTGCGGCTCCATGCTGCCGTTCCTGCTGCGCCGCCTGGGGCTGGATCCCGCCACCGCGTCCGCGCCCTTCGTGGCCACGCTGGTGGACGTCACCGGGGTGATCATCTACTTCACCGTGGTGAGCACGATCCTCGCCGGCCGCGCCTTCTGACTCAGAACATGTGGCGGCGCATGCTGATGTTCACCAGCAGGCCGATGCTGAGCATCACCGAGAGCATGGAGGAGCCGCCGTAGCTCATCAGCGGCAGCGTGATGCCCGTCACCGGCAGCAGGCCAATCACCATGCCGATGTTCTCGAACACCTGCCAGAAGAGCATGGCGGTGACGCCCACGGCCACGAAGGAGCCGAACCGGTCCCGGGCGTTGAAGCCCACCGCCAGC
Source organism: Myxococcaceae bacterium (assembly GCA_016926755.1). Lineage (GTDB taxonomy): Bacteria > Myxococcota > Myxococcia > Myxococcales > Myxococcaceae > Hyalangium. The sequence goes on along the minus strand of JAFGNZ010000326.1, from coordinate 47,524 downwards.
GCCAGGGAGAACAGCCCTCCATAGAGCACCAGCAGCATCAGGCAGAACAGGAAGCCGTGCTCCTCCGCCCACACGGAGAAGATGAAGTCCGTGTGCTGCTCGGGGAGGAAGGACAGGCCCGTCTGGGTGCCCTCCCGCCAGCCCTTGCCCATCATCAGGCCGCTGCCCACGGCGATCTTCGACTGCGCGGCGTGGTAGCCACTGCCCCGCAGATCCGCCTCGGGATCCAGCCACCCGGAGATGCGCTGGCTCTGGTGCTTCTTCAGGTGGTGCCGGAGGATCGTCGTTTTCGGCTCCGGCGCCTCCCGCACGTAGTCGTTCCAGATCACGCCCGCGGCCGTCAGCACCCCCACCACCATCACCGCCACCAGGTACCAGCGCACCCGGCCGAAGAGGATGACGGTGAGCGAGGACAGGAAGATCATCATCGCCGTGCCCAGATCCGGCTGCACCAGCACGAGCACGAAGGGCACCGCCACCACCAGCACCGGCTTCCACAGCCGCAGCAGCCCGTAGGACTCCTGGTTGGGCCGGAAGTCGTCGTGGTAGATCTTCGCCAGCATCAGCAGCACGCCGATCTTCATGAACTCGGCGGGCTGCACGCGCACCGGGCCCAGCACGAACCAGCTCTCGGCGCCCTTGGCCTTGTGCCCCACGAAGCGCAGGGCGATCAGCGCCAGGATGTTGAGCACGTAGATGGGCACCACCATCCGCTGGATCCAGCGGTAGTCCACCAGGCACACCATGAGCCCCGCCCCCAGGCCCACGCCCAGGTAGATCAGCTGGGTAGACCAGACGGACGAGTGCGGGGGCCGCGCCGCCGAGGCCAGGTTCCAGATGCCCAGCCCCGCGATGGCCAGGACACAGAAGATCAGGCCCCACGGGACGTGGGGCACCATGCGTCGTTCAATGCTGAGCTGCATTCGGGGGGCTCGCGCCGCGGGTGAGCATGACGTCCTCCAGCTTCGGCGCCGGAGGCAGCGTCAGGACGTAGGGCTGGTTGGAGCGCGGCGGCGGAGAGCTCGCGTCCTCTTTCTTCAGCTCGAAGTACTTCTGGATGACGGCCATGCCCGTGGGCGCCGCGTCCGAGCCGCCCTGCCCGCCGTGCTCGTTGAGCACCACCACGGCGATCTCCGGGTTGTCGGCGGGCGCGAACCCGGCGAACCAGGCATGGTGGCGCGCGAAGAAGTCCATCTGGTGCGTCTTCAGGCGCACCGCGCCGATGCGAACCACCTGGGCGGTGCCCGTCTTGCCCGCGACCAGGACATCCTGGAGCCGCGTCCGATAGGCAGTGCCTCCCGCCTCGTGCACCACCGCGACCAGCGCGTCCACGATGGCCTTGCGGTGCGCGGGGTTGATCTCCATCTGGCGCACCACCTGCGGGTCGAACGCCTCGATGGCGTGGCCATCCAGGTCCTCGATGCGCTGCACGAGCTGGGGCTTGTACAGCGTGCCGCCGTTGGCGATCGCCGCGTACACCAGCGCCAGCTGCAGCGGCGTCACGTTGTCGTCGCCCTGGCCCACGGCGCTGTTGAGCGCCATGCCCTTGGCGTAGCCGCCCGGGGAGAGCCGATCATGGTACTCGGTGCTGGGCATGATGCCGGGCACCTCGCCCAGCACGCCGATGCCCGTGGGGCTGCCCAGCCCGAGCGCCTTGCCCATCTCCGAGATGGCATCCAGCCCGATCGTGTCCGCCACCTTGTAGAACCAGGTGTTGCACGAGTACTGGAGCGCGTGCTTCGCATCCATGGGGCCGTGGCCGGCGTCCTTGTGGCAGCGCCAGGTGCGCGCGCCGAGCTTGTAGCCGCCCAGGCAGTTGACCACCGACTCCGGCCGGAACTGGCCGGACTTGAAGGCCGCCAGCTGCGTGACGACCTTGAACGTGGAGCCCGGGCTGTAGTGCTGGGCGGCCACGCGGTTGATCATCGGCTGGAGCGGATCCTTCATCAGCTCCACCATCTGCGACGACGTGACGCGGCCGGTGAGCAGGTTGGGATCGAAGCCCGGCCTCGACACCACCGCGCGGATGAAGCCGGTGTTCACGTCGATGGCGACCACCGCGCCGGCCACGCCCGGGAAGGCCTTCTCGGCCTCCTCCTGGAGCCGCATGTCGAGCGAGAGCACCACGTTGCTGCCCGCCTGGGGCAACACCACCGAGTTCTCTCCGAGCTTCTCGTTCAGATCCGTCAGCGTCTGCCCTCGCGCGTTCACCACCTCCTTGCGCACCCCGTCCACCCCGCGCAGCCGCGACTCGAAGTAGCGCTCCAGGCCACGCCGGCCGATGTAGTCGCCCAGCGCGTACTTCGCCCCGTCCGCGTTGAGCCGCCCCAGCTCGTCCTGGGTGATCTCGTTCATGTACCCCAGCACGTGCGAGAGCACCGAGCCCGTGCGGTAGTTGCGGTGCGGCACCGGCACCACCTCCACGCCGTCCAGGATGTCGCGCCGCGCGTTGAGCAGATCCAGCTCGTCCCGCGTGAGATCGATGCGGATCGGCACCGGCTGGAAGGGGGCGCTGCGGCGCCCCACGCGCACCAGCTCCTCCACCTTCTGGCGCTGCTCCGCGTCCCAGCCCAGCAGCTCGGCCAGCCGAGGCAGCACCTGCGCCGCGCAGTCCGTGCAGAAGGCCGGGGTGATGAAGGCGTCGAACGAGGGGCGGCTGTCCACCAGGATGGTGCCGCGCGCGTCCTTGATGACGCCGCGGTCCGCGCGCAGGCGGACCTCCTTCACGAAGTTGGCCACGCTCTTGGCGGCGTACTCCTCGCCGCGGATGATCTGCAGCCGGTACAGCTGCATGGACAGCACGAGCAGGCCCCCCACGAAGGCCAGGCCCAGCCACAGGAAGCGCCGCTTGAGATCGCGGCCTGGCGTGGTGTTGCCAAGCGTCGGAGGCGTCACAGCAGCCCTCCGGCCTGGGTGCGCTCCTGGCGCGCCTCGATCCTGCGCAGCAGCGGATAGAGGGCGAGCGCCGCCGCCCCAGTGAGCGCCACCTGCAGCGGCAGGCCCGGCAGCACCGCCGTGGCCGAGCCGTCCTTCACCGTCAGCCAGCCGAAGAAGGCCGCCAGCAGCCCATGGGCCATGTCCGCGCCCATGGTGAAGAGCACGAAGGCGGGCGTGCCGCGCACGTCCAGCAGCGAGTACACCAGCCGCCCGGCCAGGAAGATGAAGACGCCCAGGAAGGTGAAGAGGCCCGTGGGCTGGCCGCTCATCAGATCCAGCAGGTAGCCCACCGCGAAGGCGGAGCAGGCCCCCTCCAGCAGCGAGGCGCGCAGCGCGAGGAACGACAGCAGCACCACCGTCACGTCAATGCGGGTGAGCACCAGGCCCGCCCGCTGCACCAGCACGGACTCCAGCGTGAGCAGCAACAGCGCGAGCCCCACCGTCACCAGGAACTTCATCGCGTCCCCTCCACCACCGGCGCCGCCTGGCGGTACGGGCTGCCCACCACGAGCACCTCCTCGAGCTTCGTCGTGTCCACCGCGGGCAGGATGTCCGCGCCCTGGAACATGCCGTGCTCCTTCTTCGCGAGGTTCGCCACGCGCCCCACCACCAGCCCCGGCGGGTACACGCCATCCGTCCCGGAGGTGATGATCAGTTCGCCGTTCTCCACGTCCTCGGTGCGCAGCATGTTCTCCAGCCTGAGCGGCCCGTTGCCCGCGCCCGCCGCCGTGCCCCGCGCCCGCGAGCGCTGCACCCTCACGCCCACCCGGCTCTGCGGATCCGTCACCAGCGCCACGTCCGCGTAGCCTCCCGTCGTCCGGATCACCTGCCCGACGATGCCATCCGGCGTCACCACCGACATGCCCTGGAACACGCCCTGCTGCTCCCCGCTGCTGATCCGCACCGACAGCAGCCGCGCCACCGGGTTCACCCCCACCACCCGCGCGGGGATCTCCGGCCCCGGCGCCGCCTCCGCGTAGGCCAGCAGCTGCCTCAGCCGCTCGTTCTCGGAGCGCGCCTCTCCCAGCGCCTGCACCGCCGCGCGCAGCTGCATGTTCTCCAGTCGCAGCGCGTCATTCTCCAGCCGCACGCCCCGCAGGTCCACATAGTGGTTCACCGTGCCCACCACGCCGTCGATGATCCAGTTGAGTCCGGACTGGAGCGGCGACGTCATGGCGATGAGGGCGCGATCCAGGAAGTTGGGCTCACGGCCCCGCCGGCCGGTCACCAGGAAGGCGACCAGCGGGTAGAGCAGCAGCACACTCACGATGAGCAGCTGACGGTACCGCTTGAAGAGCGATAGCACTGGGCCGGAGTCCCCGTGTAGGGAATGAGGATCAGCAAGGAGGGCGGGCGGCTAAACACTGTAAATCGCTTGCATTTTCTGGGGGGTTATCCTACGCAGTCAAGGCCCTGCGCGGGGGTGGAGCAGAACCGTCTACCTACCAGCCGGGCATCCAACAAACCCGCGCCGCGAGTCCTTCCGCGGAGGTGATTTCCGGCGCCCAGCAGGAAGAAGCGACAGCACCATGGAAGGTTTGAGCCCCCGGAAGGTCGTCTCGCTGGCGTTCATCATCGCCATCGCAGTGGTGTTTACCCTGAGCTTCGGGCCGGGGAGCACGGGCTTCAGCGGCAGTGGCCAGCAGGCTGCCCCAAGCACCGTGGCGGTCGTCAACGGTGAGGAGATCCCGCTGCGCGACTTCATCCTCCGCTACAACAACCAGCTCAACAACCTGCGCAACCGCGGCGTGCCCATCCCCGAGTCCTACGTGCGGCAGATGCTGCCACAGCAGGTGGTGCAGGGCTTGGTGGACAGCGAGCTGGTCTCCCAGGCCGCGAACCGGTACGGGATCGTCGCCTCGGACGCCGAGCTGGTGGAGGTCCTCCACAAGAACACGGACTTCCAGAAGGACGGCCAGTTCGACTTCCAGCACTACCGCACCATGCTGCGCGACTTCTACCGGATGACGGAGCAGCAGTACGAGGAGGATCTGCGCCATGAGCTGGCGGCGCGGAAGATGATGGAGGTGGTGCGCAACGGCGCCGTCGTCTCGGATGAAGAGGTCCGCGCGCGCTACGAGAAGGACGCCAACCAGGCCAAGGTGGTGTTCGCGCGCTTCCTGCCCACCATGTACGCGGCGAAGGTGCCGCCCCCCACGCCCGAGCAGATCGAGGAGTTCAAGAAGGCGCACGCCCAGGAGATCTCGGACTACTACGAGACGAACCGCTTCATGTACCAGCAGCCGGAGCGCGTGAAGGCGCGGCAGATCCTGGTGAAGCTGCCGGCGGACGCCTCGGCGGAGCAGAAGGCGGAGGCCAAGGCCCGCGCGGAGGCGATCCGCAAGGAGATCGTCGAGGCCAACAAGGACTTCTCCACGGTGGCCAGCGAGCGCAGCGAGGATCCCGGCACCAAGGCCGCGGGCGGCGACCTGGGCCTGGTGGAGCGCGGCAGCCTGGATCCGGCCCTGACGGACGCCGTCTTCGCGCTGGCGCCGAACAGCGTCTCGGAGCCCATCGAGACGAAGCTGGGCTTCCACGTGGTGAAGGTGGAGCACAAGCAGGCCGCGGCGGACCGGAAGCTGGCGGAGGTGGAGAACGAGATCGCCACCACGCTCCTCAAGCAGCAGCAGGCCAAGGAGATGGCGAAGGCAGAGGCGGAGAAGGCGCTGGCGACCCTCAAGGGCGGCAGGACGCTGCAGGAGCTCTTCCCGCCGGAGAAGGCGGGCCAGCCGGCGCTCCAGCGCTTCGAGACGGAGACGCGCCCGGAGGCGGTGGAGACGGGCAGCTTCACCGCGGGCAGCGAGTCGGTGCCCTACCTGGGCCCCGCGCCCCAGCTCATCTCGGCGTCGTTCGCCGCCCAGGGCCCGCAGGTGCTGGACCAGGTGTTCCCCGTGGGCGAGGGCTTCGTGCTGGCCCAGGTCACCGAGCGCCAGAAGGCCAGCGACGAGGAGTTCAACAAGAAGAAGGACGAGCTGCGCCAGCAGGCCCGCCGCGCCAAGCAGATCGAGCTCGAGGACTCCTTCCTCAAGGCGCTGCGCAAGCAGGGCACGGTGGTCACCAACACCGAGGCCATCGACAGCGTGGTGGGCTCCAGCTAGCTCCGCCTCACGTCGCCTGGCGGCCCGCCGTGCTGCAGCCTCCTGACCACGCGCCTGGCGCTGTCAGGAGGCTGGAGGGCCTCGGCGCCGCCGTCACGCCGCGTCGTCCTCGGTAGCCATGTCCTCCGGGAACGTGATCGGCTGGCGCAGGCTCCTGGCGATCTCCGGGACGAGCTCCTCGAAGTCTTCGATGACGCAGTCCCGGCACTTGCCGTCGGCGCCGATGCTCTGCTCGAAGCTGAAGAGGTTGGTCGGATCGTACTTCCGCTTCACGAAGCAGAGCGCCGGGTAGTACTCGGCCCAGTAGCGCCGCGACCAGTCGGTGATGTACGGCTTGGGGTAGTTCTGGTAGGCCTCCCCGTTGCTCCACGGCTCGCCGATCTCCAGCCAGCGGTTCATGAAGGCGAACGCCTTCGGCTTCTCCTCCTCACTGTCCCAGTACGTGTTGAGGTACGTGCTGAAGTCGGCGCGCCGGTGGATGTAGGCGTTCTCGCCACGCCGCCTGTCGTTGATGGCCGCCCCCGCGGGCTCGATCACCATCTGAGGGCCGATCTTCATCGTCGCCGGGGCGCTGCGGATGTGGTCCACCATCAGCCGCCACCCCTCCACGCCCAGCGGCTTGTCGTAGTACCGCGACTGCTTCTCCTGCCGAGGAGACAGGGCCAGCAGGTTCTCCGGGTACGGCAGGAGGTCCGGCTCCTGCGCGTAGCCCATGAGCTTGTTGTTCATCGAGTAGAAGGTGCCCACGTCCTCCCACTGGATCTCGCAGCCCGGCGTGGCGATCAGCTCGCTGAGCAGCTGCTGCCACAGGCCCCGCGGCCCGCGGTACATGGCGCGCACGATCAGATAGGGCCCGTCGAAGCTCGGGCCATGCTGGAGGAGCGCGAGGTAGCCGAGGCGCCGGTCGTTGTTCGAGCCCATGTAGCGCCGCTGCATGATGTCGAGCGCGTGGGCCCCCCTCGCCGCCTCCTCGTCGGTCCCCAGGCGCCACCGCATGAGGACGGCGCCCACCTCCTGCAGCGGCAGGAGCCGGTAGGTCACCCGGGTGACGATGCCGAAGTTGTTGCCGGTGCCGCCGCGCACGGCCCAGAAGAGATCGCGGTTGTGGCGCTCGTTGGCCACCACCTGCCGGCCGCTGGCCAGCACCACCTCCACCTCGGACACCGCGTCACAGCTCATCCCGAACATGCGCGAGCCGAAGCCGAAGCCGCCGCCCTGCATCATGCCGCCGATGCGGACGTCCGGGCAGATGGCGGCCGGGGCGAAGAGGCCGTAGTCATCGATGGTGCGGTAGAAGTCCCGCATCTGGGTCCCGGGGCCCACATGGACGAGCCTGCGCTGGGGCTGGACGAAGATGCTGTCCAGGCCGCGCACGTCCAGCATCAGCCCGCCCTCGACGGTGGAGTAGCCCGCGGTGCTGTGCCCACCCGCGCGCGTCACCCACCGGAACGAGGGGTTGGCCTCCCGCTGCTCGCGGATGAACTTCATGAAGGTCCGCACGTCGTGCAGGGACTCGCACACCCCGATCGCCGCCGGGCGCACGTTCTCGAAGTTCACGTACGCCACCGCGCGCAGCTGCTCGTAGTCGGGATCCCACGGGAACACGAGGCGCCCACTGGTCTCCCACATGAGATCGGCCGCCTGCTGCCGAGTCATCTGAAACCGCGCGAAGTCGGAATCTGGCCTCTTGGCCCAGTCCGCGAGGCGTTGATTGATCTCGATCTTCTTGGCGTCGTAGTCGATGGGCATGGGTGTCGTACCAGTTCGTAGGCCAGGGCCGATCCCGAACCTGCCGAGAAGTGTAGCGGCCACGCCTGACGCTATTGTTGCTGGAAGGTCCGCGGAGTCGCGGATGACTCAGCGTGCTGGAGGCACCACGTCGGGATCGGTGGGCACGCGCTCCGCGAGGCACACACCGTCGCGCCCCTGGGCCTTCGCGGCGTACATGGCGAAGTCCGCCGCGCGGATCAGATCCGTGGCGGAGCGCGCGTGGTCCGGGAAGGTGGCCACGCCCAGGCTCGCGGTGAGGCAGAGCTCGAGCCCCTGGGACTGCATGAAGCGCCGGGCGCGGAACGCGTCCCGGATGCGCCGGGCGATGGTGAGCGCGCCGTCGGGATCGGTCTCCACCAGCAGCAGCGCGAACTCGTCTCCTCCGTAGCGGAACACCAGGTCGAGCTGGCGGCTGGAGGCCATCAGCAGCTCTCCCACCTCCTTGAGGAGCGCGCTGCCCACCAGGTGGCCGTGGGTGTCGTTGACGTTCTTGAAGTGATCCAGATCGAGGAACACCAGCGACAGCGGGTGGTGGAAGCGCTGCGAGCGCCGCACCTCGTGATCGAGCTGCGCGCGCAGGTGGCGGGCGTTGAAGCAGCCGGTGTGCTCGTCCGTGATGGTGAGCTCCTGCACCCGGCGGAAGTTGCGCGCGTTCTCGATGGCGATGGCCGCGTAGTCCGCGATGGTCGCCAGCGTCGTCAGGTCATCCGGGGTGAAGGGCGGATCCTTGGGGCCGTTCACCAGCTCGATGATGCCCAGCACCCGGCCTCGGGCGATGAGGGGCACGGCCAGGATGGAGCGCGTGCGGAAGGCGGAGGCCTGATCGAAGCGTGGGGCGAAGGAGGAGTCCCCGCTCACGTCATCCACCAGCCGGGCCGTGCCCGTGGAGAACACCGTGCCGGCGATGCCCTCGTTCGGCGAGAGCTGGAGCGACTTGAGGGCGCCCGCGCCCTCGCCCACGGCGATCTCGAAGTAGAGCTTCCCCGTGTTCTCGTCCTGGAGGAGGAGTGACCAGTTGCGCGGCTGCAGCAGATCACTCACCTTCTGCATCACCAGGGTCAGCACCTCCCGCAGCTCGAGTGTGGAAGTGAGCGCTTTCGCCATCTCGTTGAACGCGGCCAGCTGCTCCACCGTCCGCTTCATGGCCGAGAGGAGATCAGCGGGGTTCATCAGGGGTCCACTCCAAGGCGCAGTTCTGCTAAGGGCTCCGAGCCGTACGACATGCACACTCTAGAGGATCCCACGCCCCTCGTCCTTGCTTCCGCTTCGCCGCGGCGGCGCGAGCTGCTCTCCCAGCTAGGACTGCGCTTCACGGTCTCCGCGGCGGATCTGGACGAGACCCCCCTGGCAGGTGAGGCGGCCGACGCCTACGTGCTGCGGCTGGCTCGCGCCAAGGCCCGCGCCGTGGCCGAGCGGCATCCGGGCGCCTGGGTGCTGGCGGCCGACACCACGGTGGTCCTGGGCGCGGAGCTGCTCGGCAAGCCGAGCGGGCCGGCCGAGGCGCAGGAGATGCTCGGTCGGCTCTCCGGCCGTACCCACGCCGTCTACACGGGTGTAGCGCTGGCGGGCCGCGCCGACTCCGCCACGGTGGTCCGCACCGGCGTCACCTTTCGAGCGCTCTCCGCCGGGGAGATCGACTGGTACGTGGGCACCGGCGAGCCGCTGGACAAGGCAGGGGCCTACGCCATCCAGGGCCGAGGCGGGTTCCTGGTCGCCGCGGTGGAGGGCAGCCCCACCAACGTCATTGGCCTGCCCCTGGGGGAGACCCTGGAGCTGTTGACGCGCGCGGGGGTCCCCCTGCCCTGGAGGGCACCATGAGCGGTGTGGCCGAGCGCCTGGGGGAGATCCGCTCCCGGATCGCCGCGGCGTGCGCGCGCGCGGGGCGCCCCGTGGAGTCGGTGACGCTGCTGGCCGTGTCGAAGCTCAAGCCCTCGGCGCTCATCCGCGAGGCGTACGAGGCAGGGCAGCGAGACTTCGGCGAGAACTACGCGCAGGAGCTGCGGGACAAGGCCGCGGAGCTGGCCGGGCTGGAGGGGCTGCGCTGGCACGCCATCGGGCCGCTGCAGACGAACAAGGTGAAGTACGTGGCCCGGGCGGCGCACGCCTTCCACGCGCTGGAGCGGCTGGACGTGGCGCGCGAGCTGTCCAAGCGCCGGGCCGATGCGCCCCTGCCCTGCTACGTCGAGGTGAACCTGGGGGGCGAGCAGAGCAAGAGCGGGCTGGCCCCGGCGGCGCTCGGGCCCTTCCTGGAGCAGGTGCGCGCGCTGCCGGGCCTGCGGCTGGAGGGGCTGATGGCGCTCCCCCCGCCTACGGAGGACCTGGAGCAGGCGCGCGGGTACTTCCGGCAGCTGCGGGAGCTGGCCCATGCGCAGGGGCTCATGGGCCTGTCCATGGGGACGACGCACGACTTCGAGCTGGCCATCGAAGAAGGGGCCACGGTCGTGCGGGTGGGCACCGCCATCTTCGGAGAGCGGGACTGAGCCCCGCGGCGGCTACAGCTCCTTGAGGCGCAGCTTGCCCGCATCGGTGAAGGACGTCTTGAACTCGTTGCCGCAGTAGTTGCAGCGGAGCTCTTCCCCTTCCGAGATGGGCTCATCCGTGGGGTTGTTGGCGTAGCAGCTCGGGCAGTCCCACTCCTTCAGCGCCTTGCCCTCGCGCTTGCCCTTGCCCTTCTTGTCATCGTCATCGTTGAAGTCGAAGTTCTGCATGAGCGTCGACTCTCCTCTGCGTGGGCGCGGCGCATCGGGCGCCGTCGCACCCAGGTTATCAGCGCCCTCCCGAGGCCGCTTGATCTCGTTCACTCTGCGAGGAGGTGACACGCGCCCTTCTCCCCACCCGGCCGGCGTGCAGGCAGGCGAGAGCCCGCCTCTACCACCCGCTCCTACCCAAGGGAGTGCCTTTCGGTGAATGCTGGGGGAGGCCCCCCGTCCAGGGAATTGCATGCCAGTGGGAATGGATTGGGTGGCGCGGCTGGCGGCGCGAAGACTGGCTACCTACATTCGCCCGACCTTTGAGAGGGAGGGCAGGACCCCAAGTCCGGGAGCGAACATGCACAGGCGGTTCAAGGGTGCGATCGTGGGCCTGCTGTCAGGGATGATCTTCTCCAGTGTTGCCACGGCCCAGGAGGCCAACAAGGCATTCGGGCCAGGGGAGCAGTCGCTCTACCGGGTCCAGTACCTGGGGATGACGGCGGGGACGGCCCAGATCACCGTGGGCGCGCCGATGAAGCAGTGGGGGCAGCAGGTGTGGCCCATCGTCTCGCTGGCGAAGTCGGATCCGGCGCTCGGCGTGTGGCCCATCAAGGACAAGTTCGTCACGTACTGGCAGGCGGAGGCCCAGCGCTCGCTGGGCAGCGACTTCTTCGTAGACGAGAACAACAAGCGGCGCCGCCAGCGGATCAAGCTGCAGGATGAAGGGCGCACGGCCCACGTCATCCGGCAGCACGAGGGCGCGGCCCCTGTCGAGGCGACGCACGAGCTGCCCGCGGGCTCGATGGACATGGCGGCCGCGGCGTTCGCGCTGCGCAGCCGGGGGATCGCCGAAGGCCAGGAGTACACCTGCCCGGTCTTCACCGGCCGCAAGAGCTTCACGCTGCGCGCGAAGGTGGAGGGGCGGCAGCGCTTGAGGACGGCGCTGGGGGAGCGGGAGGTGTTCCGGGTGAAGCTCCAGACGGAGTTCTCCGAGAAGCTGCAGACCCGGCGCGACATCGTCGCGTACTTCACGACGGACTCGAGCCATGTCCCGGTGCGGATCGAGGCGGACTTCGCGTTGGGCTCCATTGTCGCGGAGCTCACCGAGTACAAGCAGGGGCGCCTGTGGGCGATGGGCGAGGTGCAGGGCGGCTAGGCCGCGAAAGGCGGAGACATGGGAGCGGGTTGGGCGTGGGCGCTCACGGCGGTGCTGGCTGCAGCGCCGGGGCCGAAGGTGGTGTCATCGCTGGTGAAGGTGAGGCCAGGCGTCTCGGTGGAGGGCACCTCGGAGGCCCGGCTGAGCCTGGCGCGGGGCGAGTGCGAGGCCGCGCAGGTGGTCCTCCCCGGGAGCGTCCGCCGCGTGACGGCGCAGCCGCTCGTGCTGAAGGGCCCCGGTAGAAGGCTGTCCGCCTCACTGTGGCGCGAGGCCTTCGTGGACGTGAAGATCCCCTCCAACAGCCAGGGGCAGCCAGGGCCCTGGCCGGATCCGCTCGTCCCGGTGGAGACGCTGGGGGAGCCCTCCCTGCCCGCCGTGCTCTACGTGGAGGTGTGCGCGCCTGGCAAGCAGGAGCCCGGGACGTACCGCGGCGAGCTGCGCGTGAAGGCGGACGGGAGCGCGGTGGCGCCCGTGCCGTTCACAGTGGAGGTCCAGCCCTTCGAGCTGCCAGCGACGTCCTCGCTGCCGACGAGCTTCGGCATCTCCCTCTTCAGCATCGCGCGCGGACACGGGCTCCCCCCGGAGTCCGCGGAGGCCCGGGCGCTGCTGCGCGCGTATGGACGGGCCCTGCTGGAGCACCGCGTCAGCGCCCATGGAATGAGCATGGAGGCGCCGCCGGTGCGCTTCGAGGATGGGCGCGCGGTGGTGGACTTCCAGGCGTATGATGAGGAGATGGGGCCCTTCTTCGACGGGACCCTGCTGCCCTCCGGCGCCCGCTTCACCACGGCCGAGGTGCGGGACTCCCGCCAGTGCAGCACCGAGAAGGAGAAGGTGGCGTACTACCGCGCCTTCGTCGAGCACTTCCGGCGCAAGGGCTGGTCCGCGCAGCTCTTCTTCTACGCGAAGGACGAGCCGAAGCCGGAGGATGTCCCCCTCGTGCGGGCGCAGTCGGCGCGGGTGCGCGCGGCGGGCGGCATCCCGGTGCTCGTCACGGCCCCGCTGGATGAGGCGCTGCGAGGGACGGCGGACATCCTCACGCCGACCCTCAACTGCTTCTTCCCTCGCTCCGGCCCGGAGACCTGCAGGAACGTGCTGCCGCTGTCCAAGCTGCGTTCGAAGCTGCCCGCTGGGACGCGGGTGTGGTGGTACCAGAGCTGCAACTCGCACGGCTGCACGGGTGGCCCCACGGAGGACCGCGCGGTGGAGCGCGCCTACAGCGGCTGGGCCTCCTACATGGTGGACCACCCTGCCCCACTCAACCGGGCGATGGGGCCGCTGGCCTTCCTCAGCGGGGTGGAGGGCGAGCTCTATTTCGACACGGTCTACGCCTACAACACGAAGGACCCTTGGAAGGATGTCTTCGAGTTCGGCGGCAACGGTGACGGGACCCTCTTCTATCCTGGGACGGTGGCACGGCTGGGGGCGAAGGAGCACCAGCCGGTGGTGTCGCTGCGGCTCAAGCACATCCGCGACGGACTGGAGGACTATGAGTACCTGCACCTGCTGGCACGGCTGGGGGATGAAGGCTCCGCGCGGGCATTCACGCGCCGGCTCGCCCGCTCGGGCCACGAGATTGAGCAGAACGTCAAAACATGGGAACAGGTCCGACAGCACCTGACAGCCCACCTGCGCAAGCGCTGGGAGTCCTCCGAATATGCCAGGCGTCCTGGCGTCCGACCCTGAAACCCGTTTCCACGCCCCTGCCGGAAGAAGGATGCTCCCCATGCGCTCCGTCCTCGTGGTCAGCCTCGTCCTCCTCGCAACCGCTGCCCGGGCCCAGGTACCCCAGGGGAGCGCGGCCCAGGAGAGCTCGCCGCGGCAGTCAGACGCGGCAGAGCCGGCCGAGAAGGTCGATCCGGCCGAGCAGGCCGCGGTCGTGCCGCTCTGCACGAACCCCCTGCCTCCGCTTCGCACGCCCATCGCCTTCATGCCGGGTGAGCTGCTCGAGTTCGACCTGGATGCGATGGGCGCGCAGGCGGGAAAGATGACGATGAAGGTGCAGCGGCCCGAGAACGGCCGGCTGCCCATCCAGATCGAGGCGCAGACCAACACCTTCTTCTCCAAGGTGCGGCGGGTGAAGGGCGTGGGGATGAGCTACCTCCACCCGAAGACGCTGCGGCCTTCGCGCTACACCGAGGATGCCACGGAGAACGAGACGCACCGCAAGGTAGACGTGGCCTTCGAGCACAAGGCGCGCTCGGTCAAAGGCAACTACATGATCGGCAAGCGGTCGGGCCGCCTGAACTTCACGTACGACAAGGACGGGCTGGATGTAGCGGGCGCCATCTACCTGATGCGCCAGCTCCCGATGAAGGAGGGGCTGCCCGTGTGCTTCGACGTGTACGGCATCCGCCGTCTGTGGCGGATGTCCGGCACGGTGGTCAAGCGCGAACGCGTCTCGCTGCCCATCGGGCAGTTCGATGCCTGGTACCTGTCCGGGACCGCGGTGCGGCTCGACAGGCCCTCGCAGAAGCGCGAGGTGCACGTGTGGATCTCGGATGACGCGCGCCGGCTGCCGCTCGTGGCCGTGGGCACCATCGACCTGGGGGCCGTGCGCGCCACGCTGACCGCGTACTCGCGACCTGGGGAGAGGGAGAAGCGAGCCCAGGGCAAGGAAGAGCTCAAGTGGTAGCCGGCGGCCAGCGCTGAGCGCCGGAGGCCCTTCTCCCCCCTCGCAGGGGGGATTTTGTTGCCCTGATTTTGATTCTGGTTTGCAAATTCACTCCAGGATCGATTAGGGTTGCCCCGTTCGATGAGCCGCCACGCCCCCATTCCCGCCCTGCTGTGCACCGTCATCATGCTCTCCGCGCCCTCTGCCCGTGCCGAGGAGGAGGTTGAGAAGAAGCGGCCTGCGCTCGAGCTGGAGCTTGGCGGGTATGCGGACCTGCAGTTCGCCTTCTACAACCACGGGGAGAACCAGAACCGCGAGGGCGGAGCTCAGCGTGATGCCCGGATGACGTTCGACACCACGCGGCTGGTGCTGGAGCTGGAGGCGGCCCTGCCCGAGTACGGGCTGGAGGCCGAGGTGGAGGTGGAGTTCGAGCATGGCGGCACGGGCGCCGCGATGGAGCTCGAGAACGAGGAGTTCGGGGAGTTCGAGCAGGAGGTGGAGAAGGGCGGCGAGGTGCTCATCGAGGAGCTGTACCTGAAGAAGAAGTTCGGGGACCGCTTCTCGTTGGCGCTGGGGCGCTTCTACGTGGCCGTGGGGACGCTGAGCGAGTACTACCGGCCCACCGACTACCTGGGCACCCTGCGCTCAGAGGCGGAGACGCTGCTCATCCCCAACACCTGGGACGAGATGGGCCTCCAGGCGCAGGCGAAGCTGAGCGGCCTGAAGCTGACGGCGCAGGTGGTCAACGGGCTGGACTCCACGGGCTTCAGCTCTCAGCGCTGGGTGGCGCAAGGGCACCAGCGCCGCTTCGAGCTGGTGCGCGCAACGGACCTGGCGGCGGTGCTGCGGGCGGACGTCACCCGCTTCGAGGGCCTCGTCTTCGGAGCCTCCGGCTACTACGGGGACACGACTCGCAATCGCCCCAAGCCGGACCTGGTGAAGGCGTGCGAGGAGGCGGACGAGCGCGAGGTGGCGCCCTGTGGCCATGTCTCCGCGCCCCTGCTGATCCTGGACGCGCACCTGTCGCTCGACCGGGGCCCCTGGCGCGCCAAGGCCCTGGCGCTGTGGGGCTACCTCCAGAACGCGGATGACATCTCGGCGCGCAACGCCCGCCTGTCCAACCTGCTGAACGTGCCGCGCACGCCCGTGGCCGAGCACGCGCTCGCGGTCTGGGCCGAGCTGGGCTTCGACATCGCCCCGTACCTCGCGCTCGGCGAGGACCACCGGCTGGAGCCCTACGTCCGCTTTGACTACGCGGACGCGCTGCTCGATCCGCGCACCGAGCTCTTCGACAACCCGCGCTTCGCCCGCTCCATCTACACGCTCGGAGCGGCCTACACCCTGGCGGGGCTCGCCTTCGCCAAGCTCGACTTCAGCCACCGTCGCCTCGGCGACACCTCGAGCTTCCGTCCGGAGAACACCGTCAGGCTCTCGACCGGCTTCTCCTACTGACCCCCCTGAAGGAAGACACGCATGTCACTCCCCCGCTGCTCGCTTCATTTGCTCGTCCTCACTGGCGCGCTCGCGCTGACTGCCTGCGGCTCCGATGGCGGCGCGGAGCAGTCCAGATTCCAGCCGGAGATCATCACCCACTTCGCGGATGACGTGGTGGTGCCCACCTACCAGCAGCTGGCCACCCGCCTGGCCACCCTGGACAGCGCGGTCGCGGCGCTCTCAGCGGGGCCCACCTCCGCCCAGCTCACGGCCGCCCAGGAGGCCTGGATCGCCGCGCGAGCGCCCTGGGAGCAGAGCGAAGGCTTCCTCTTCGGCCCCGTGGACTCCTTCGGCTACGACCCGGCGCTGGACAGCTGGCCGGTGAACCGGACGGACCTGGATGCCGTGCTCGCGAGCAATGACGCCTTCACGCCCGAGTACGTGCGAAACCTCCAGGAGACCCAGAAGGGGTTCCACACGGTGGAGTACCTGCTCTTCGGCGAGGGCCGCACGAAGAAGGTCGAGGACTTGACGCAGCGCCAGCTCGATTACCTGAAGGCCCTCGCCACGGAGCTCAAGAGCGTGAGCGCCGCGCTGGCCAGCGAGTGGAGCCAGTCGGTGGAAGGTCGGCCGCCGTACCGCGACGTGCTGGCGAGCGCCGGGCAAGCGGGGAACACCGCCTATCCCTCCGTGCAGGCGGCGGCCCAGGAGATGGTGGGCGGCATCATCAACATCCTCGATGAGGTGGCGAATGGGAAGATCGCCGACCCCTACGACGCGAAGGATCCCCAGCTCGTGGAGAGCCAGTTTGCCTACAACTCGCTCAAGGACTTCACCGACAACCTCCGCAGCGTGGAGAACGTCTATCTGGGGCGGCTGCCGGGCGCGACGCCGAAGGGCCCCTCGCTCGCGGACTTCGTGAAGGGGGAGAGGCCGGAGCTGGATACACGGATCCGCCAGGAGCTGACGGCCGCCATCGACGCCCTCGGCCGCATCCCGGAGCCCTTCCGAGACGCCATCACGGACCCGGCGGCAGCCGGTGAGATCGAGGCCGCGCAGGCGGCCATCCGCAAGGCCCAGAACACGTTCGAGTCGGACGTCAAGCCGCTCATCCAGTAATCACCCGAGGTAGACACAATGCGTCGGACGCTCACGCTGTGCTCATGGATGGCGCTGGCCTCTGCTTGCGGTGAGCCGGCGCCACCTCCCCGTGCGGGAGGGGACACCACCATCGAAGATCGCACCTCACTGGCCTTCGCCCAGCCAGCGCCGAACCTCTCCGCGGAGCACTTCGAGCGCCACCGGGAGGGCGATGCGGCGTTCGGGGCGGTGTTCGTCCCGGGGCCAGCCCCCGTGAACCCGGGGTTGGGGCCGCTCTTCAACAACAACTCGTGCAACGCGTGCCACCTGCGCAACGGCCGCGGCATGCCCGTGATGGGGCCTGGCCCGCAGCGCACCCAGCTCCTCGTGCGTGTCAGCCTGCCCGAGGGCGAGCGAAGCCATCCCAACGGCCCCGTGCCAGTCCCAGGCCTGGGCGCCCAGGTGGCGGATCAGGCCACCCATGGCTTCACGCCCGAGGCCTCCGTCACCCTGAGCTGGGTGGAGGAGGAGGGGGCCTACGGGGATGGCACGCCCTATCGCCTGCGGAGGCCAGGCATCCACATCGCGAGGAGTGACGGCGCTCCCCTGCCCCCGGAGCTGCTCACCTCGCTGCGGCTGCCCCCCCCTGTCTTCGGCCTGGGGCTGCTCGAGGCCGTGGACGTCTCCACCTTGCGCGCCCTGGAGGACGCCGACGATCTCAATGGCGATGGCATCTCCGGCCGGCTCAACGAGGTCTGGGACGTCCAGGCCGGTGCGCTCGCGCCGGGGCGATTCGGGTTGAAGGCCAACAGTCCCAACCTGCTCCAGCAGTCGGCGGAGGCCTACTTCAACGACATGGGCGTCACGAGCCCGCTCTTCCCCGAACCCGACGGCGCCCATGATCTGCCGCGAGAGACGCTGGAGGCCGCGGTCTTCTATGCCCAGTCGCTCGCGGTACCAGCACGCACGGCCCTGGGGGACGCAGAGGTCCAGCACGGCGAGGAGCTCTTCCTCGCGGCGGGCTGTGGGCACTGCCATCGCGAGCTGCTGGAGACAGGAGAGCACCCATTGCCGGAGCTGGCCCATCAGCGCATCCACCCCTACACGGACATGCTGTTGCACGACATGGGAGCGGGGTTGGCGGATGGGCGGCCGGATGGGGTGGCGGATGGGCAAGAGTGGCGGACGGCGCCGCTGTGGGGTCTGGGGCTGACCCAGACGGTCCTCCCGTACGCGGGCTATCTCCACGATGGCCGAGCCCGAACGCTGGAGGAGGCCATCCTCTGGCACGGCGGCGAGGCCGAGCGCTCGCGGGAGCACTTCCGGACGCTGTCCGCGACGGAGCGCGCCGCGCTGGTGAAGTTCCTGGGCTCGCTCTGAGTCGAAGCGGCCCGGCCTCCATGGGCGGCGGGTCAGCTGTCCCCGAGCGGGAGCGGCAACTGCCGCATCATCCCCGCGGCCTGGGAGAGCCGACGCCGGACCTGGGACACCACGCCCACCAGCACCTCGAGCCGCTCGAGGATGAGCTGATCATCGCCCGCCGAGATGAGGCTGATGGGCGAAGGGCGCGCCAGGCGCATGGCATCGAGCACGTCGGCGAAGTGGCACTCCACGTCCCCCAGGGCATCCAACCCCTCGCGGAGATCATCTCCCAGGAGGTCCACCAGCACCGCCGCATCCGTACGCGCAGGCAGCATCCGAGCCAGGTTCTCCATCGCCTCGCGCAGCGGATCCTCGCTGGCGGAGCGCGAAGTCGCGGGGACGGCAAAGGCTGCAACGGACGTCGACATGCGCGGAACGCTACAGGCACGTAGCGAACGGTCAATTTTTCGCCCGCGCCGTGCCTGGCTCCTCCTCCATCAGATGGAGGGAGGAACGCCCGTGCCGCCCGGTGCGGGCGAAGTGGTGGGAGTCGCCGCCGGAGTCGCGCCCGCAGCGCCAGCACCCGACGTGGCCGTGCCCGGCGTCACGTTGGTGGGCGCGGGAGTGGTGATCAGCGCCGACGCGGGCGCGGCGTTGAGCGGCGAGGGCGTGCCGAGCAGCGGCGGCGCGGGGGCCGCCGTGAGCGGCGCGGGTGAACCGAGCAGCGGCGGCGTCGGGATGGTGGTATCGGTTCCGATCGGAGGCGCGGTGGCGATGATGCCTGGGCTCACCTGGCCCGTCCCCGCGAAGTTGCCGAAGTTCGGCGGAGAGATGGACACGGTGAAGGTGCCCGCGGTGGACAGGGTTGGCACCGGCTGCTCGAGCAACACGCCCGACTCCGCGGCCCCTCCCGGAGCCGGCGTCCCCGGAACCTCGGGCGACGCCTCGGCGAGCGTGGAGCCCGGAGCCGGCGTCCCCGGCATGACCCCCGAGATGTTCGCGGCCGGCGTGGGTGCCCCCGTCGTGGGGAAGGTGCCGCTGATCGTGTCCGGAGTCACGGCCCCGGGCCCCACGGGGCCGCCGACCGTCACGGGGCCGCTGATGGGCTGTCCGGGCACTCCCGACACGCCCAGCGCCGCCGTCCCCTGCTGGGTGCCCTCGGTGCCCACGCTGACACCGCTCACGGCGAGTGGATCAGTGGAGGCAGGCCCGCCCAGTGTCCCCGGGCTCACGGGAGTCACCGGCCCTCCCGGCGTCCCCGTCTCGGGCGCCGCCGTGAAGTCGAAGCCAGCGCCTCCGACGCCCTCGCCCGGCTGCGGCGCAGGAGGGGTCTGCACGAAGGTCGCATTTCCGCCCACGCCCCCGAAGATCGTCACGACGCCGCCCGACTCCAGGCCCTGGGCGTTCGGCACCACGGCCACCGCCTTCACGGACTGCCCGCCTATCTCGATCTCCACATCCTCGAAGGAGAACTGGATGAAGCCGCGCGGCTCGGCGCTCAGGGGCAGGTTCCAGACGAGCACCTCGAGCTCCGTGTCCCCCGCTCGCGCCACCGCGAGGGGCTGGTGGGAGTCGTCATCCGCCTGCGCGCCGTGGGACAGCGCATCCACCTGGATCACGGCGCTGTCGGTGAGCAGCTGCCCGTTGCGCCAGACGCTCCCCACGCCCCACACGGCGATGGCCGCGTGCACCTGCGTCGTCGCAGGCCAGCCGCGGCCGCTGGCGCCATTCAGGTCCCGATCCAGGATCACGCCGCCCTCGACAGGGTAGCCCGGCCGAGGGAGGGCCGCGCGAGCAGCCGAGCCCCCACCCTCCTGCAGGGGAGGGAAGCCTGGCTGGGTGAGCTCCACCCGGTAGTCGAGTTGCCCGAGCCGGAACTGCGCCTCCAGGCGCGCCTTGTCCCCGTACGTGGCCGCCCCGGAGACCCGGTCCTCCACGGTCAGCGTCGCTGATCCGAGGCCTCGCTCATACAGGTTGGGGTACGGAGTCGTCCCCTGGGCGAAGAAGCCCACTGGGGAAGTCGTCCGAGCGCTCGCCTCGCGGCCCTCGAACGTGAAGCCTCCCGCCGGCGCCGCGGCCAGGAGACCTGTCACCATCACGCCTAGAAGAGAACCCGCCATCGCTGCCTCCCTTCCACACAAGGTAGGCAGCGGTGCGGGAGCGTGCAGGCCCCGCTAGATGAGGCCGCGCGCTCGGCGGATCTGCTCGACCGTCTTGTTGTACTCGATGTCGAAGGCGCTGGTGCCCTCCTGCAGGTGCTTCAGGCGGGAGCGGGCCTCCTTGTCGATCTCGTCGTCCACGTCCAGGTGCTTCTTCATCACGCTGTGGATCTTCGAGCGCAGGACATTGTCGGCGGCGAACACTTCCTCGACGTTCCGGCTGATCAGCAGGAACTCGATCATCTGGTTGATGACGTACTCGATGCCCTCGTCCCCCATCTTGAAGCCGCGGACGTCCGCCATCTCACGCTTCACCTGGTTGAACTTGGAGTAGTCATACCCGCGACGCTCCAGGGCCTCGCGCGTCGCCTGGTTCACACGCTCCTCATTGGCGAGGTACTCCCGCATGATGGCCGACAGGTCCATCTCCGCATCCGCCACCCGCATCGGCTCCACCTCGATATCCCCGTCCTGCATCAGCAGCTGGATGCATTCGCGCGAGATGATCGGGATCACCTTCGGATAGAGCCTCATGTGTCGCTCCCTCACCCTCATTTTGCGTGCCTATGAACGCGATCGCTATAAATCAGCGCCGCGCCCAGCCGCAATGAAAAACCCCTGGAACCCCACGGTTCCGGCGTACTTTTCCCATCGAAATTCCCGAGCGGAAAATTAATCACGCCGAGCCGGCTGGCGACCCTCCCTGCGAGGATTTTTCGTCTACTGCCGCGCCGGCGTCGGCCAGGGAGGCCTCGCGAACGGGGTCTGCCTCCTCCTCCTCGGGGTGCCCATGGAGGGCCGCGTGGACCCGCTCGGCTACCGAGGGGCCGACCACCTCCGCCAGCGCCTCGATGCTCGCCTCGCCCACTCGCTTGAGTGATCCGAAGTGGCGCAGCAGCGCCTTCCGGCGCAGCTCCCCCACACCGGGGATCTCCTCCAGGGCCGAGCGGACGCGGCTCTTGCGCAGATCCTTCTGCTGGTAGGTGATGGCGAAGCGGTGCGCCTCATCCCGCATGCGGGTGAGCATGAAGATCTCGGCGGAGTTCTGCGGCAGGACGATGGGATCCTTGCGCCCCAGGACGAAGACACGCTCGGGGCTGCGGGCGCTCTCCTCGTCCCGATCGAACACCTCCTGGTCGCGACTCTTGGCCAGCCCGACGACATCCACGCCCTCGACGCCCAGGTCCTTCATGGCCGCGTGGGCGCTGGCGAGCTGGCCCTTGCCGCCGTCGATCACCAGCAGATCCGGCAGGTCCTTCTCCTCCAGGCCCCGCTTGAGCCGGCGCGAGAGCACCTCGTACATGCTGGCGAAGTCGTCCTGCTTCTCCAGCGTCTTGATCTTGAAGCGGCGGTAGCGCGACTTGTCCGTGTCCCCATCGGTGACGGCCACCTGGGAGGCGACGATGCTGGAGCCCTGGAAGTGCGAGATGTCGAAGCACTCCATGCGGCGCGGGAAGTTGCGCAGGTGCAGCTTCTGCTGGAGCCGGGAGAGCACCGCGTCCGTCTCGTCCTTGGTGCGCTTGCGCTCGGCGAAGGCCTGCTCGGCGTTCTTGCGGGCCATGAGCACCAGCTCATGCTTCTCGCCGCGCTTGGGCACCAGCACGCGGACCCTCTCGCCCTTGCGCTCGGAGAGGAGCGACTCCAGGCCCTCCAGGCTCTCCGGCTCCAGCGGGAGGAGGACCTCCTCGGGCACGAGGCTGCCCTGATCATAGTAGAGGTTGACGAAGGAGGGCAGCAGCTCCTCGTCCGGGAACTCCTGGCTGCCGGAGGGGAAGGCCTGGCCGCCGTTGAGCCGGCCCTGCCGGACCCAGAGGACGTAGAAGAGGATGCGATCACCCTCGCGGTAGAAGGCGAAGACGTCCTGATCCTTGAAGTCGCTGGTGGCCACCTTCTGGCGCTCCAGGCTGCGCTCGATGGCCTGGAGCTGATCCCTCAGGCGCGCGGCCTCCTCGAACTTCAGCTCGGACGCCGCGCGCCGCATGCGGCCCTTGAGGCCGTCCACCAGCTCGCCCGCCTTGCCCTCCAGGAACAGCACCACCTCGTCCACGCTGCGACGGTACTCCTCGGGTGGCACCGGGTAGACGCAGGGCGCGGGGCAGCGGCCGATCTGGTGCAGCAGACACGGCCGCTTGCGGTTGGCCAGCACGTGATCCGTGCACGTGCGCAGGTGGAAGTAGCGGTTGATGAGGCGCAGCGTCTCGCGGATGGCGCCCGCGCTCGAGTAGGGCCCGAAGTAGCGCGCCCCATCCCGCTCGTACTTGCGCACCACCTCCAGCCGCGGGTACTGCTGCGTCTTGTCCAGCCGCAAGGAGATGAACTGCTTGTCGTCCTTGAGCAGCACGTTGAAGCGCGGCTTGTGCTTCTTGATCAGCTCGTTCTCGAGGAGGAGCGCCTCCTTCTCGTTGTGGACGAGCATCGTCTCGATGTCCCCCAGCACCGAGTCGAGCATCGAGACGAAGACGCGCGTGTCACCCGTCCGGGTGAAGTACGAGCGCACCCGGTTGCGAAGGTTGATGGCCTTGCCGACGTAGATGATCTGGCCGCGGCGGTCCTTCATCAGGTACACGCCGGGCTCGGTGGGCAGGGAGTCCAGCTTCTCCTGGAGCTGGGCATCCATGGCGGCCTACTTCCTCCTCCGCCCCCGAGCGGCGGCGGCACCTCGGCGGCCCTTCATGGAGCCCTGGGGCTCGGCGGGCTTGGGCGGGGCGGCCAGCAGCGTGCGGCTGGGCGGCTTGAGGCCCAGATCCATGTCCTTGAGCAGCAGGATGCGATCGCGGAACTGCGCGGCCTTCTCGAACTCCATCTCGTCGGCGGCGCGCTGCATGTCCTTCGTGAACTCCTCGATGAGGCGCTTGATCTCCTTCGGGATGAGCAGATCGTTCGCGGCGTCGGCCGCCAGGGGCAGGGCCATGGGGTCCGCGTCATAGAGCTGCGCGGACAAATCCAGGATGGCGCTCTTGACGGAGCGCGGGGTGACGCCGTGCTCCTCGTTGTAGCGGCGCTGGACCTCGCGGCGGCGGTTGGTCTCGTCGATGGCCTTCTGCATCGACTCGGTCATCTGGTCCGAGTACATGAGGACGTGGCCGTGGAGGTTTCGCGCCGCGCGCCCGATCGTCTGGATGAGCGAGACGTGGCTGCGCAGGAAGCCCTCCTTGTCCGCGTCCAGGATGGCCACCAGGGACACCTCGGGGATGTCCAGGCCCTCGCGCAGCAGGTTGATGCCCACCAGCACGTCGAAGACGCCCTTGCGCAGATCCCGGATGATGGCGGTGCGCTCGATGGCGTCGATGTCCGAGTGCAGGTAGCGGACCTTGACGCCCACGTCCGTGAAGTACTCGGTGAGATCCTCCGCCATGCGCTTGGTGAGCGTCGTCACCAGGACGCGCTCCTGGCGGGACACGCGGACGCGGACCTCCTCCAGCAGATCGTCCACCTGGTTGGCGGCGGGGCGGACCTCCACCGGGGGATCCATCAGGCCGGTGGGGCGGATGATCTGCTCCACCACCACGCCCTTGCTCTTCTGCAGCTCGTACTCGGCCGGGGTGGCGGAGACGAAGACGGCCTGCTGCACCATCTCCTCGAACTCGCCGAACTTGAGCGGCCGGTTGTCCAGGGCGCTCGGCAGGCGGAAGCCGAAGTTTACCAGCGTCTCCTTGCGCGAGCGGTCGCCGCGGTACATGGCGCCGATCTGCGGGATCGTCTGGTGGCTCTCGTCGATGAGGACGAGCAGGTTGCGCGGGAAGTAGTCGATCAGGCACGGCGGCGGCTCGCCGGGCGCGCGGCCCGAGAAGTGGCGCGAGTAGTTCTCGATGCCGTTGCAGAAGCCCACCTGCTCGATCATCTCGAGATCGAACATCGTGCGCTGCTCGAGCCGCTGCGCCTCCAGCAGCTTGCCCTCCTTCTTGAAGAGCTGGAGCCGCTCGGACAGCTCGTCGCGGATGGTCTGGAGCGCGCGCTTGCGGGTGTCCTCCTCCGTCACGTAGTGGCTGGCGGGGAAGATGACGATCTTCTCCAGCGTGCCCAGGGTGAGGCCGCGCAGCGGATCGAACTCGGTGATCTTCTCCACCTCGTCCCCGAAGAAGCTGACGCGGACGGCGCGCTCCTCCTCGTAGGCGGGGAAGATCTCCACGGTGTCTCCTCGGGCGCGGAAGGTGCCGCGGTGGAAGTCGAAGTCGTTGCGCTCGTACTGGGCCTCCACCAGCCGGCGCATGAGCGTGTCGCGCCCCAGCTCCGCGCCCAGGTTCACCTGGATGGCCATGTCCACGTAGGAGCGCGCGGTGCCCAGGCCGTAGATGCAGGACACGCTGGCCACGATGATCACGTCGTCGCGGGTGCGCAGGCTGTGGGTGGCCGAGTGGCGCATCCGCTCGATCTCGTCGTTGATGGACGAGTCCTTCTCGATGAAGGTGTCCGACGAGGGGACGTAGGCCTCGGGCTGGTAGTAGTCGTAGTAGGAGACGAAGTACTCGACGGCGCTGCTCGGGAAGACCTCCTTGAACTCGCCGTAGAGCTGGGCGGCCAGGGTCTTGTTGTGCGCGATGATCAGCGTGGGCCGCTTCACGTTGGCGATCACGTTCGCCATGGTGAAGGTCTTCCCCGAGCCGGTGACGCCGAGCAGGGTCTGGTACCTGTCCCCGCGCAGCACCCCCTCGGTCAGCTCGGCGATGGCCCTCGGCTGGTCGCCCTGCGGCTTGTAGTCACTGACGATCTGGAAGTCCGGCATGACCCGGAGGTTTAACATCCGCCCATGAGGCAGGCTGGCACTTCTTGCATGCCTGCACGCCAGCCAGGAGGGAGACCGGCGGGTTCAGGCGGTCTCTGCCGCGGGGGGAGCCACCTTCCACGTGGTGCCGCCGGCCGTGTCCATGATCTCCACGCCCTTGGACTTCAGCTCCGCGCGCAGCCGATCCGCCTCCGCGAAGTTCTTCGCCTTCCGCGCCTCGTTGCGGTCGGCGATCAGCCGCTCCACCTCCGCCACGTCGATGCCGCGCTCGCGCACCGCCCGCTCCCGCCGCCGCAGGAGCCACTGCCCCGGATCGTCCTCGAACAGCCCCAGCACCCCGGACACCTTGCGCACGTCCTCACGCAGCGCCTGGAGCGTCCGCCCCACCAGCGCCTTGTCCTTCACCGGCGGCTTGTCCACCAGCTCGTTCATCAGCCCGAAGAGGCCCGACAGCCCGCCCAGCGCCCCCGCGCAGTTGAAGTCGTCGTCCATCGCCGCCTCGAACTCCTTCAGGAAGCGGCCCGGCTCACCGTGCAGCGGCCCCTTCCCGAAGTCCTTGCCCGCCACCTTCTCGTCCACCTTGCGCAGCGTCTCGTAGAAGTACTCCATGCGCTGCTCGGCATCCGCGATCGCCTTGTCCGAGAAATCCAGCGGGTGCCGGTAGTGCGTGGACAGGAAGAAGAGCCGCAGCGCCTCCGCGTCCACCTTCGCCAGCGCGTCCCGCAGCCGCACCACGTTCCCCAGCGACTTGGACATCTTCGCGCCTTCGATGTCCAGGAAGCCGCAGTGCATCCAGTACTTCGCGAAGCGCTTACCGCTCGCCGCCTCGCTCTGGGCGATCTCGTTCTCGTGGTGCGGGAAGATCAGATCCAGCGCGCCCCCGTGGATGTCGAACGACTCTCCCAGGTACCGCGCGCTCATCGCCGAGCACTCGATGTGCCAGCCCGGCCGCCCCTTCCCCCACGGGCTATCCCACGCCGGCTCGCCCGGCTTGGCCGCCTTCCAGAGCGCGAAGTCCAGCGGCTCGTGCTTCTGCTCGCCCGGCTGGACGCGCTCGCCCGCCCTCAAGTCGTCCAGGTTGCGCTTGGACAGCTTCGCGTACTCCGGGTAGCGGCTCACCGAGAAGTACACGTCCCCCTGGGACTCGTACGCCACGCCCCGCTCCACCAGCTTCTCGATGATTCGGATGATCTCCGGGATGTGCTCGCTCACCTTCGGCGAGACGTCCGGCTCCTGCATGTGCAGCGCTCGCGCGTCCTCTCGGAAGATCTCCACGAACCGCGCCGCCAGCGCGACCGGATCCTCCCCCGTCTCGTGCGCCGCCTTGATGATCTTGTCGTCCACGTCCGTGTAGTTGCGCACGTACGTCACCCGGTACCCCTGGTACCGCAGGTACCGCACCACCACGTCGAAGGACGTAAAGGTGCGCGCATTGCCCACATGTATGTAGCTGTAGACAGTGGGGCCACAGACGTAAACCCGCACAGCTCCTGGCTCGGTGGGGACCAGGGGTTCCTTCTGCATCGTCAGCGTGTTGAAGAGCGTGATCGACGGCTGCGCCACAGTGGGGGTTCCTCCCATCAGTCAACGGACGGCGGCACTCTAGACACCTGAATGTGGCAGAGCCAGCCACCTTTCTGGGAGAATGGCTCCTGGAATGGCTCCCTCCAACCCCAAACGCCCGCCGCGCCCTCCCCGCCCCCCGGCCGCGGCTGCGCCCAAGAAGGAGGAAGTGGAGCTGCCGTTCGATGACGACGAGGTGGCGCCGCTGCAGGAGGACGATCCGCGTCCGCAGCGCGTCCCGCAGTTCCCCGCCGGGCCACGTCGGATGGCGCGCGGCCACCGCGGCACGCGCGAGGTCACCAAGGATCGGGAGCTGGCCACGCGGTTCGACACGAACGAATACTCGGACCCCGGCCACGTGCCGGCCTACCTGTACGTGGAGAAGGGCCCCGGCGCCGGGCAGCTCATCCCGGTCAAGCAGGGCCCGCTCGTCATTGGCCGCGCGTCCGCGTGTGATCTGCGCCTGCAGCACCCCTCCATCAGCCGCCGCCACGCCCAGCTCGTACGCCAGGCGGACCGCTTCGTCCTGCGCGATCTGGGCAGCCAGAACGGCACCTTCGTGAACCGGGTGAAGCTCAGCGGGGACAAGGAGATCCACCTCGGCGACGAGATCTCCCTGGGCAACGCGATCTTGAAGCTGCGGGGGCATGGATCCATCACCTCGGACCAGGTGCCCCAGGTCTCGCTCCCGGTCCGCCCGTCCAAGCGCAAGGGCATGAGCCTGCCGCGCGTGGCCCTCGTGGCGACAGCCGTGGGCTCGGCGGCGGCGGCCCTGCTCACCGTGGCCCTGGTGAAGTTCTCGGACCCCGGGCAGCCGGCCTCCGACGCGCAGCAGGCCGAGAGCGCCCCGGTTGCGCCCACGGACGCCCCCGCGCAGGAGGCCGAGAGCGACTCCATTCCGCCGCCTCCCGCCTCGGAGGAGGAGAGCCTGGCGGCGGCCCCGGAGCCGGCAGAGGAGCCCCCTCCCACCCTCGCGGTCGTCCTGCCTCGGGAGGAGGCGCCAGAGCCGGCGGAGCCCAAGGCCGAGAACCCTCGCGGCAGCGCCGCTGTCGCGAAGTCCTCCTCGTCCCGGAAGGAGTCCGGTTCCAGATCGATCGCCAGAGCCCCGAAGCGCCAGGAGGCCTCGAGCGAGCCCTCCTCTGCCACCAAGAAGGCCCCCGTCGCCCCGCCCGCGACCGTGGCGCGCGCCGACATCCTCTCCCTCTATGAGAAGGGGGAGGTGGAGGTCGCGCTGAGCCTGGCTCGCAAGAGTCCGTACGCGCCGCTGGCGAAGCAGATCGCCGAGTATCAGAGCGCCGCGACCGAAGGGCAGAAGGCGCTCAGCGCTCGGGATACCGCCGGCGCGATCCGGCACCTCACCACCGCCCTCGCCGTGGATCAGGAGCTGTCCCAGGGGTGGAGCGTTCAGGGGCGCAAGCTCCGCCAGCAGCTCGGCCGGCTCTACACCCAAGCCGGTCAGGCGCAGGTGAAAGCAGGCTCCAGGGATGCGGCCCGCGCGTCCTTCGAGACAGCCCTCAAGTACGATCCCTCCAACACCTGGGCCAAGGCGGAGCTCCAGGCGCTGGACGGCAAGCCGTAGAGCGTCCGGCAAGGCCCCAGAGGGCGCTGCCCTTCACTCCCGCCCTTCCCCGGAAGGAGCCGGGCCCCGGCGCAGACCTCGCACCAGGAGCACGCCGTTCGCGGCGATGACGAGTACCAGCAGCAGCGACACCATCAGCCGCCCCACGTCCTCTCCTGGTCGCTCCCCCTCGATCACGATCCACAGCCGCCCCTCCAGCGGCTGCACCTCCCCCTTCGAGCGGAGCAGCGTGAACGCCTCCTGGTAGCGGGGCGCATCCTGCTCGGCCAGCAGCCGCCCCCTCACCGCGAAGGGGCGCTGGTCCGGGCGCGGAGGTGTCCTCCCGGGGAGCCAGTCCTCCCCCGGCAGCGCCGGGCGGCGCACCACGAAGGGGGACTCCCTCAGCCCCACCAGGACGAACACCGCGCTCCCGTCACGCTCATAGGCACCAACGGAGGTGGGCAGGCCGTGCAGTTGGGCGTAGCGATTGGAGACCAGCGCCGGGTAGCGGTAGCTCCCCTCCGCCCCCAGCGACAGCGGCTCCCGGGACGAGAAGAAGTACAGCAGCTCCCGCCGCTGCATCCACAGCAGCGCCACCGCCACCCCGATGGCCACCAGCGACACCGGCGCCCTCAACGGGCTCCGCGGGCGCCGAGCCAGCCGCGCCTCCAGCTCCGCGATGCGCCGCTCCCGCTCCTCTCGGACGAGCTGATCTTCGGACATGAAAAAGCCCCGGGTCCCTCTCGGGGTCCCGGGGCCGAGCATGCGCCAGCGGCGCAGCGTTCGCTAGGCGGTGATGTTGAAGATCTTCTTCAGGTCCGCCTCGATCTCTTCCTCGGAGCAGTCCTTGGCCAGCGACAGCTCCTTGATGAGCAGCGAGCGCGCCGTGTCCAGCATCTTGCGCTCACCGAAGGAGAGATCCTTGTCACCCTTGAGGAGGTACAGATCGCGCAGCACCTCGGCGATCTCGAAGACGGAGCCCGTCTTGATCTTCTCCATGTACTCCCGGTAGCGGCGGTTCCAGGTGGTGGAGTCGACCGAGATGTCCTTCTCCCGGAGGATCGAGTAGACTTGCTTGACGTCCTCCTCGCTGATGATCTCTCGCAGGCCGACGGACCCAACCTTGTTGATTGGGATCATGATCCGCATCCCGTTCTCCAGGATGCGCAGCACGTAGAACGACTGGCGCTGCCCGGCCACCTCGGTGTGCTCGATGCCCATCACCTCGCCCACGCCCTGCCCCGGGTAAACCGCCTTGTCACCAGTCTTGAAGCTGGTCTGCACTCGTTACCGCCTCCTTGAATGATCCGGCTCCGGTTCCTGCGAAAGCCCGGCACTACTACCACAAACCACACCCCCCAGCAACATTCCCCCTCGGGAAGATCTTGACCGCCCCAGAAGCAACCCACTAGCGTGTCGCATTTCGTGCGCGCTTCCCTCCTCTGTGGGTGACACGCAAGCGATAGGACGGGCGGGGTGGGTTGTGGATCGCTATGTGTGGCGCGACCTCAGTGCGCGCTCTCTCTTCTTTCCTGCATTAGCGCTGATGCTAGGCGCTGCGATGAGTGCCGAGAGAACGGGCGCCCTGAGCGGGAAATTCCTGATCATCGCGGCTGTCCTGAGTGCAGCGGCTCTAGCGCTTGCTCGGTTGCCTGGTGCTCACCTGGGCGTGCTGCTCTCGCTGGGGCTGGCGGGCGCGGGCCTGGCGGGGCTCGAGGCCCGGGTGGAGGTTCCTCCCGAGCTGATCCAGGGCGGAGCCGCCGCGCTGGAGGGAGAGCTCGAGCGGGTGGATCATTTCGAGGGCACTACACGCGTGCAGCTGGCCGTGGCGCGCGCGGGGGCCGAGGCCCGCTCCACCACGCCGGCCCGCTTCCGCGCGAGCCTCTACCTGCACGGTGCGCCTCCCCCGCTGCAGCCTGGGCAACGCGTCCGGGTGGAGGCTCGGCTCCAGCCGCTGGCACTTCCGTCGAACCCGGGAGAGAAGAGCCTCACGGCGGTGCGCCGGCGGCAGGCGCTCCTGTTCTCTGGCAGTGCGAGGGCGGAGCGACTCCTGGTGCTCTCCGCCGCGCCCGCATGGCGGCGGTACGTCGCGCGGACGCAGGAAGGGCTCTCCGCCTCGGTGCGGAGCGTGGCTCCCTCCGAGGACGCCGCGGCCCTGTTCCTCACGCTCGCCGCCGGGCAGCGTGCGGCGCTCGATGACTCGCTGGAGGAGGCCTTCTCCCGCAGCGGGCTGGCCCATGTGCTGAGCGTGAGCGGGCTGCACGTGGCCGCGCTCGCGCTGATGACGCTGGCGCTGCTGCGGCGGGTGCTCACCCGGGTGGGCGTTCGCTTCAGGGGAGTGGACGCGCGCCGGGTGGCGGCCCCCGCGTCCGTGCCTTTCGTCTGGGCCTACGTCGTGTTCACCGGCAACCAGCCCCCCGCCGTGCGCTCGGCCGTGATGGCGACGGTGGTGCTCCTGGGGCTGGCGCTGTGGCGGCGCTCGGATGGGCTCAACAGCCTGGCCGCCGCGGCGATCCTGCTCGTCGCCTGGGCGCCCTCCAGCGTCGTGGATCTGTCGCTGCAGCTCTCCTTCCTCGCCGTGATGAGCCTGCTGCTGCTCACCCCCGCGCTGCGCGGCGCCGTTCCGATCGCCCCTCCGGATCCGCGCGAGGAGCGCCGGCTGGTGCGCCTGGCTGGAAAGGCCCGGGAGACCATCCTCGAGACCTTCTGCGCGAGCGCCGCCGTGACGGTGGCGAGCCTGCCCCTCGTCGCCAGCGCCTTCGGACGGGCGAGCCTCGCGGGCCTCGTCTCCAACATCGTCTGCATGCCCCTGTGCGGCCTGCTCACCGGCTTCGCCGCGGGCGGCGCGGCGCTCTTCACCGTCTCCCCGGTGCTGGCCACTCCCGTGCTGTGGGGCGGCGCCTGGGCCTCGGAGCTGCTGCTGCTGCTCACGCGCTTCTTCGCGGCGGTGCCGCTCGCCACGATGAAGCTGCCCGTCTTCGGCGCCGGCCCTACCCTGCTGTACGGCCTCGGGCTCGCGATGTGGGCGCTGGGCGTCGGGCGGTGGCGGCTCGGCGGGCTGCTGGCGCCCGTGGCCGTGGGCGTCGCCCTCCTCGCGCCCGTGCTCGCGCCCCAGGCGCCCCTGCGCATCACCTTCCTCTCCGTGGGCCAGGGAGACGCGATGGTCCTCAGCTCGCGAGGGCACCACGCGCTCGTGGATGGCGGCGGCGTTCCCCAAGGCGGCGACACGGGCACCCGCTTCGTCCTCCCCTTCCTCGGCCATGAGCAGATCCACCGGCTGGACCTGACCGTCCTCTCCCACCCTCATCCGGATCACGCGCTCGGGCTGATCTCCACGCTGGGCCAGGTGCCCACGGAGCGCCTGTGGCTGCCCGCGGGCAGCACGGAGGGCCCGCTGTCACGCAAGCTCATCGCCGCCGCGGCCGGCGCGAAGGTGGAGGAGGTCCAGGCGGGCTGGCCCGCGTTCACGCTCGGCGAGGCCACCCTGGAGGTGCTGGGCCCACCGCTGCCCGAGGATCGCGAGCTGCTCGAGGGCGTGAACGACCGCAGCGTGGTGCTCCTCGTGCGCCATGGCGACGTCACCGTGCTGCTGACCGGGGATGTCGAAGAGGCTGGGGAGGAGCTGCTGCTCGACCGCCTGGCGCCCGTGACGGTGCTCAAGGCGCCCCACCATGGATCGCGCACGTCCTCCACCGAGCCCTTCCTGGCTCGCACCCGCCCCCGGTATGTCGTCTTCTGCGTGGGGCGCCGCAACCGCTTCGGCTTCCCCCACCCGGAGATCCTGGAGCGCTACCAGTCGCTCGGCAGCGAGTGCCTCCGGACGGATCTGGAGGGCGCCATCACGCTGGAGAGTGATGGGCGGGATGTCCGCCTGCATGGCCACCTGCCGCGCGAGGAGGCACGTCCTACGCCTGCCGTTGCCCCGATCGCCCATCATCCCCAGCCTTGAGGGGATGATCTCGGACGATCTTGACCTGAAACAGCTCACCGCGGACCTCAAGGAGGCACTCGGCCCCGGAGAGCCCGTCGGCTACCTCCGGGGCAAGTCCCTGATGCGCAACCTCCTCGTCGAGTTGAAGGGCTTCTCCGAGCTGGAGGCCGAGGAGCTCATCGACACCCTGGAGGCGCGCGGCTTCCTCCGCTTCCTGGGCGATCCCGCCGAGCGCTCCGTCGCGGATGCGCTGTGGGAGATCACGCCGCACGCGTAGCGGCCCGGGCTCCTACTCGAAGGTGAGCCAGCCGAAGCGCGGCAGCGCGTGGAAGTCCCCGACGAAGAGCGGGGAGAAGGCGTGCCCCTCCACGTCGCGCCGGTCCCGGTGCTCCAGGCGGTACAGGTTGAAGCGCCAGCGCTCGCCCTTCTTCGGAGGCACGCTCGGCACCTCCGCCAGCCGGGCGAAGGGGATCTGCAGCTCCACCGTCCAGCGCTCGTCCCGGTCGGCCGGGTTGTCGAGCGTCCCGCGCACCTTCACCGCCGACTTCATCCCCGAGTCCCAGCTCAGGTCCATCCCCTGCCGCCGCGCGGGGAAGTAGGCGTCGAAGGTGACGTCGTGCGGAGACACCTGCAGCTCGTTGTACGTCCGCCCGTCCGCGTTGGCGTCGAGGAAGATCTCCACCACCTCCTGCTCGTAGAGGGGATCGTCCCGCTTGCGCAGCGTGCCCCAGATGTCCGGATCCTCCACGTCGAAGGCCACGTAGAGGTGCGCGTCGTCGTAGAGCAGCCGCGCCGTGGTGCGCAGGGCCGTGGGCCGACCGTCGAAGCTGCCGCGCAGCACCACGGGGGCCGCCTCCTTCCACGCCTCATCCTCGAGCGCCCCGTCGATGACGGGCGGCTTCTTCGCGCGAGGGACCTTGTACTCGGGCAGCTCGGGGGCATCGCCGAGCGTCGGCCCCAGCACGCGGTTGATGCCGTCCTGGGCGCGCGGATCATCCACCGGGAGCCGCTCGTCGCCGCGCCAGAAACCGAGCATCACCCGCGCGGGACTCTGAGGCATGGGGATCGTGTGCGAGTCCTCGATGACCTTACCCAACGGCCACGTGGCGAGCGGGGCCAGGCCGTTCTGGATGTCATGGTCCGCGTTCATGAGCATCTGCCCGGTGGTCGCGTCCACGACATGGACGAAGAAGCCGTACCCTTCGGGCGGCTGGCGCAGCGCCTGGAAGTAGTGCGAGAGCATCACGGGCTGACCCGGGGAGGCCTGCGCCGGAGTCACTCGCGAGCCCAGATAGGCCACCGTGCCGCCGCCCAGCGTGGCCCCGCTGCGGAACGTGAGGTCCGCCGGCGCGGCGTCCAGGGTGCGCGGCTGGGTCTGCTCGGGCGAAGGGACGCGCGAGGTGCGCGGGCGCGGCCCGGCCTGCTCGTCGCGACAGGCGGCGAGGAGCAGGGGGAGCGTCAGCAGGAGGATACACAGGCGGGAGAGGCGCATCGGGCTGGCGAATCCTAGGAAGGTCTCCCGCCAAAGTCTCGGAATGGAGACGGTCCGTCCGCGGACGTGGACGGTCCGCTCGCCCGGCGACAGGAGGTCTGGGGTCCTCCTCCCTCGGAGAACCGTCAGGGTGGCCTCCGGCACCAAGGTTGCTCCAGGGCCCCCTCATGCACTTCGAATTCGAGCACCTGGGGACGACGACGGCCTTTGAACTCTCGGAGGGCCAGCACCTGCTCGGGGGAGGCCCCGACGATCACGTTCGCCTGGAGGCCCTTCCCCCCGGCTTCCTGATGCTGCGCATCGAGGGCCCTCGCCTGACGGTGAAGGCGGCAAGGACCTTCACGGTGAATGAAGTGCTCGTCCCTCCGGGTGTGCCGCGGCTGGTGCTCCCAGGAGAGATCGTGGGCCTGCCCGAAGAGATGCGCCTCAAGGTGCTCCAGGCGCCCCACGCCGCCGAGCGCGCCGTGGGCACCCTGGCCGTGCTCAAGCACCTGCTGACCGATGGCGATGGCCAGGTCCCCTGCCGCGCCGCCACCCTCACCTGCCTCATCGGCCTGGATGTGGGCCGCACCTTCCCCCTCGCCGAGGCGAAGACCGACCTCGGCCGCGGGACCCACGTGGACTTCCGCTTGAGGGATCGCGCCGTCTCCCGCTCCCACGCGCGCATCCTCCGTGAGGACTCCGCGTTCACCCTCGTGGACCTGGACAGCCCCAATGGCATCTACCTCAACGGTCGCCGGGTGAAGGGCTCCGCGCCCCTTGCCGACGGGGACGTCCTCGAGCTGGGACAGACGCTCCTGCGCTTCCAGGCCGCCGTGGAGGAGTCCCCTGCTTCGCTCGAGTCAGCCGCGGAGCCCGAGCCGCCCCTCGACACGCCCCCGCGGTCCCCGGTCGCGGTGACTCGGGAGAAGGAGCAGGGAGGGTGCTGGTTCATCGGACTCGGGGTGGCGACAGCCCTCGCCGGAGTGCTCGTCACCTACGCCCTGGTGAGCTGAACGCTCACGAGATCATTGGCGCCAGCCCCGCGCGCTCCACGAGTAGCGCCGCGAGCCGGCGGTGGTGCTGGAAGAAGCTCGTGAAGTGGACGAACCCACCGCTGGTTCCTCGGATGGCGTACACCGTCACCGGCCCCGGCAGCACGTCCACCTTCCGGATCTCCGTGAACGAGAAACGCCGGGTGCGAACCATGCCACGGTAGGTGATGCCTCCCGCGTCCACCACGATCCGCGTGCGCGCGTAGTACATCAGCGACACACCGAAGAAGACGACGAAGAAGATCGCCGCCAGGAAGGTCTTCAACGGCACGCCGTCGAAGCGCAGCAGGTACACCAGGACCGTCACCCAGAGGATACCCGCCCCCGCCATCAAGGCCGCGAGGACACGCCGAGGGCGAAAGACCTGCCGACCGCCTGCTTCAGAATGAAGCCCGTCCATACGGACAAGCTAAGGCCCGGGTGTGACATCCGCCAACCGTCCTGCGGGAATACCGCCTGCATATTCACTTGAGGCGCTCGGCACTCTGGCGGGCCTCGGCCTGGAGCTCCGGCCGCACGTCCCGAGCCGTGGAGGTGGCATAGCGCTGGTAGCTGGCGCGGGCCTCCGCGTTGCGGCCAAGCATCCGGTAGGCCTCCCCCAGGCCGTACAAGGGGGA
The DNA here is from genome assembly GCA_016926755.1 of Myxococcaceae bacterium. Lineage (GTDB taxonomy): Bacteria > Myxococcota > Myxococcia > Myxococcales > Myxococcaceae > Hyalangium. The sequence continues at coordinate 12,309 of JAFGNZ010000326.1, read as the reverse complement.
TGCCATGTCCGGTGCGAGCCGCAGGGCGTACTCGTAGTCCACCGCGGCCTCGGCGTAGCGCCGCAGGCCGATGTAGGCGCTGCCACGCGCGGTGTAGGCCACCGAGAGCGTCGGCTCCAGCTGGATGGCCTGGGTGAGGCTCTGGAGGGCGCCCGCGTAGTCCCGGGCCTGGATGCGCTGGACGCCCTGTTCATAGGCGCGGCGGGCCTGGTTGCGAGTCGCCTCCGCCACCGGCCCGAAGCCCGGAGCCACCCCCTGAGCCTGGGGCGAGCCGCCCTGCTGCGCGATCCGGACCTGCGCCCGGGCCACGTTGTCCTGCGCGCTCTGGCGGATGGCGGCGTCCGGGGTGAGCTGCGCCACGCGGTTCCAGCGCTCGACGGCCTGCGAGTAGTAGCCGAGCACCGCCAGCGCATTGCCCAGCTTGAAGAGCGCCTCCACGTTGCCTGGATCCGCGTGCGTCGCGTCCAGGTAGGCAAAGGTCGCCTCGCGATACCGACGCTCCTTCATCAGCGCATCCCCGTCGCGGACGCGGGTGATGGAGAGGTTCAGGTTGGGCGTGGCGCCCGCGGGGAGCTCGCCCGAGGAGGCGGCGAAGCTCGGCGTCTGGAAGCCGGGAGCCGCGGAAGCGGGGGCCGTGGACGTGGCGGACGGCGCGGCCGCATCGGCGGCCTGGGCACGGAGGGCCGTCACCTGCTCGCGCGCCTTCTCCACCCATTTCTGCTCGCCGGGGCGCTTCTCACGGCCGATATAGGTCTCGTACGCGGCAATGGCCTTGTCGGGCTGGCCGAGCTGGCGGTAGCTCTCCGCGAGCCCGTAGAAGCCGTCCGGATCATTCGGATCGAGCTGGGTGTAGCGCTCGTAGGCCCGCGCCGCGGCGGCGAAGTCTCCGGACTTGCGCGCGGCGTAGCCGAGGTTGAACCAGGCCAGCTTGAACTCCGGGTCAGCCTCCGTCGCGGACTTGAACAGGGCGGTGGCCTCGACCGCCTGGCCCTTCTTGAAGAGGGCGCTGCCCAGGCCATTGAGCGCCGGGGCCCAGTTCGGGGTGGCCTGGAGGGCCTTGCGGTAGGCCGCGGCGGCCTCGTCCAGCTTGTTGCCCGCGAGCGCCTTCTCTCCCCGCTCGAAGGCCGCCTTGGCCGGAGCGGACGGCGTCGCCGCGCCCAGCACGAGCGCGGCCATGAGACCGATGAGGATGGAACGAACCATCAGGGCAGCTCCCGAACGAGTCACTGGAGCTTGCCGTAGCAGAAAACCCCCTCGGCGCGCGAGGGGGATCCCGCGCGCTACCCTCGGAAGGGGTTCTGCAGGAGGACGGTCTCCCCGCGGTCCGCGCCCACGGAGATGCACGTCACCTGCACGCCGCTGATCTCCTCCACGCGGCGCACGTAGCGCTTGGCGTTCTCCGGCAGCTCGTCGAACGTCCGCACCCCGGCGAGCTTCTCGTCCCAGCCCGGCAGCGTCTCGTAGATGGGTTTAACGCGCGCGAGATCCTCATAGTCGCCCGGGAGCTCGGTGATGCGCTGGCCGTCCAGCTCGTAGGCGTTGCACAGCTGCAGCGACTTGATCCCCGAGAGCACGTCCATCTTCGTCAGGGCCAGGCTGCTCAGGCCGTTGACGCGCACCGCGTAGCGCAGCACCACGCCGTCCAGCCAGCCGCAGCGCCGCGGGCGGCCGGTGGTGGCGCCGAACTCGTCTCCGACCTTGCGGAGCTGATCACCCAAGGCGTCGGTCAGCTCGGTGGGGAACGGGCCGCCGCCCACGCGCGTGGTGTACGCCTTGCTGATGCCCATCACCTTGTCAATCGTCGTCGGCCCCAGCCCCGAGCCCACCGCCGCGTTGCCCGCCACACAGTTGGAGCTGGTGACGTACGGGTAGGTGCCGTGGTCCACGTCCAGCAGCGTGCCCTGGGCGCCCTCGAAGAGGATGCGCGCGCCGCGAGCCACCTGCCCGGCGAGGAAGAGCGAGGCGTCCCCCACGTGGGCCCGCAGCCGCGCGCCCAGCGCGGAGAAGTCCGTGACGAGCTGCTCCACCTCCAGCGTGGGCACCGGCTCGTTGGCCTGCCGGCACAGCTCGCGCAGCTCCTCCAGCGCCACCGGCAGCCGCTCCTCGACGCGCTTGCGCAGGCGCTCGGGGTTGAGCAGATCCCGCACGCGGATGCCGCGACGGGCGACCTTGTCCTCGTACGCCGGGCCGATGCCCCGCCCCGTGGTGCCAATGGCGCTGCCAGCCCGGGCCTTCTCCCGGAAGGCGTCCAGCAGCTTGTGCCAGGGGAAGATGACGTGCGCGTTGTCCGAGATGAGCAGCTGCGAGTCTTCCTTGAGGAAGCCCTTGGTCTTGAGGGCGTCGATCTCCCCGACGAGGACCGCCGGATCCACCACCACCCCGTTGCCAATGACGCAGGTCTTCCCCGGGTGCAGGATGCCCGAGGGGATCAGGTGCAGCACCGTCTTCTGGCCGCCCACCACCAGGGTGTGGCCCGCGTTGTTGCCTCCCTGAAAACGCACCACCACCTGGGCGTGCTCGGTGAGCAGGTCGACGACCTTGCCCTTGCCCTCATCTCCCCACTGCGCTCCGACGACGACGACATTCGGCATGATGGCGTCGCCTTAGCATGTGCTGGGGGAGGGGTGACAGTGTTCCGCGAAGCCACAGTGCAGGGCCTGGCAGGTTGCCCGCTCGCGGCCGGGCCACTCCTTCCGCAGGTTGCCCCGGGTCAGGGCCCGCACGCCCTCCCCCAGCCGTCCTGCCGCCTCCTCCAGCCCTCCGGGGATGGCGAGGAACTCCGGCTCCGGGGAGGGCTCGCCCAGGAAGAGCACCCCTACCCGTACGGTCACCCCCTCGCGCACCAGGCGCCTCGCCGCCAGCCCCTGGGCCACCAGCTCATGCGCGTACGCCGCCGCGCCCAGCGGGTGACGACGACACGGCCGCCAGGCCACCACCCAGGCCTCGCCCTCCGGCGTCTCCCACAGCAGATCCATCTCATCGCTCACCGACGTCCTCCCCCGCGCGCCGCTCGAGGGGAGATCGAGCACGAAGGACAGCTCGCGATGGACGCTCGGCGCCGGGCTCGCCGCCAGCCGCTGGGCGAACGCGGACGCCAGGAACCGCTCCACCATCCCCAGCACCTCTTCCATCCCCTCCTCGCCCGGGAGCCTCCCGAAGCCTCGCAGGAGCTTCTCCACGTGCGCGCGGCGCTCCGGAGCGGGCGCTCCCGCCATCCGCAGATCCACCCTCCCGAGGAGGCGCGGGATGAGCTGCGCCGCCCCGAGGGTCGCCAGCCAGGACTCGAGCTCCACCCACGGCGGCACGCTCCGCGAAGGCAGCTCCCATGGGTGAGGGCCACACATGCCGAGCTGGTGCATGTACCGGTAGCGCCGCGGGCAGGCCATGAAGTCCTGGAGCGACGCGGTCGAGGAGAAGGCGTCTTCTGGCTCGGCCATGGTATCTCCCCCTCGAACCCGTTGCACCGCGGCCTCCACCCGGGCCGCGGCCTCCTCGAGCTCGTCCGCGCTCGGCGGCAGCGGATCCGCGGGCGGAGGGAGTGCGTCTACGTCCACGTCCCGCACCCGCGCGCGCAGCTCCGAGTCCGCGCCCAGGCCCGCGTCGAGCATGTGCCACCAGGAGTCCGAGGCCCCCCGCTCCGCGGAGCCGGAGAGGATGAGCATGTCCCGAGCGCGGGTGAGGGCCACGTAGAGGAGCCGCCGGTACTCGGCCAGCTCCCGGGCCTTCAGCTCCTCCTTCACCCGCTCGAAGCGCCGGGAGCGGAAGTCCGCCAGCGTGTCCGGGAGCCAGGGCCGCAGCGCCAGCCCGTGGGTGCGCTCGAACCAGGCGCGGGCGCTCATGACGCGCCGCTTGCCCCCGAGCGCGGGCACCACCACCACGGGCCACTCGAGCCCCTTGGCCCGGTGGATCGTGAGGATCTGCACCGCGCGCGGATCTCCCGCGTCCAGCAGATCCGCCTGCGCCTCGGTGGGATCCGCGTCGGCGAGCATCCGCAGCTCCCGCGCGAACGCCGTGCACCCGCCCGTCCCGCGCTCGTCCCGCCGGCCCGCGAGCGCCAGCAGCTTGTCGATGTTGGCGCTGGCCTGCTCCGCGTAGGGCGTGCCCGCCATCGCCTCGCGGTAGCCCGTCACCTCCAGGGCCACCTGCAGCAGGGCGCGCACCCCGAGCCGATCCCGCTCACGCCGCAGCGCCGGCAGCGCCGCCAGGAAGCGCTCCAGCCGTATCCGTTCGCGAGGAGGCAGCTCGCACGCGGACAGCTCCGTCTTCCGCACGCGCTCCAGCCTCAGCCCCTCCTCGCCGGCCAGCCGGAAGAGCGAGGCGTCCGACAGGCCCACCAGCGGCGAGCGCAGCACGGCTGACAGCGCCAGGGTGTCGTCCGAGTCCGAGAGCAGCGCCAGCAGCGAGGCCAGGTCCAGCACCTCCTGGGCCCCGTAGAAGCCACGCCCGCGCAGCACCCGGTGCGGGACGCCGTGGCGGATGAGCGCCTGGCGGTACACCTCCAGGTGGGTGAAGGTCCTCAGGAGGATGGCCACCTCTCCGCCGCGCGCGGGGCGCTGGCGCTGGCCGTCCTCGTTCGTCACACAGGGCGTGGCGCCCGGAGCGAGCATCGCCCGCAGCCGCATGGCCACCGCCTCGGCGTCCTTGCCGCGGGCCTCCGCCGTGGACTCCGACTCGCCCAGCAGCAGCCGCTCCACCGCGGGCCCATCGGCCAGCGCGCGGCGCACCGGCGCCAGATCATCCTCCTCGGGGACGTACGCCACCTCGTAGGGGCGTGGTGGATCTCTCGCCACCAACACGCCCGCGAAGGCCCGGTTGAAGAAGTCCAGCAGCGCCGGCACCGAGCGACGGTTGTGCCGCAGGAAGTCTCGCGTCCCTCCCTCGGAGACGATCTTGTCCGCCAGCAGCGCGAAGACGGAGACGTCCGCGCCGCGGAACTCGTAGATGGACTGCTTGCGATCACCCACCGCGCACAGGAACGCGGGCTCCAGCGGGAGCGCGGCCCGCAGCTCCTCGTCCGGGCGCACCGGCCTCGGCCCTCCCTCGCGCCGCTCCGCCAGCAACAGCACCAGCTCGAGCTGCAGGCGGTTGGTGTCCTGGAACTCGTCCACCAGCAGCGCGCCCATCCGCTCCTGCACCTGGCGGCGGAAGGCCGGGTGATCGCGCAGCAGATCCCTGGCCTTCACCAGCAGGGCCGTGAAGTCGAAGACGTTGCGCCGGACGAACTCGGCGTCGTGGCGCACCTCCACCCGGTGGAGCAGCTCGCGGAAGGTGGCCTCGAAGGGCGCGGTCCGCCACGCGGCGTACCCATCCTCCAGCCGCATCACCGAGCCGTCGCTCTTGCCGAACACGAGCCAGTACAGCGCCCGGATGGGGCCCGCCGCGCCCTTGCTCAGCCGCGCGAAGTTGCGGCCGTCCGCCAGGAACGCGGCCTTGAGCGAAGGCAGCCGCTCCGCCTCGAAGAGGTTCTCCGGCGTCATCCCCTCCAACGCCCGCTCACAGGCGGCGCGCAGGCGGCTCCACTCGCCCTTCGCGTCCAGCTCCCGCGCCGACGCGCACTGCCGCAGCGCCTCGTGGAAGAGCGCCTCCAGCTCCTGTCGGGCCTCCTCCGGGTTCGAGATGGCCGCGGAGATCGCTCGCAGCCCTTCCTCGCGCAGCTTGCCGTAGACCTGCCTCAGCGAGGCGACGAGGCCATCGGAGAACCCCGTGCCGGAGAACGTCAGCTCCTGGCACAGCTCGCGCACCTGTCCATCGCCCAGCTCCAGCGCGTCCAGCACCACGCGCTCGCACACGTCCTGCACCAGCCCCAGCGCCTCCAGCTCATCGAGCACCTCGAAGGCCGGGTCGATGCCCAGCCCGGGCGGCGCGCGGCGCAGCAGCTGACCACAGAGAGAGTGGAAGGTGCCCACCGTGGCCGCGCCCAGCTCCTCCCGCAGCGCGCGCCAGGTGTCCTGCGCGGGGAACGGGCGCCCCAGCCGCTCCAGCGAGGCGCGCAGCTCCGGCTCCTGCGCCTCGCCCTGCGCCAGCGCGTCCAGGCGGGCCCGCGTCCGCGCGCGCATCTCCGCCGCGGCCTTGTCCGTGAACGTCAGCATGCACAGCCGCGAAGGCCTGAGCGGAGCGCCCGCCTCGCGCGCCCCCGCGAGCAGGTGCAGCACCATCGTCACCAGGCTGTACGTCTTGCCCGCGCCCGCGCCCGCCATGAGCGCGAGGTTGCGCTCCAGCGCCAGGGGAGACACCGCGCTCATGCGCTCTCCTCCACCACCCGCCGCTCCGTGATGCGGCACACCGCCCGGTAGCCGCACCCGCCACAGTCCTTCGGTCGCATCGCGAACTTCCCCTCGCGCGCCGCGCGCACCAGCCCCTCCACCGCGTTCGCCAGGTTGAGGCCGCCCTCCTCCGCCAGCCGCGCGCGCTCCGCTGGATCCGTGGAGAGCATGGCCTCCACCTCGGCCTCCGACAGCACCTCCGACAGGTGCAGCGTCGTCCCCGTGCGCAGCGAGAACCACGCGGCGTTGCGAGCCTCCCGATGGCCGCTGGCGCGCGCCGCGTAGAGGTAGAGCGGGAGCTGGAAGTCCGAGGACAACAGCCGCTCGCGCAGCGCCCGCTTGTCCAGGCGTCCCGACTTGTAGTCGATGACGCCTACGTCTCCCACGCTCTTGTCCAGCCGATCGATCTTCCCCTCGAAGTAGATGGCCTCCTCGCCCGCGTAGAGGAACACGTTCTGCCAGGGGTCCTCGTCCGCGCCCGGGCCGAACTTCAGCTCGAAGCCCTCCGGCAGGTAACGCTCGAAGGGCAGGCCGCGCCGCTCGTCATTCAGGATGCGCCGCACCATGGCCCGCGCGCGCTCCTTCGCGAGCTGCCACAGCACCGGGTGCCCCACGTGGTAGCGATCCTCGAAGTAGCGCACCGCCTCGTCGAGCGCCTCGGCCAGCACCGCCTCGGGGATCTCCTCCGGCGCCTTGCCCAGCAGCCCCTTCTCCTTGAGCCGCTGGAACACCTCCTCCACCACCCGGTGCCAGAACGTCCCGCGCCCGCGCGCGTCGAACTCCTCGCCCGGCTCCTCCACCTCGGCCACCTTCAGCCCGTACGCCAGGAAGCCCTGGAAGCCACAGTTGCCGAAGCGCGCCAGCGCCGAGGCCGACAGCGGCTTCGTGATGTCGAAGCGGAACGCCTCCCGGAGCGCCTCGCGCACTCCCGGCCCATCCACCTCGCCCGTGTGGGGCCCCACCTGGCTCGAGGGGTTGCTGAAGAAGTGGAGGCGCTCCACCTCCACCCGGGCCAGCTCGTGCGCCGCGGAGAACCACGGCTCGGCCTCGAAGCGCCGCCGGAGGAGCGGCCCCGCCACGTCCGGCTCGGTGACGCGCAGCCGCGCGGGCGCCATCGTCTCCAGCGCCACCCGCTGGCGCAGCTCCGCCTCCGTGAGCACCTCGTGCAGCGGAGGCACGGCCATCAGCGCGCGCGCCTCCCACGTCATGCCCGTGAGCCGCCGCACCTCCTCCAGGAAGGCCGAGGGCACCTGCTCCTGCCCCCCTGCCCCCGCCACCGCGTAGGACAGGCACACCTGCTCCTCGGCCGCCACGAGCGCGCTCGCGAAGAGCAGCCGATCCTCGGTGAGCCGCCAGGGAGCGCGATCCTCGAACTCGCCGCCCGTGAGGCGGAACACCTCCCGCCCCAGGCGCTGGTTGAGCTCGGCGCGCTCGGCATCCCCGAGCAGCGGGTGAGGCTCCTCGCGGCCAGGGAAGCGCCCCTCCGTCATCCCCGCGAGGAAGAGGAAGCCAAACGTCCTCCCGGGCAGCTCGCGGACGTCCAGCACCTCCACCGCCCCCGAGGCCGGCCCACGGGCAGGCAGGTACACCTCCCGCATCGCGTCCACCAGCCACCGCCCGAAGGTGCGCCGGGACAGCCTCGGGCCACCGCCCACCCTCCGCAGCGCCCGCTCCAGCTCGCCCACCCGCAGTCGCAGGGCCTGGCGCGCGGCGTCGTCCCGAGCCCGGGCCTCCAGCGCGTGCGCCCCCAGCGAGCCCTCCTCGCGCGGCTCCAGCGGGCCCTCCGAGTCCTGCAGCCCGAGCTGCTGCGCCACGCGCCACCACGCCCCCAGCAGCTCCAGCGCGCTGCCTGCCTCGGGGATGCGGCGGCACCACTCCATCAGCCGCAGGCACCGCTCGCGCAGCACCCGCGCGGCGTGGGCGCGCTCGTCCCGGGAGGCCACCATGCGCCGCGCCAGGGCCTCCAGCCGCACGTCATACGCGCCGCGCCCGCGCTGGGCGCCCAGCCGGTCATCCCGCACCGCGGCCAGCGTGAAGAGCGTCCCAGGAGCCTCGGGCCCCCCTCGGGAGAGCGAAGGGGCATAGCGGCTGGCCACGAGCTCCGCCACGCGCTCGGAGGGGAAGCCATCCTCCACGAGCAGCGGCAGCTCCAGCGCCAGGCGCACCGGCCCCGTCACCGCGAGCGGCTCACCCCAGGGCAGGCGCACCGGCACGCCCAGCTCCTCGAGCGCCTCGGCCAGCCACCGCACCTCCGCCCCCGGCGCACGCCACGCGATGGCGATCCGATCGGGAGCGATCCCCTCCGACACGAGCCGCCGCACGTCCCGAGCCACCTGCCGGGCCTCGTCCTGCGCCGTGCCCACGCTCCACATCCTCAGGGTGCCCGCCGCCGTGGCCGCCAGCGCCCCGCGTGGCACTCGCGGCGAGAACAGGTGGCGGCCCAGCTCCGCCAGGGGGCGGGCCTCGAAGGTGAGATCCGCCTTGAACAGGTCCACGTGGCCCACCAGCTCGCCGCGGCTCTCGAAGGCGCGGAAGAGCGAGGCCAGCGCCGCGTCCGCCACCGGAGAGCCGCCCACCGGCGTCTCCACCCGCAGGGAGACGCCTCGCGCCTCGCACACCTTCGCCAGCGCCAGGAGGAGCTCCAGCCCGGACGGGCGCACGTCGTACACGCCGTGAAGGACGATGGACTCCACGTCCTTCCAGTCCGAGGGCCACAGGCCCTGCCTGAGCGCCTCGCGCGAGCCCCGCAGCACCTCCTCCCGGTCCGCGAGCCCCAGCGCGGCCATGCGCCGCTCGTACGCGTCGAACAGGCCCGCGAGCACGCGGATCCGCGCGCGCCGCTCCGGAGGGAGGGCCTCGACGGCGTCCTGCAGCTCGCGCGGCGTCAGCCGGCCGGCCTTCATGTCCAGCACCAGCTCGAGCGCGGCGCGCGCGAAGGCTGGCTCGCTCACGAAGTCCCCGAAGGGCGTGTCCCCCAGCTCCTGCGCCAGCGCGCTGATCACGACGCGCGAGGTTGGGGCCGCACAGGGGCGCCGATTGAGCTCGCCCGCTCCACCCAGCGCGTAGACGAATTCGTCCCACGTCAGACAACCCGATCCCAGAACGAGGCCGCGCTTTTCCCGTGCGGCGCGCAGGACTTGCTGGCGCCGGTTCGCGTCGGGGAGGACCTGGAGGGTGCGGCCGGGACGGGACATTCCGTGAGTGGAGTGTAGAACGTCCGAGGTGCCACCGTTTATGCTTCCTTCCGTGCTGGCCTCTCACTGTGTCCTGGCGATCGCTTCCCTGCTTGCTGCATCTCCCGTGCCCCCGGAGGCCCTCCAGGCGGCCGAGCAGGCGCCCGGCGTCCATGAGCTCCGGTTCAACTGGACCCGGGATGGGGTGCTCACGGGTGTAGGTGCGGTGCTCTGGATAGGCAGCGAGGCCCTTCTGAAGAAGGAGCTCGCCCCGGAGACGTGCCGCTGGTGCGACCGCGCCGCGGACGGGACGGACCGGCTCAACGGCCTGGACACGTGGGGGCGCGGCCTGGCCGGCTCCACCGAGGCGCAGCGCAAGCGCGCGGACACCTGGAGCAACGTGGTGGGCTTCGGGCTGCTCCCCGTGGGGGTGCTGGGGGCGCAGTACGCCCTGGCGCACGGAAGCGGCGCGCGCAACCGCATCTTCTACCAGGACGCGGGCATCATCCTCGAGACGGCGATTCTGTCGTCGGTGCTCAACCAGACGGTGAAGTTCATCGTCGGCCGCGAGCGCCCCTTCGTCCACGTCCTGCCCGAGGACCAGAAGGGCCTCACGCCCCACCCCACGGACAACAACCTCTCCTTTTATAGCGGCCACACGAACCTGGCCTTCGCGCTCGTGGTGTCCGCGGGCACCGTGGCCGAGCTGCGCGGCTACAAGCATCGGATGTGGATCTGGGTGGCCGGGCTGCCGCTGGCGACCTCCGTGGGGATGCTGCGCATGGCGGCGGACAAGCACTACCTCACGGACGTCGCCACCGGAGCGCTGATGGGCTCGGCCTTCGGGGTGGCGCTCCCGCTGCTATTGCACGGGCGCGTGGACGCGCAGCAGCCGGGCACGACTTCGCTCCGGGTGAGCGGCGGCCCTCACACCCTGGTGCTCTCGGGGAGCTTCTAAAAGACCGGGAGCAGTACACCCAAGGGGTTGTCCCATGGGTGGCTCCCCTCGTCGCGCGATGGGACACGGCGAACTCTTACGTTTTTACTACGGACGCACCACTGCGGCCCCTGAGCAACTACTCGCCCTCGCGCGCGCCGCTGGCCAGCATCGGGGAGAGGAGGGCCTCGCTCCAGGCCACGTTCGGGTACCGGGCCTTGAGCAGCACGGAGTCCCGGCCCCACTCGTCCCGGAAGACCAACCGCTGCAACAAGGGCACGCGACTGCGGGAATCGACGTAAGAGCTCTCCACCGGGCTGAAGGAGATCTCCCCCAGATAGAGAATCCTTCCCGAAGTGACCATGAAGGGAATGGACACGTCGCTCCCGGTCTCGAATCCACCGGCCTTATTCTCGAGGCGGGCGGACGTCACCGCGTACTCTCCCGCGGGGAGCACGAACGCAAAGAGGTCCCCCGAACGCTCGAAGTCGGAGAAATCGAATTCGGGACCACGCGGGACGTGCCTCATGGAAATGATGCGCTCTTGCCGAAACTTCTTGTCCGAGAACCTGACCACGAAGGTGTGATAGAGGCTCATGGAGGAGACTCGCGCGATCGAGCCGACGACGACCCCGGTCTCCTCGGGCAACTCCGAGAGCTGCTCCGGTCGAGCCATATACGGCTTGGTCGGGCTGCACCCCATCCAGAGCAGAAGGCAACTCATCACGCCCCAGAATCTGCTCATGGCCCCCTCGTGGCGGGCACGCGGCCCGGTCGTTGACTCTCACACATGCACCAAAGGATAGCGCAACCCTCAGCCCGAACGTGCGGAAGGGCGAGCCGCTGGAAAGCATGGGCAGAAAGGAAAGGGTTCGCCGTGCCCCATCCCCACGCCGCCGCTACGGGGCACGGCGAGTGGATACACAACTGCTCGCCCCGTGGGCAGCCCTGTTCATCCAGGGGCCCTCACGGGGCACGACGAACGGATACCGAGGTTCGTAGCTGATCGCCGTAGCCCGTCGGAGGAGCGGAAAAGCAGCGGGCCTGCCGAGCGTGTGGAGTCCGCCAGACGGACACCGCGTCAGAGTTCTCCGCGCCCCGTTCCCACTCCAGGTGGAACGTAATTGCCCGGCTGGTTGCTCCACCCCGGGGCAGGTGCCAAGGCCACTCAAGACGGGCCGTCCCATTAGCCCTAGCCCCAGGCAAAATGCGCAACTCCAGAGGGACATCAAGTACCTGGAGGACGAGCTAGGCGCCACGAACATCCGGGTGAACCAGCAGCAGCTCACGCTGGAGAACGGCCAGCGCGTGGGAATCAATCGGCCGGACCTGCAATTCGATTACAAGGGCCGCCGCTACGATGTGGAGTACGACTCACCCACTTCGGGCCGTGGCCCTGGCCACCAGTCGCGCCTCACCGCCAACGACCCGGAAGCCACCATCATTCGGATAATCATCCCTGAGGAATGAGGCAGGCCTGAATGACGCAAGAGATGAAGGGACTGCTGCTGGAGGACCGTTGGGCGCCTGTCACCTCAGAGATGGGCTTTCTGGAGCTGGGTGCGGAGCAGGCGGCGCAAGCCTTCGCCACGTGGCAGAGAGGGCTGATGACGCCCCGTGGCATCACCGTGGAGGTGCTCCCCGTCTCGGGCACCCTGGAGCATACCCTCTCCAGCCTGCTGCCCCTGAACGGTGTGGAGATAGGGCGGCACCTGTTCATCCCGACACGCAGCGCTTGGACAGCTTACGTCGAGAACGGGTGGACCGGGACGGATGCCGCCAGCCCCATGCGCTCCATGGCCCGGAGGCTGAGCATCCGGTGCCTGCGGGTGGTCGCGGTGCCCCACACCTTCAGCGCTCTCCAGAAATGACCCACCCATGCTCTGTAGAGGGGGGCGGGAGGCGCGGTGCTGCTCGGGTTCGTCGGCGCCAACTG
>JAFGNZ010000325.1 GCA_016926755.1 Myxococcaceae bacterium | reverse complement strand
TGATCCAGGGATGTGGGAGCAGATCCCGCGGTTTGCCCGCGGTCCCCGCGATCGAAAGCCCGCGTTTCGTGAGGATCGTTTCCACTCCAGGGCATTGGCCAGGCTGGCTGCGCGCTCAGCGCCGGCGCTGCCGCAGCGTGGACACCACCATCCACGGCGGAAACCCCAGCATGTAGCGCCAGCGGGGCACCAAGAGGTGGGCCCGGAGGCTCCGCCGGTAGAGATCCAACGCCAACTCCGGACGCCCGCGCCCCACCAGCCACTGCGTCACGTGCCGCACGCCATGGAGGATCAGCGTCAGCCGCTCGCGCCTGCGCTCCACGCCCCCTGGGTACCGTCCGAGCTGCTCCTGCTCGAGCTGGTAGGCCAGCCCCGCATGGCCTCGCTCGAGCTCCCGCGAAGAGGAGCCCTCGTGCTGGCGGTAACCCACCACCCGCGGCGCCTCCACCCAGACGAAGCCCGGCTCCGTCCCCAGCCGGTAGAGCAGATCATGATCCTCGGAGAGGATGCGCACCGTCGTGAAGCCTCCCACGCGCCTCAGCGCCTCCATCCGCACCGCGAGCACGCAGGCGGTGCGGACGAATGACTCCCCCGCCGTGGCGAAGTAGTCCGCGAAGGCATGGGTCCGCAGCGGCTCGTGCTGCACCCTCGCCAGCTCCTCCGTACTCCGGAAGGCGGCGGCCGTGCCCATCACCACCGAGGGCCCACCATACATTTCGATCGCCTGGCGATACGTGCTCAGCGTCCACGGGAACCACAGATCGTCGCTGTCCAGGAACACCACGTACTGGCCCGTGGCGTGCTGAATGCCGAGGTTCCGCGCCGCCCCCTGCCCCTGGTTCTCCTGGCGCAGCGCGCGCACCCGGCCGCCGTACCGCGCGAGCACCGCCCCCGTGCCATCCGTGGAGCCGTCGTCCACGACGAGCACCTCGTAGTCCGTGAGCTCCTGCGCGAAGACGGTGGCCAGCGTCTCCTCGAGCAGGCCCGCACGGTTGTAGGTGGGGATGACGATGGAGAAGAAGGGCATCGCCACCTACCCCACTCGCGCGCGCAGGCCCATCTCGGAGATGCGCAGGAAGGTGCTGAGCTGCCGCTTGTACTCGGACACGCTCAGGCGCCGCCGCAGCAGCGACTGCGTGAGCACGAACGAGTTCCACGGCAGCGTGCCCACCAGGATGCACCGCATGAGCTGCTCGTACAGCCGGCCGTGATGCTTGCGGAAGTACGCCAGGCGCGTGCGCCACAGCTCCACCCGCACCTTGTCCGGCCCCGAGGCCGATGGCCGGAAGGAGCGGCTCGTCAGGTGCGTGATGACGGCCTCCGGGCAGAAGGCCACCTCCCAGCCCGCCTTCCCCGCTCGCGCGCACCAGTCCGTGTCCTCGGTGTTCCCCAGCGGAGACAGCTTCTCGTCCAGCAGGCCCACGTCCCTCAGGCACTCGTCGCGCACGACGATGCAGGCCCCCAGCACCCAGCTCACCCGCGCCTGCTCGTAGCCGTACTGCGCCGGGTGGATGTGCCGCTCCTTGAGGAAGTGCAGCGGGCGCGGCAGGAAGCAGATGTCCCAGAGCGCCTGCGCCAGCGTCATCTCCCGGAACGCGCAGTTCTGCACCGTCCCATCCGCGTTCAGCAGCCGCGCGCCGGCCATCCCCACCCGGGGGTGCTCGTCCAGGAAGCGCACCAGCGCGTCGAACGCGCCCTCGTGGACGATCGTGTCGTCATTGAAGATGCAGAGGTACCGGGCCTGGGCCTGCGAGAGCACCTGGTTGTGGTTGGCGGAGAAGCCCTTGCGCTCCGTGTTGAAGAGCCAGCGCACCTGGGGGAAGTCGCGCCGCATGGCCTCCACGCCCCGCCCGCCCGTGGCGTTGTCCACCACCCACACCTCGAAGGTGCACTGCCTCGTCGTCTGGAACAGCGTGCGCAGGCAGTCGTGCAGCAGCTCCGGGTTGCTGTGGTTGACGATGGAGATGACCAGATCGGCCTTCTTCATGGCGAAGACTCCCGAGGCGCCGCCCGCCTGAGCCGGGCCCGGACGAGGCCGGCGATGGTGCGCAGCTCCGCCACCAGCGGCCGTGGCCAGGGCAGGCGCTCGCGCAGGAGGAAGAGGCCAGAGAACAGCGCCGCGCCCAGGAGCGCCTGGAGCCACATCCCCTCGCGGACGAGGTAGGACGCGGCGACGCTCGCCCCCAGCAGCAGCAGGCCCACGGTGACAAAGGGCTCCACCACCTCGCGCACGAGCCCTCGGAGCGCGGGGTTGAGGCGGGAGACGAGCCACGCGGTGACGCTCAGCTCGCCCAGGCCGACGATGATGCCCAGCGGCCCGATGCCGATGAGGCCGAAGCGGTGGATGAGCCACGTCCCCAGCGCCCACTTCGAGACGCCGACGCCCACCGTGACGGCGAGCCGCTCCCAGGGCCGCTCGCCGGCGTTCTGCGCGGTGGCCAGCAGGCCGATGAGCGTGGTGAGGATGCACTCCACGCTGAACCACTGGACCAGCGGAATGGCCGGCTCCCAGCGCGCGCCGAAGAGCAGGGGCACGGCCACCGGCACCGCGAGCACCGCCAGGGGGATGAGCAGGCACAGCGTGGCGGACAGGCGCCGCAGCGAGGTGCGCAGGTAGTCGGCGAAGCCGGCGGGGTCATCCTGCAGGCGGCAGTAGGCGGGGAAGGCCACGCGGTTGAGGATGGCGCTGATCATCATCGGCGTGGAGGCCAGCGCCCAGGCCCAGTTGACCAGGCCCACGGCATCCTGCCCGAGCACGCGCCCCACCACGAGCGGGATCCACCCCACCGTGAGGGCCGCCACCAGCGGAGGGAGCTGGAAGGCCAGCCCCACGCCCAGCAGCCTCCGGATGATGGAGCCGTGGAACGTGAGCCGGGGCCGCCAGGGAGAGGCGTACCAGATGCACAGCAGGCCCACCGCGCCGCGCACCAGCCCGCCGAGGGCCAGCGACCAGGCCCCGAAGCCGAGCGCGGCCAGGGTGATGGTGGTGGCCACCTGCGCCAGGTTCTCGATCAGCTCGGCGCGGGCGATGGCCGGGAAGGCGAGCCGCCGCTCCAGCGACATGGCGGGGATGATGCGCAGGGAGAAGAAGAACAGGCCCAGCGTCATGGCGTAGACCATGGGGAGCGCCTGGGCGCCCAGGGCGTACCCCTCCACGAGCCGGGGCGCCAGCGCGATCACGATGGCGACGAGGACGGCGGTCAGCGCCTGGTGGCCCCAGAAGAGGGTCGAGGTCTCCTCCGGCGTGGGCTCGCGGGACTGACGCACGAGGGCGGCGCTGAGCCCGAGATCTCCCAGGTAGGCCCCCAGCGTGGCGGCGTAGGAGACGATGCCGAAGAGGCCATAGTCGTCCGGGAACAGCAGCCGCGACAGGCACAGCGCGCTGACGACGCGCAGCCCCTGGGAGACCAGCGTGCGCGCGGCGAGGATGAGCACGCCCCGCTGGGCGCGGGCCTTCACCTCGGCGGTCGTGACTTCTGGGGCGGCGGTGGCGTTCATCCGGAGGCTGCCCGCACCGGCCGAGGCAGGAGCGCGCGAGAGAGCCGGATGCTAACGGTGGCCCCCCCTGCCCTCAAGCACGGGGAAGCGGCCCGCCGCTGGCGAGCAGCCGGCCATGCGAGCCCCCCCCGAGGCCCCCTGTTCCTCGTCTGGAAGCGCCAGGACACGAAGCTTTGACACCTCCAGAGCGCGAGGGCTACGGTCCGCGCCGCATGCGACCGAGCGGCATCCTGCACTTCCTCCGCAGCGAGGTGCTGGTGGGTGAACACGAGGTGTTCCACCGCACCTTCCAGGAAGCGCTCGTGGGCACCTGCCAGAGCGTGCTGGACGTGGGCTGCGGGTTCAACTCGCCCCTGCGGCGCTTCTCGCACCTCATCCCCCGCACCGTGGGCGTGGATGGGTATGAGCAGGCCATCGCGCGCAGCCGCGAGGCGGGCATCCACACCGAGTACCACCGCATGGACCTGCTGGAGGTGGGCAAGCACTTCGCGCCGAAGAGCTTCGATGGGGTGATCGCCATCGACGTCATCGAGCACTTCGACAAGCCGGACGGCTACCGCCTGCTGGAGATGCTCGAGGCGCTCGCGCGCAAGCGCGTCATCCTCTTCACGCCCAACGGCTTCCTCCCGCAGGACGAGTGGGACGGCAACGTGCACCAGGTGCACCGCTCGGGTTGGGAGGTGTATGACTTCGAGCTGCGCGGCTACCGCGTCATCGGCATGAGCGGATGGAAGCCCCTGCGCGGAGAGCACGCCCTGCCGCGCATCCGCCCGTACTGGCTGGGCGGCCTGGTGTCCCGCCTCACCGAGCCCTTCGCCACCCGGTTCCCTCGCCACGCCTTCGCGCTGATGGCCATTCGGGACATGGAGGCGACCTGAGCCGCCCCGCCGCGTCCGCCTCGGCCGTCGCCTGGCACCTGCTCACGGGCGAGTACCCACCCCAGCCCGGCGGCGTCAGCGACTACACACGGCTGATCGCCCGGGAGCTGGCGCGCAGGGGAGCCCAGGTGCACGTGTGGGCTCCCGGCCCGGCGGGGGAGGCGCGGGAAGAGGGCGTCACCGTGCACCGCGCCCCGGGCCTCTTCACGCCCAGGGGGCTGGTGGGGCTGACGCGGGGGCTCGAGCGCTGTGGAGGGCCCCGGCGCCTGCTGCTCCAGTACGTGCCGCACGCCTTCGGCCTGAGGGCGATGAACGTGCCCTTCTGCGCGTGGTTCGCCGCGCGGCGCGGGGATGAGCGCTGGGTCTTCTTCCACGAGGTGGTGTACCCGTGGAGCCCGAGCGCGCCGCTGCGCCACCAGGTGCTGGCGGGCACCACCCGGGTGATGCTGCGGCTGGTGGCCGGCGCGGCGGACCGGATGTTCGTCTCCATTCCCTCCTGGGCCGAGCACCTGCCGGCGCGGCTCCGCCGCCACGCGGAGTGGCGCCCCGTGCCCAGCAACCTCCCGGCGGAGGTGCCTCCCGCCGCCGTCGCTCGCGTGCGCGCGGAGCTCGGCGAGGGGCTCCTCCTGGGACACTTCGGCACCTATGGCGCCCTCACGGCGGGGCCGCTGGAGCGCGTGCTCGTCCCCCTGCTGCGCGCCGACACCGGCCGCCGCGCCCTGCTGCTGGGCCGGGGCAGCCAGGGCTGGCGCGAGGGCCTGAGCCGACGCCACCCGGAGCTCTCCACGCGGCTCCTCTCCCGCGACGCCCTGGCGCCCGAGGCGCTGGCGGCGCACCTCGCGGCGTGTGAGCTGCTCGTCCAGCCCTACCCGGACGGGGTGAGCACGCGCCGCGGCACCACCATGGCGAGCCTCGCGCTGGGCCGCCCGCTGGTCACCAACGCCGGGCACCTCACCGAGCCGCTGTGGCGAGGGCTGGGCGCGGTGGCCCTGGTGGAAGGAACGGATTCCGCGGCGCTGGCGGAGGCGGCCGAGCGGCTGCTGTCCCACCCCGAGGAGCGCGCGGCCCTGGGCGCTCGAGCCGCCGAGGTGTACCGGGAGCGCTTCTCGCTGGAGCGCACCCTGGAGGCGCTGCTGAGCCCCGCGCCCGCCCACGAGGAGCCGCGCGCGTGAGGGCCGCCACGCCGCCGAGGCTCGCGCTGCTGATGGATCCGCGCGAGGAGGGCTGGCCCAGCATGGACCTCGTGGGCGAGGCCCTGCTGGAGGGGCTCTCCGCGCTGCCCGCGGAGGTGACGGTGACGGGGGTACGCCCGGGGATGCCGCGCCTCGCCCAGCGCCTGCCGCGCGTCGGTGCGCGGATGGCCTTCAACGCGGACCGGCTCCTCACGCGCTTCGGGGCCTACCCCGTGCGGGCCCTGCTGGCGCGCGGCCGGTACGACGCCTTCCACGTGGTGGACCACTCCTACGCGCAGCTCGTCCACGCCCTGCCGGCCCGACGCACCGGCGTCTACTGCCACGACCTGGACACCTTCCGCTCCGTCCTCGAGCCCCACCGCGAGCCGCGGCCGGCCTGGTTCCGGCTCATGGCCCACGCCACGCTCCGAGGCCTGGAGCGCGCGGGCCTCGTCTTCCATGGCACGCAGGCCGTGCGCGCCGAGCTCCTCTCCCACGGCGTGGTGGAGCCGAGCCGGCTCGTCTGGGCCCCCCTCGGAGTAGCGCCCGAGTTCCGCCCGGAGCCCTCCCCCGGCGACACGAGCGAGGCCCTCCTCGCCCCGCTCGGCGGGCGCCCCTTCCTCCTGCACGTGGGCAGCTCCCTTGCGCGCAAGCGCCTGGACGTGCTCTTCGAGGTGTTCGCGGCGCTGCGCTCACGCCACCCGGAGCTGCGGCTCGTCCAGCAGGGAGGCGCGCTCACCCCGGCCCAGCGCGAGCAGGTGGCGCGGCTGGGGATCGGCCCCGCGCTGCTGCAGCCGCCGAAGCTGGACCGAGCCACCCTGGCGGGCCTCTACCGCCGGGCGCGGGTGGTGCTCGTCCCCAGCGAGGCGGAGGGCTTCGGCCTGCCCGTCATCGAGGCGCTGGCGTGCGGCGCCCCCGTGGTGGCCAGCGCGCTGCCCGTGCTGCGCGAGGTGGGCGAGGCCGCGTGCCTCTACTGCCCGGTGGGCGAGGTGGGGGCGTGGGTGGAGACGCTCGACGGGCTGCTGTCCGAGCGGCAGGCCCCGCCCGCGCGGGAGACGCGGCTGCAGCGCGCGCGGCGCTTCACCTGGGAGCAGCACTCGCGCACAGTGCTGGACGCGTACCTGCGGCTCCTCCGCGCTTGAGGGTACGATGCCGCCTCGCGCGCCCATGAGCTCCCCGCCCGCCCCCACCCTCCGCCGCCCTCCCCTCCCCGCGTGCACCGGGCTGCGCTTCGTCGCCGCGATGGGGGTGGTCGGCTACCACTTCTACTGCCCGCCCTGCGTGCCCAACGCGCCGTCGTTCATCGGCAACCTGCTGCAGGCGGGCTTCACCCTGGTGAGCCTGTTCTTCATCCTGTCGGGCTTCATCCTCGCCTACAACTACCTGGGCGAGCGCGGCGGCTTCGTGGGCACGGCGCGAGACTTCTACCGGGCACGCTTCGCGCGCATCTACCCCATCTACCTGCTGGCGCTCGGGGTGGATCTGCCCTTGTTCCTCCATCACCTGGGCCTGAGCGCGCCGGCCGCCACGCCGGGCGAAGTGGCGCGCCAGTGCGTGGCCACCCTCACGTTGACCCAGGCCTGGCTCGATCCGGGCCTGCCGCCGTGGAACACCATGGCGTGGACGCTGTCGGTGGAGGCGTTCTTCTACGCGCTGTTCCCATGGCTCGGGCCCTGGCTGGCGCGGCAGGGCTCCCGGCGGCTGCTCGGGGTGGCCGCCACGGCCTGGCTGCTGGGCACCACCCCGTTCCTTGCCGGAGAGCTCTTCACCAGGCTCGGCGTGGAGGGCGACAGCTCGCTCCTGGCGCAAGGCCTGAGCGCCTGGGGCCAGCTCCCGCGGCGGCTCGGCCCCGTGGCCCAGCTGCCCCAGTTCGTCATCGGCGCGTGCCTCGGGCTGCTGTTCTGCCGCAGGAGGAGCCAGGGCAGCGTGGCCTGGCGGACGGCGGGCCTGCTCGGCACCTGCGCCGCGCTCGCCACGGTGATCATCCTGCTCCCACCCAAGCCCTCGGGGCTGATCAGCACCGCCGTGCTCGTCCCGCTCTTCGCCCTCTGCATCTGGCTGCTCGCGTGCGGCGTGGCCGCGAAGGGCCTGGCGCTGGGCACTCGCCCGCTCGTGCTGCTGGGCGGCGCCAGCTACGCGCTCTACCTGCTGCACGGCTCCTTCATGGGCTACGCGCTCGCCATCAACACGCGCACCCTCTCCCTACCCCACAACATCGTCGCGCTGCTCACCGTGCCGCTGGCGGTGGCCGCCTCCCTCGCCCTCTTCCGCTTCGTCGAGGAGCCCGCCCGGCATTGGCTGAGATCCCGGGCCATTGCGGATCGCGGGGCGCTCGGGTAATACAGCTCTCCTCCAGCGCGCCGCGCGGCTCCGCTCACGGCTCCCCTCGTATGGCGACGGTGGAATGGTTGCACTCCAGTGGAGCGATGCTCCTGGAGGCAGCGACGAAAAACGTCACCCGCTGACAAATTTGGGCATGTCGCCCATGGGCGTTCATCAGCGTGCGACGCAGGTCCCGGGCTCCGCGCACGCACAGCGGATCTGACGCGCCGTGCAGAGCCATTGTGATGGAGCAGTGCGTGCGGATCCGATCCGCGCGCCATCACGGCGGGCATGCAAGCCGGGTGGATCTCTCACAGCCCCCCTGCACGCGCCCAGGTACCTTTTTCTCGCAACTTGCGAAGAGGCTCTACACGGAGCGTGTGGCTCGGCGCTTGCTCTCTCGTCCGGGCACGTCTTCGTTCGTCCCTCTCGAAGGAGCACCCTATGTCGATGCGGCGCCAGCAGGGCTTCACGCTCATCGAGCTCATGATTGTCGTGGCGATCATCGGAATCCTGGCCAGCATCGCAATTCCAAGCTTCATCCGATTCCAGGCGCGCGCCCGGCAGTCCGAGGTGACCACCAACCTCAAGAGCCTCTTCACCAGCATGCGCACCCTGCAGCGCAAGCCGCCCGAGGACATCCACTCCACGGGCTTCGCGCCGGAGCGCGGCAACCGCTACGGCTACCACCTGGCGGACGCCTGCGGCGGGGCCTTCGAGGACCGGAGCGGCGTGGACGCGGTGCCCAACAACCCGGCCATGTGCATCGGCGTGGACACGTTCAAGCTCCAGGGCTTCCCGGACACCTTCACCATCGTTCCGCCGGCCGGCGCCACCTGGGACTCGAAGGGTCAGGCCAACGGCATGGCCATCAATGCGGGGCTCTACGGCACCACCGCGAGCTGGGACTTCCTGGTGTACGCCGCGGGCGATGTGGACAACAACCAGCTGGACTCGGCGGACACGTGGCTCGTCTCCTCGGCGGATGGGGAGATCACTCCCACCTGCCCGAGCACCGGCGGCGTCGCGGAGACCGCTGCCGCGGGCGAGCCGTTCCTCGTCAACAACGACGTGGACTGCAACTGAGCGGCGAGGGTGCAGGCCGTCAGGGGCCTGCGCGTCTCGGCTTGACCGCTCGGTGAGGGTCTGATTCGGTCGCGGGGCCTTGCGCATCCTCTTCCTCAACCCCGTGGGCGTGCTGGGCGGGGCCGAGCGCGCGCTGCTGGATCTCCTCGCCTGCCTGCGCCGGAGCGAGCCGGCGCTCTCGCTGCACCTGCTCGCCGGCACCGAAGGGCCGCTGCTGGAGGAGGCGCGGGCGCTCGGGGTGGAGGCCCGGCTCCTGGCGCTCCCCGAGCGGCTCTCCGCCCTGGGGGATAGCGGCCTGCGCGGACAGGGCCCCCGGGCGCTCTGGGGCATGGCTCGAGAGCTCGCGCCCGCACCGGGGCTGCTCGCCGGCTACCTGCGCGCGCTGCGCCGCGAGGTGCGCGCGCTGCGGCCTGACATCCTCCATTCGAATGGCATCAAGACGCATCTGCTGAGCCCCGCCACCGTGGGTCTGCCGATACCCCGCGTGTGGCACATCCATGACTTCATCGGCGAGCGCCCGCTTGTGCGCCGCGCGCTCCGCACGCTGCGTCCCCTGGCGACGGTGGCCATCGCCAACTCTCGCGCGGTGGGGGTGGATGCCAGCGAGGTGCTGGGCTCCGTCCCCGTCCACGTGGTCTACAACGGCGTGGACGTGGAGCGCTTCTGCCCCGGGACGGGAGAGGGCGCGCCCCTGGACGCGCTGGCCGAGCTGCCGCCCGGGCCCGCCGGGACGCTGCGGCTCGGGCTGGTAGCCACCTATGCGCGGTGGAAGGGCCAGGACGTCTTCCTCGAGGCGGCCTCCCGGCTGCTGCGCGCGCGCCCCGACCTGCCCGTGCGCTTCTACCTGGTGGGCGCGCCGCTCTACCGGACGCGGGACTCGCAGTTCTCCGAGGAGGAGCTGCGAGGCCTCGTGGAGCGCCTGGGGCTGGGAGGGCGCGTGGGGTTCGTCCCGTTCCAGCGGGAGCCGGCGGCCATCTACCGCGCGCTGGACGTCTTCGTGCACGCGAGCACCCGCCGTGAGCCCTTCGGCCTCACCATCGCGGAGGCCATGGCGTGCGGGCGGCCGGCGATCATCTCCCGCGCCAGCGGGGCCGCGGAGCAGCTCACCGAGGGCGTGGACGCGCTCACGCTGCCCTCGGGGGACGCGGAGGCGCTGGCGGTGGCGCTGAGCAGGCTGGTGGAGGATGCGGGGCTGCGCGAGCGGCTGGGGCAGGCGGCGCGGCGCACGGCCGTGGAGCGCTTCTCCCGAGAGCGCTTCGCCCGGGAGATCCTGGGCATCTACCGCGCGCTCCCGCGCGTGGAGGGCTCTGCGTGAAGCGGCCACGCCGGCTGGTCAGCGTCTCGCACTCGTACGTGGTGACGCTCAACCGGCGCCTGGCCAACGAGCTGGCGCGGGTGGGCGCGGGGCGCTGGGAGGTGACGGCGGTGGCGCCCCGCTTCTTCCATGGAGATCTCAGCCCCATCACGCTCCAGCGCGAGCCGGACGAGGAGAGCCGGGTGGAGGAGGTGCGCGCGCTGTTCAGCCGCTCGGCGCACGCCTTCGTCTACGGCCCGGAGCTGCGGGAGAAGCTGGCGCGCGGGGTGGACCTGGTGCACTCGTGGGAGGAGCCCTACGTGTTCGCGGGCGCGGAGGTGGCGCTGCTCACCCCGAGGCGCGTGCCGCTCGTCTTCGCCACGGCGCAGAACCTGTTCAAGCGCTACCCGCCGCCCTTTGGCTGGCTGGAGCGCTTCGTGGTGGAGCGCTCCGCGGGCTGGGTGGCCTATGGGGAGACGGTGAAGCAGAACCTCCTGGCGCGGCCCGGGTATGCGCGGCGCCCGGCGCGCTACATCCCCATGGGCGTGGACGTGGAGCTCTTCCGGCCGGACAGGGCCGCGGGGGCGGGCTTCCTGCGGGAGCTCGGCTGGGAGGAGGAGGGGCCGCCGGTGGTGGGGTACCTGGGGCGCTTCGTCCCGGAGAAGGGCGTGGAGCTGCTGCGCGGCGTGCTGGAGCGGCTCACCACGCCCTGGCGCGCGCTCTTCGTGGGGGGCGGCCCGCTGGAGGCGAGCCTGCGCGCGTGGGCCGAGCGCCAGGGGGACAAGGTCCGCGTCATCACGGGGGTGCCGCACGCGCGAGTCCCGGTGGCGCTCAACGCGGTGGATGTGCTGTGCGCGCCGAGCCAGACGACGCCCCGCTGGAAAGAGCAGTTCGGCCGGATGCTGGCGGAGGGGTTCGCCTGCGGGGTGCCGGTGCTGACGAGCGACTCGGGGGAGATTCCGCACACCGCGGGCGACGCGGGCCGGGTGCTGCCCGAGGCGGACGCGGTGGCGTGGGGCACGGCGCTGGCGGAGCTGCTGGAGAGCCCGGAGCGCCGCCGCGAGCTGTCCGCGCGCGGGCGGGAGCGCGCGGTGACGCGGTTCGCCTGGCCCGTGGTGGCCCAGGCGCACCTGGACTTCTTCGAGTCCGTCCTCGGCTGACGCCCTCGCCCCCTCCCCTTCAGGAGAGATGGGAAAGATTGCACCGGCCTTGTGCCCACAGCCCAGGGCCGAGGCGTGGGCCACCCTGTCCGGGGCGCGGGGAGCCTATGAAGGCGGCCCCCGGCCCTCCTTGCTGGACCGCTGAACCCGGTTCCAGTGCTCGTCGATGCGGGCCGCTATCGCGTCAAGAGCTTCGGGAAATGCAGTCAGGTCCTCCAGCCTGACCTCTTCGAGGTTCACCCACCAGGTCGGCGGACGGATCGTTCCGTGAGAAGAGCATCGACATGCGCTGCACCAGACCCATGAACCACCCATGCGTCCGCCCTCCCGAGCATGGAAGTACACATGCACTGACTCATGGGCGCAGCGCGGACAGGGGGCGGGCATGCGGCTACGTGAGCCCGCCACTGCCTCCGCGAGGACAGACTCCAATGCGTCACACTCGGCAGCGTCGTTCCATTTCTTCATCGGAGCCCCTGGATGAACTCGCCCAGCGCATCGCCCGCAGCGTACGCTGTGCTCTCAGGAGCATTACCACCTTTAAGCCAGCTCCTTGCGTGGTTCAGCTCGTGAGCAATCGTGTTGGCCAGTTCCACCTCGCTTGCGAGTGAAGAGGGGCCGAACTCGATGATTGTGGGCACCGACTGACGTGACTTTCCTGCGGAGACCAACGCCGGATTGAACTTCAAAGTGATCGCCTTCCCTGATCCCCTCAGATTGATGCCATAGCGTTTCACAACAGCTTGAGCGTAGACCTCTGGATCTAGCGCCATGTCCAGGGTCTTTTCCATCGGCGGTAAGGCCCGGCCTATCCTGTACCGTACCCCTCCCTTTGCTTTCTGGATGGCCTTGGCCGCGGCAATGCCAGCCGTTGCAACCCCTCCCAGCTTCGCGGCCAGCGCTGCGCCCTTGATGGCATCACCTATGCCGGGGATTGCCCCAATGAGTGACAGGCCCGCTTCTCCCCAGTTGCCGCGATAGGCACTCACGCCAGCGCTGGCGATATCGAAGAAGAGACCGACGCCCGGCAGCATTCCTCCCATATCCAGCGCGATCTGGACGCGCTCGATCGTCGAGAGCCCCTGCTTCTTGCCCGGCTCTTCTTCCCCAGATTTGGCGGACCCCGAGCCGCTGTCCTGGCCCGACTGCACGCTGGAGGGCGCAGCGCCGTTGTCATCCGCCTGCGGCGCCGTCACATCCACCTGGGACTCGGACTCCGCCATCGCCCCGTCGCTCGTCTCACCCTCGCCGCCAGTGCACTGATTCTCACAGAAGAGGATTTCGTTGGGCCCAAGGTATGTGGAGTCCTTGGGATCCTTCACGGGATCCTCCTCCGGGGTGTCCATGAGGAACCCGCTCGGATCGGTCCAGCGCAGCGGGTTGTTCATCACGTACGAGTACCGGTTGTAGGACTGCCCGGAGAGTGGGAACTGCACGAACGGATCCCGGCTCAGGAAGCGGCCCGTGAGCGGATCGTACATGCGGCCGCGCATGTGGATGAGGCCCAGATCGTCCTCTTGCTCATGGCCCGTGAAGCCAAAGCGCACCTGCTGGGGCGTGGCGGCGATGGGGAGCGCCGGGTTCGTCGGATCCGCGCGCGCGCCAAACGGATCGTACTTGTGGTGGCTGACCAGGCTCCCTCCCTGATCCGTGATGGTCTCCACGGAGCCCAGGTGGTCATTGTGCAGGAAGAGCATGTGCTCGTTGGTGTGGACTCCCCCGGCTTCGCGCCACATCTCCTGGGCGACGATGCGCCCGTCGGCCGGGATGTGGTGGACGTGGTAGGTCTCCGTCGCGGTCTTCCGCGCCTCGTAGATCCCCTCGATGTAGATGGTGACATCTCCGTTGGGCATCCGCTTGTACGCGCGCTGCTGGCCCGCCGTGTATCCCAGCAGCACGGCCTCCGTGCCCTTCAGGATGCGGCGTGGCTGGTCGAAGGCGGTGTAGTCCACCTGCCGCCCGGGAGCGGTGAGCTGGTTGCCGTTGGTGTCGTACGTGTAATCCCCCAACGTGGAGTGGGTGACGGCGTACGGCCCAAAGCCCTTCGTGGTGTCATACGTCAGGGAGATGGGCGTTCCATCCCCTTCGAGCACGTCCCGGCCCAGGAAGTTGCCGAGATCGTCGTAGCGGTAGCTGTGGACCGAGCGACGGCCCTGTGCCGTCACCGTCCAGTCCTTCAACCGATCGAGGTGATCGTAGTTGAAGCTCTCGGAGATGGTGGCGCGCTCGTCGGTGCGGCTCTTGAGGTTGCCGCTGAGATCGAACTCGTACGCGAGCGCCTGGTGCGTCGTCACCTGGTTCGGTGACTGGAACGTCGTGTCGATTCGCTTCAGGACGTCACGGACGGGCTCGTACTCGCGAGACGAGAACACCCCATTGCCAAAGCGCTCCACCTTGAGGTGCCCGGTGGAGGTCCGCGCCTCCGCGCTCCAGATGGTGTACTGGGTGGACGGCTCGTACACCCGGTTGAGCTGGCCCGAGGCCGTATAGCCAAACTGGATGTGCATCCGCCGATTGACCACGGTGGGGTAGAGGATGGCGAGCGGCCTGCCGAACTCGTCATACCGGCGCTGGACCGAGTAGGAGTTGCCCAGGATGTTCCAGGTGCTCTCCTCCAGTCGGCCGAGCGCGTCGTAGGCGTAGGTGGAGGAGACCCCGTCAGGGCTGAGGGTGGTGGCAATCTGCCCGATGCCCTTGCCCGCCGCCGTGTCCCACGTGAAGAGCGTCTCGCCGTCCGCGTTGGTGATGCGGGTGATGCGCCCCAGCCGATCTCGCGCGAGGGTCGTGTTCCGGAAGCTCGCGTCGCTCATCGCACGCAGCTCGCCCCAGGCGTTGTAATACATCCGCTCGTAGTGGAAGCGGGAGCCCGAGTAGGGCTCATGAAAGACCGTCTGCTGCCCGTACCGGTCGTACTGGAAATCCTGGTGGTGGAGCACCACGTCATTGGTGAGCTGCTCGACCTTCTTCAGCGTAGCGAACGGGCCGTAGGTGTAGCGCACCTGGAGCCTCTTGCCGTCCGGTGCGACCTCCGTGCTCTCGCGCAGCCGGCCCAGTTCGTCTCGCTGGAAGAGCTGCTGGTTGCGCAGGGCATCCCACCGCTCGAGCATCCGCGTCGAGTGCTTGAACTCGATGACGCCGCCGCCGGGCTGTCGCTCGAAGAGCAGCCGCCCGAGCTTGTCGTACTCGTACTCCGTGACCTGGAGGCTCTCCAGGTCCGAGTAGGGACGGAACACGCGCTTGATGCGCCCCTGCGCGTCGTAGTCCGTGACGTGGTTGATCCACTCGCCGCTGAAGCCCTTCTCCCGGATCCAGACGGGTCGATCCAGCGTGTCGTATTCAATGACGCGCGCGGCTCCTGTCGCCTCCTGCACCGTGAGGATGAGGCCGTAGGCGGGGTTTCCCACGTTCTGCCCATAGCTCACGCTCATGTTCGCGCCGTCCGGAGGAGCCATGCTCCGTACACGTCCGAGCCCGTCATACTTCCAGCGGGTGTTGAGGCCGTTGGCGTCCTGCTCCGCCACCTGGACACCCAGTCCGGAGTGCCAGGCGAGCAAGGTGCGGTGCCCCAGTCCATTGGTGACGACGGCAGGGAAGGTCCCATCGACAGCGTCATAGGAGATCGCCGTCGAGCGGGAATTACCGCCCCAGTCCCACTCGATGATGCGCGTCACCCGCCCCAAGGCGTCCCGCGAATAGTTCGTCCGGAGGTAGAAGTCCGAGTCCGTCGGCTCGACGATCTCGTGCATCACGAGCCCTGTCACCGGGTCGTACCCGGTCTCGGCATAGCGCGAGACGCTCTCACCGCTGGCCGTACGACTGGTGCTCCGGAACCAGGCCTGGCGGCCGATGAGCCAGCCCGCCGTGTCGTTGTTGTAGCCCGCTTCCGAGAGGGACTCGTCCCCGGTGAGAGCCCCCGCATACAATGAGCGCTGGTGGTGGCGGGTCAGGTTGCCAAAGCTGTCATACGTCATCGAGGAGCGCTGGCCGAAGGTGACGATGGCGTCCGCGGAGGTGCCTCCCAGGGGGATCTCCAACCGGGTCTCCTCCGTGGACTCGGGCCAGACGGAGCGCACCTCGCCATTGGCCTCGGTGGTGAGCGCGTACGTCGTCCGCCGCTCGAAGCGATGTTCGACCCCGTCCTCCGTGGTGATGCGCGTCTGCTCGAACGTAGGCCGGCCGGCATACGGGTAGGCCGTACCCACTCGGGTCGTCATCTGCTCATGCAACGTCGTGGTCTTCGCCCCCGTCTGCAGGTCCTCCACCACGCGGCTGCCGAACCCCAGGAAACCTCTGCCCTGGAGATCCACGCGCGCATCGTCATAGGTGTGTTGAAAGCCATTGAGCCCCCCCTTCCCGTTCGAGACATGGTGCTGCACGACGACCCAGAGGCCCCGGGTGACGGAGGCCGTGGGCAGGCTCGACGCGCTGGTGGAGGTCGGATGATAGGGCCCATAGGTGAAGGTCGACCAACCGTTCAGGCCGTCCTGCACGCTGCTGAGCAGGTCCGGCTTCGTCCCCGAGCGCAGATAGAGTCGCACGGTGCCGCCCTCGACCTGGAGGATGTCCGTCAGGCCGTCCCCGTTGGCATCCATCACCTGGTGCAGCTTGAACCCGATCACCGCCATGTCCCCCAGCGGGACGTCCAGCGGCCTCGGGCGGAGGCTCCCATCCACCTGGGACTCCAGCACCAGCCACGTGTCACGAGAGCTGATGCTGTTGGCGACCCAGAAGTCCTGGCGGCCATCCTCGTTGAAGTCAGCGAACCGGATGCCGTAGTCCGTGTTGGGGCTGTCTGAATACTCCGTCGGCCCAAGCCAGTGCTTGTGGTCGGGCAGCTCGACGGTACGGGCCGGCATGAAGCCATTGCCCGTATTGACGAAGACGGAGACCTCCGCGCCCTGGAAGAAGGAGACGCCCCCGGTCCTCTCGGGCCGGACTGCGTCCGCCAGGCCATCCCCCGTCACGTCCAGGAACCAGTAGGGGGCCTGACCGGAGGTCGTGCGGGTGAGCGTCGTGACGTACTTGGTGGGCGTGTCCCCCGCCCCGAGCATCAGGGCGCTGTAACGATTCGGGTCCGCGCCCCGATCGCGCACCAGGAATGCCGTCCGGCCACTGCCGTCGATGGGGGCGGCATAGGCCCTCTCCTCGGTACCGGCGATGAAGGCCTCCATCGGCCACACCTTGTAGGGCCCGAGCCTGCCCAGGGCATTGAGCCGAAAGCCCCACGCATTGCCGGGCGTGCCCGTCCATACGGAGCGGATGCCTTCCGGCAGGCCGTCTCCGTTGAGGTCAGCGAGGTAGAAGGCCGGCACGGCCTCCGCGGTGGCCCACATGGTGGGCGCCTCCTCGGCCCACTGATCCTCCCAGTTGAAGCTGCCGTCGCCGAGGGAGCGATAGATGTCATAGACGATGTTCTCTTCGTGCAGCTTGAGGAGGTCTACCCGGCCGTCCTGGTCCATGTCGGCGGCCCGCCCGGCCCAGACAGGAGGGAGGCTGAAGCTGGGAGGAATGCCCGCGGGCTGGCGCGGCCCGAAGCCATTTCCCGTACTCAGCCGGGCCCACCAGATGCCTTGAGGCGGGCTCAGCGGCAGATTGATGTACTCTCGATAGAGGAGGTCATCCCTCCCATCCCCGTTCAGATCGAGCGTGTGGATGTTCCACATGTGCTCCGGGTAGTCCCCCGAGCCGCTCGTCACGTCCGTGATGCCGGTGTCGATGCGCTGGAAGCTCGTCATCCCGGGGGTCCAGTTGAAGATCGTGGGGCTCTTGCACACCCCCACTCCGTCGCACTCCTGGAGGGAGGTGAGGAGCGTGCGGCCGGAGATGGAGGGCGTCCCGTAGCCGAAGCGGTACTCGCGCACCCGAGTGGTCCCCCAGACCGAGGGCCCCCACATCTCCACCCGGTCCAGCCGGACGCGGCGGCGCAGCCTGAGCCCGGAGACGTGCTCCACCGGCGAGTCGGCTCGCTCCCCGTAGAAGAACTCCACCCTGCGCGTTGGCAGGGGCGAACCCACAGCGGTGGAGCCCGTGTAGGTGATGAGCGTGGGCCACTGCTCGACGGAGAAGTCCGTGAGCACGCCGGTGCTCAAGGCGTAGGAGATCTGCATGAAGTTGCCGGAGCGGTCGCGGACCTGGGAGACGGACCAGGCGTAGCGGACATCCTGCGAGAAGTCCGTCTCCAGGCCGGTGCTCCCCACCGGAGTCACCCGGGCGCGCTTGCCCTCCACGCGCGAGCCCTCCTCGCCGCCGAACGTCAGGATGCGTCCGTCCTTGAGCCAGGCCTCGAAGGTCATTGGCCCCAGCCCATCCGGGTTCAGCGAGATGATCCGGGCGAAGATGTTGTTCTCGGTGCGGTACTCGGTGAGGTGCCCGCCGTAGGTGCCGCTCACGGCGACGAGCCGAACCCCGTCCAGGCAGAAGCGGTCGGTGGCGTCGAACCGGATCGCGTCCGCCTCGCCATCCTGTGCCAGCGTCCGCCCGCAGCGGGTGATGCGCGAGAGCCCGCTCAGGCTCCAGCCCTTCCCCAACAGCCCATCTCCCCCCCGGCTGTTGTACTCGAGCGAGAGCGTCGGCTGCATGCCCATACGCCCCGGAGGGACCCAGAGGGGGAGGGAGTAGGTGGCGGCGCCGTCCGCGGTCACACCGGAGCTGCCCGCGGAGCGTCCGGCGGCCATCCCCGTCTCCAGCACCTCGGTGGGGAGGAGGTCCTCTGTGCTCTCCGAGAGGTCGGAGCACGAGGTGCACTGCGGCGGGAGAATGAAGACTGGCTCCCCCACGCCGCCAGAGGCCTGCCAGAGCGATGCGGCATACCCGCGCGTCTGGGTGAGTGAGTGCTGAGCAGGAGAATAGCGGCCCTCCAGCCCGCACTCCGCCGCGGGCGCCTCGCCGTGGCTGCTGTGGCGGCACCGCGCAAAACCACCATCAGCCCCAGGGCCGCAGGCCTCAGACTCCTGCATCCTGAAGCACTGCATGCTGAAGAACCAGCCGTCCGCGCACACCTTCTGGTCGTCCGTGCTGTTCGGTGGCCAGCAAGCATGGGCGAGCGCTCCAGAGCGCGTCCCTGACGCACCCGCCGCTGCTCCAGCCTTGGCGGTCCCATCCTGCTCCCCGTCGCACGCCAGGATGGCGCCACAGGCGACGGCAAGGCACACGAGCCACCCACTGCTCACAAAGCGTCTCAAGGTATCCCCCCTCAGAAGATGTTTCCGGGCCGGCTCGTCGTGACGCCAGCCTCATCCGGGGAGAGAATGCCTCGCACCCATGCCCCCCCCGGGCGGGCGGCTGATTATTCGCCCTCGAGGGAGCTGTCAATGCAATACCGCGGCGGCTGAGCCCGCACTCAATCCCTCACAAAGTGAGCCACGCCGCCGTTCTCACAGTCGATCTGATCATGACGGAGCTTCAGGCCGGCGCGGCCCAGCGCCTGGAACAGCGCGTGCTTCGAGCCGTTGGGGTGATACTCCATCTGCCACGCGCCGATGTCCGCCAGCGTGTCAGGCGTCACGTCCCGCAGGAACGAGTGCTCGGCCCCTTCGATGTCCATCTTCACGAGGTCGATGTGCCGGGCGCGCGCCAGGCGCCGCGCCTCCTCCAGCGCCCCACCGAGCTCGAGCGTCCGGACCTCCAGCGTGGGCCGGGCCGTGGAGGCCTCCGCCAGGCCGCGCGACTGGCTCGGGATGGAGGGATCCGCGCTCATGAAGGCCGACCCGGCCTCCCGCGCCACGGCGATGGGCAGGCACGTCACCCGCTCCAAGAGGCGGTTCAGGCGAACCGTCTCTTGGAGCCGGTGGAACGTCTCCGGAAATGGCTCGAAGCAGATGATCTTCGCCTGCCGCGCGGCCCGCGCGGCCAGCACCGCGAACGCGCCATAGTTGGCGCCGAAGTCCACCACCACCTTCGCCTCGGGCGGCACGACGTACTCGTTCCGGCAGAACAGGACCCAGGCCGTGACCAGATCGTGAAAGGACTCCAGCGGCAACACGAAGCCGTCGCGCGTCTCGAACCGCGCGGGGTAGTCCAGGCGCGTGAGCCCCAGGTAGGCGCTGGTGATGCCCGGCCACCCCTGGATGGCGCTCGCGCAACGCGCGACCTCTCGCAGCCGATCCACCTGGCGAATGCCTCGCAACAGCCTGGAGATCATGAGCCCCCCCGCCGCCCGAGAGCCACGTCCCGCTCGCGCTCCAGCAGGTCCACGATGGCGGCGGCCATCCCATCCCACGTGTGCGAGCGCAGCGCCTCGGCCAGCTTCGCCAGGTGGGGCGCCAGCTCCGCCTCCCGGGCCCGCCAGCGCTCCAGCCGCCGCACCAGCTCCGCCGTGTCATCCGGATCGTCGATCAACAGCTCCCGCAGCTCGGCCGGGTAGCGCTCGGCCACCCCGGCCGACCGGCTCACCAGCGCCGGCAGCCCGGTGCACAGCGCCTCTTGGACGCCCAGCCCATAGGCCTCGTAGCGCGTGGGGGCGATGAGCAGATCCGCGGCGGCCATCAGCGCGGGCACGTCCTTGCGGAAGCCGAGGAACTGGATGCGCTCGCCCAGCCCGCGCTCGCGCGCCTCGCGCTCCCACGCCTCGCGCTGGGCCCCCACGCCCACCACCTTCAAGTCCACGTTCCAGTCCTCGCGCTCGCACAGCCGTGCCCAGGCCGGGAACACCGTGTCGAACCCCTTGCGCCTGTCCCCCAGCGCGCCGACGAAGAGCGCCACCCGCCGCCCCTCGGGCCACCCCAGCGCCGCCCGCGCCTCCCGCCGCTCCTCCGGCGCGCGGGGGCGGAACCGCTCCGGATCGATGCCGTAGTAGATGACGTGGACGCGCTCGGGCGCCGCGCCCGTGGCCGCCAGGAGATCCGCCCGGGTCCGCTCCGAGTTGGCGATGATGACGCGCGCGCGCCGCAGGGCCCGGCGCTCGCCGCGCAGGTACAGCCGGTGGCTCACCCTCCCCTTGAGGCGGCGGAGCAGCGAGCCGGTGCCCTCGGCGGCATAGGCGCCGTGGACGTAGTGGACCCAGTTGGCCGCGGGCACCGCGCAGTTGCCGCCGTTGGCCAGCACCTCCCCACCCTCCGCCAGCGTGCGCAGCGCCCAGAGCCGGCCCACCGCCTCCAGCAGGGGCTCGCCCAGCAGGTACGCGCCCGCGGGCTTGGGCACCCGGACGAAGCGCACGTTGGGAAAGCCCAGCAGCTCGTCCGCCACCCGGTGCGCCACGAGCCGAACGGGCCCACCCTGGCGCGCGAGGTAGCTCGCCAGGGCCAGGTTGGCGCGATCCATGCCCCCGGTGGAGACGAAGTCACCGGCGATGAGCGTGTAGGTTCTCATGGGGTGCGGGGCGCGGCGCCTGCCCGGCCGCGTGAGCAAAGGCTCCGAAGAGCGCTGCGTTGAGCAACCAGAACTCCATGCCGGCCTGGCCCATGAAGAACGGGTAGCTGAAGGTCAGGGAGAGGGCCCCCAAGTCATACGCGAAGATGATGCAGCCCCACAGCCAGAACTCGCCCTGCTCCCGCCGGCTGAGGGCGAGCCGGAGCGCCCAGAGCGTGGTGAGCACCACCGCCAGCGGGTAGAGCACCATCACCAGCACGCCCCCATCCAGCACCCAGGCCGTCCACTGGATCTCCGTCCAGAGCGGCGGCCGGGACGGATCGCTGTTGTCGCCGAAGTAGGCGTTCGCCATCCCATAGCGCCCCAGCCCGGCGCCCAGCGGGTACTCCGGCAGGAAGTACTCCAGCGTGCCCTCGAGGAAGTAGCCGCGGTTGCTGTAGTAGACCTCGCCCGCGTCCCGCGCGAAGAGGCTGTTCCAGCGGGCCATGGTGGCTTCGCCACCGAAGGTGACGGCCCAGCCGACGCCTACCACCGTCAGCCCGCCCACCACGGCCATCAGCCAGACCAGCCGCAGGAGCCGGCCGCTGAGCAGGAGGACCAGGGCGATGGCCAGCAGGCACACCACGAGCATCACCGCGATGGCGCGCACCTGGCAGAGGTAGAGGCTGACGCATCCCACCAGGATGCCGCCGACGCTCAGCAGCTTCACCAGCCCCCGCCGCGAGCTGATCAAGAAGCCGGCGCCGAGCAGCACCGCGTAGAAGGCCCCGGTGGCCGCGCCGCCCGGCGTGTCCGTGAGGCCAAAGGGCCTGAAGACGCGCTCGCCGGCGGCCGTCTCGAACTGGAGGCTGCGGGTATAGGCCTCCCCGAGGTTCTCGACGATGGAGGACAAGGCCGGCTGGAAGCTCCCGGGGAAGAGCACCTGGAGCACACCCACGCCAGCGCTGGCCGCGTTGAAGAGGAACAGCGCCGCCATCGTGCGCCGGAACGCCGCCGCGTCCACGCGCAGCCGCGTCACCCAGAAGAGCGGCGCGAGGATGGAGAGCTGGATGCCCAGCTGCGCCGCGCCCGCCAGGACGCTGCTCGTCTGCGGGTGCAGCATGTTCAGCGCGGTGACGATCATGGCGGCGATCAGGTATGGCATCGCCGGGTGCCGCAAGCGCCGCCCCGGCACGAACGCGAGCAGCGCCAGGCTCAGGCCGAACGCCAGCGTGCGCACCAACACCCGCACCGGGGAGATGGCCTCCACCAGCAGCGCGAGCTGGCAGGCGATCTGGAGGCAGATGAAGCCGATGATGAGGCGGCCTCCCTTCCGGAGGCGCTGGCGCGACTCGGCCTCCTGCTCGCCGCCAGGGGTGCCTCCTTCCTCGGAGGCAGCAGGGGACGGCGCCTGGGCGGGCGCGGGGCGGACGAAGCGCCGGCGCAGCACCCCGG
Organism: Myxococcaceae bacterium; assembly: GCA_016926755.1. Taxonomy (GTDB): domain Bacteria; phylum Myxococcota; class Myxococcia; order Myxococcales; family Myxococcaceae; genus Hyalangium. The sequence continues at coordinate 9,191 of JAFGNZ010000325.1, read as the reverse complement.
GCCCCTGGAGCCGCGGGCGCGCCTGGGGAGATGAGCCGGGACGGGGCGCCCTCATGCGCGCCTCCTCGCGGCGAGCCCCTGGAGCTCCTCCTCCAGCCCGCGCAGGAACGCCGCGGGCTCACACAGCGCCGCGGCGCGGGGCGGGCCGCCCGCCCCCAATCGTCGCCGCTCCCCCTCGTCCTGGATCAACCGCCGCAGCGCCTCCGCCAAGGCCTCGGGCTCCGGAGGGACGAGGACGCCACACGAGCTGTCGATGGTCTCCAGCGGTGCGCCCATGGCGGTGGTGACCACCGGCAGCCCTGCCTGCAGCGCCTCGATGAACGCCAGGCCGAAGGGCTCCGGGCCGAGGTTGGGTTGGCAGTGAATGTCGGCGGCGCGCAGCAGCCGGGGTACATCCGCGCGCTGGCCCAGGAACCGCACACGCGCGGAGAGGCCCAGCGTGGAGGCCAGCGCTTCCATCTCCGCCTGGTAGCGCGCCTCGGCCGGGCGCTGCGCGCCGCCGGCGATCCAGAGCACCCAGCCGGGCAGCTCCCGCAGGCGCCCGAGCGCCTCCAGCAGGAGGCGGTGCCCCTTCCACGCCTCCATCCGGCAGGACTGCACGATGACGATCTCCGTCGGCCCCGCGCCGAGCTCGCCACGCAGCCGGGTGCGCTCCTCCGGCTCGAGCGCCACCTCCGGGGGAGAGACCGGGTAGTAGCGCACCGTGTACGGCGCGCGCGGATAGACGCTCGCCAACGTCCCCGCCGAGAAGCGACTGTTGGAGAGGATCAGCTCCGGCGGCGTGGCACCCGCCCAGCGCTCCAGCCAGTGCCGCCCGTTGAGCGCGTCATGCTGATAGAAGACGAGCGGCACCCCATTGGCGCGCGCGACCGGCCCGAAGAGCGCCTGGGGCCAGGCCGCGTGGCACACCACCGCCGCGTAGCGCTCCCTCTCAAGCAGCCGCGCCAGCGCCTGCCGCGCGCGCCACACCGTCCACGGCCGGCTCACCCTCGCCTCGCCCAGCAGGTGCACCTGCGCGCCCGCCTCGCGCAGCTCCCGGCTCAGCCGCCCCTCGAAGCAGAGCGCGAACTCCTGTGCGAGCCCTGGGGCACGCCCCCGCTCGCGGGCGAGCGTCCGCAAGAACGTCTCGATGCCGCCATAGAGGTTGCCGCTGTAGACGTGAAGGATCCGCATCGCGCGCTATATGGGGGAAGGGACGCCCGGCGCCACCCAGAGGACGTGCGGCCACTCATCCAGCGGCGCGCTGGGGCTCAGCGGGCGCAGGAGCTGGCGCGGCTCGAGCACCCGCGCGTAGGCCCAGCGGCGGGTGGCCTCGGGCGAGTGGTCCACCGCCCACCCCTGGTACCCGGCCTCCGTCAGCATGCGGGTGAGCTCCGCCGGCTCGCGGCCGTGCTCCCGAAGCTGCGGCGGGTGGAGCTCCAGCAGGAGCCGCTCGTAGCGGTGCGCCTGGAAGCCCCGGCGCATGCCGGCCAGGGCGAACACCTCGGCGCCCTCGATGTCCATCTTCACCAGGCTCACCCGCCCCACGCCCAGCTCGTCGAGCATGGCATCCACCGGCCGGGCCGGCACGGTGAAGGCGCGCGAGGAGGCCCGGGCCGCGTCTCGCACGCGGGAGATGCCCCAGTTGTCCTGGGCCTCGTCATACCCCTCCAACTTGACGGTGCCCTCCTCCGCGGCGGCGGCCACGTGCAGCGCGGTGACGTGGGGCAGCGGGTTGAGCGCCAGGTTCGCCACCAGGGTGCGGTGGATGCGCGGATCGGCCTCCACCGCCACCACACGCCCGGCGCGGGTGACGGCCTCCGCGGCCAGGAGGGTGAAGTAGCCCCAGTGCGCGCCCACATCGACGAAGGTGTCTCCGGGCCGCAGCAGCGCCCGCACGAGACAGGTCTCCTGCGGCTCGTACTGGCCGGTGAAGAAGACCTCGCGCGCCAGGCCGTTGCGCAGATCGCACTCGAAGCGCAGCCCCTGGTGGGAGGCCGGCAGCCGCGCCACGAAGGGGCCTCGCACCGGAGCGAGCGTGGCCAGGGCGTTCATCGCCCGGTAGCGGGCGAGGGGCAGGCGCCGGACGATCCGCGCGGCGGCCTTCATCCACAGCGGCGCGGCGCCTGGCGGCGGCCCGGAGGGGGTTGCGCTCATGATTTCTCCTCCACAGGGGTGCCGCGAGAGTGGGCCTCCGAGGCCACCCGCAGCGCCTCGGCGTACACCGCCAGGCTGCGCATGGCCATCGCCTCGTGTCCGAACCCGGCCACGGCCCGGGCCCGCGCGCCCTGCCCGAGCCGCTCGGCGAGCCCGGGCTCCTCCAGCAAGCGCCGCGCGGCGCGCGCCAGCGCATCCGCATCCCCCACGGGCACGGTGAGGCCCGTCTCCTCGTGCAGGCTCACCCACGGCACGCCCGAGTGGGGAATGGCGGTGTTGATGACGGGCCGCGCGCTGGCCATCGCTTCAATCTGCGAGAGCCCGTAGGCCTCGCTGCGGGCGTTGCTGGGGAACCAGAGCGCCGTGGCGGCGCGGTAGGCCCCGGCGAGCTCGTCCGGCGGGAGGTAGCCGGCCCACGTCACCTGCCCCTCCACCCCGAGCGCCCGCGCGCGCTCCCGCCCCTCCTGCTCCAGCGGCCCCACGCCCGCCACCAGCAGCTGGCCCGACACCCGCGTGAGCGCCTCGAGCGCGGTGAAGAGGCCCTTGTAGTAGACGAGCCGCCCCACCATCAGCCACAGCGGCGAGCCCTGCTCCGCGCGCCACCGGGCCTCGGCCGCCAGCGCCGCGGGCGAGGGCGTGAGGAAGGGCGCCAGCTCGATGCCCAGCGGCACCGCGCTCACCTTGTGCCGGAAGCGCCGCAGCAGCGCCGAGCCCGGCACGTACGCCGAGCTGGTGGCGATCAGCCGCCGGGCCCGCGCGTAGAGCAGCGCCTCGAAGGGGCGGAACAGCGCGCCGGCCACCCGCTGGCGGATGACATCACTGTGGTGCGTGATGACGAGCGGCGGCAGCCAGGGCAGCGAGTCCAGCGCCAGCACCAGCGTGGGGTTGGGCGTGTGCAGGTGCACCACGTCCACGCCGCGCGCCAGGGCGCGCACCAGCTCGCGCGGCAGCTCCGGCATCACGTCCATGCGCAGCACGGAGGCCCACCGCCCCACGCGGATCACCCGCACCGGCCCATCCCACTCCTCGCGGGTGGGGCTGCGGCCGTGGAACTCGTGGCTGGTGCGGGACTCGGAGGCAGCGTGGTTGATGCACAGCACCTGCACCCGAGCGCCCAGGGCGGCCTGGGCGCGCGCGAGCGTCTGCACGTGCGCCTCCATGCCCCCCGAGGCCGGCGGGTAGAACTTGCCCAGGTGCAGCACGCGCAGCCCCGCGAAGGCCTGGCTCACGACGAGGCCACCCCGTCCTTCGGCTCCTCGTAGTGTCCGTAGTAGCCCCGGTAGGTGAGGTACGCGTCCTTGTAGCGCGCGTCCATCATGTCCAAGTCATTGAGGATGGCGCCGTACATGCGCGCCTGCACGTCCGCCAGCGAGCGCAGCGCGCGCCGCGCCTGCTCGCGGTTCGTCTTCCCCGCGCGCAGCACCAGCACCACCCCATCACACTGCGTGGCCAGCACCGCCGAGTCCGACACGGCGTTGAGCGGCGGGCTGTCCAGGATGATGCGATCGAAGCGCTCGCCGGCGGCCCGGAGCAGCTCCGCGAAGGCCTGGGTGTGCAGCAGCTCCGCCGGGTTGGGCGGCAGCGGGCCGCACGGCAGCACGAAGAGGTTGGGGACCTCCGTGCTCTTGATGGCCTTGTCCAGCGTGCCCTCGCCCACCACCAGCGAGCTGATACCCACCTCGTTGGACACCCCGAAGGCCTTGTGCAGCCGCGGCCGGCGCATGTCCGTGTCCAAGAGCAGCACGCGGTTGCCGCTCTGGGCCATGGCCACGCCCAGGAAGATGCAGCTGGTGGACTTGCCCTCCTGCGGCCCGCTGCTGGTGACGACCAGCGTCTTGAAGGGCTTGTCCGGAGACATGAAGAGCAGGTTCGTCCGGATGGCCCGGCAGCACTCCGCCACGGAGGACTTGGGCTGGCGGTGGACGTACAAGTCCCGCTCCAGCGGGCTCTCCCCCTTGCCCTCCACGCGCGGCACGAAGCCCAGGAAGGCCAGCCCCAGCCGCTCCTCCACGTCCGCCTGCGAGGTGACGGTGTTCTCCAGGAACTCCAGCAGCACCACCACGGCGCAGCCGCCCAGCAGCCCGAACAGCAGCGCGAACATCACCGTGCGCCGCACGTTGGGCTTGATGGGGGCGTAGGCCGGCCGCGCCGCGTCCAGCACGCGCACGTTGGTGGTGCGCAGCAGGCCCGACAGCTCGATGTCCTTGAGCCGCCGCAGCACCAGCTCGTACAGGCGCCGGTTGTTCTCCGCCTCGCGGTGCAGGTTGTCGAACTCGATCTGGCGCTTGCGCAGCTGGAAGGACTCGTCCCGCGCCACCGCCAGCAGGCGCATGAGGTTCTTCTCCTCGGCCACCCCCTGCGCCAGCTCCGTCTCCGCCTTGCGCACCACGTTGGCCAGGCTGCGCACGAAGTCCTCGCGCACCACGCCCAGCTTGCGCTCGCACTCGAGCAGCTTCGGGTGCTCGGCCAGGTAGCGCTCGCTCAGCTCCACGCAGGCGGCGCGCTGCTCCACGAAGCGGCGCTTGAGCTCGTGGATGGCCGGATCGCTCGCGCCCGGCACCGCCTCGGCCCACGTCTCGTCCCCCGGCTGGGAGCTCTTCCGCAGCTGGCGGATGGCCTCCACCCGCGCCTGCAGGCCCGCAAGCTTCGTGCGCAGCTGGGTGAGCGTGGCCTCATAGCTCTGGATGCGCGCGTCGATGCTGCTCTCCTTGCTCTCCGGCGAGACGGAGAGCATGTCCGCGCTCTTCTTGAAGTCGTACAGGGCCAGCTCGCTCGTCTGGGACACCTTCTCCAGCTCCAGCCGGCGCTCCTCCAGCCACTGGGTGGCGCTCTCCGTGGTGCGCAGCCGCAGCGCCAGGTTCTCCGCCATGTAGGCCTGGGCCACCTCGTTGGCCAGCAGCGCCGCGCGCTGCGGATCCGGATCCTCCACGGCGATGTTCACCACGCGCGAGTCCTTCACCGGCAGCACGCTGATGCGCGAGCGCAGCAGGCCCGGCGCGTCCGCGCCCTGCATGGCCTGCAGCCGCGCCTTCTCGTCCTTGAGGTGGGCCAGGCCCAGGAAGCCCGCATCGTGCTGCAGGCCTAGCTTCTCCACCACCCGGGTGGCCACCGCGCGCGAGGTGATCACCTGGTTCTGCGTGGTGTAGTACTCCTTGTTGAACCAGTAGTTGCCGCGCTCGTCCCCCATCACCTCCTTCACATCACTGCTGTCCAGCACGCGCGGGGCGGCCACGTCGATGATGAGGGAGGTGCTGGCCGAGTACACCTTGGGCTTGCGCAGGGTGTGGAGCGCGGCCAGGCCGGTGACGAGCACGGCCACGCCGAGAATGATCCACTTGCGGCGCCAGAACGCGCGCACGAAGCGCATCACGTTCAGCGGCGTCAGCCCGGCGCTGGCCGGATCATTCACGGAACCTTCCAAGCAGCTCTCCTGGAGACCTTCCTCGCGCGGCGCCGGCCCGGCGGGACACCCGGCCCCGACCTGCACCCACAGCCTCGACCGAGCGTGCACCTTCCCAGCCAGAGGGTCAATCTTCCAGGCCCGGATCCACCACGCTTGGATGGTCGCCGGGCACACCCTCTGCGCCTCGGGGCGCGCATCCCTCCGGAGCGTGTGCTAGTCACGCCCGCGTGAGTCCGCCTCTCTCCGTCGTCCTCCCCTACTCTCCCACCACGGCCCCCATCGCGAGCCGCTTCGCCTACGCCCTCGCCGGCCGGGCGGAGGTGGTGCTGGCCGGAGAGGGCGGCGTGGAGCTCGTCTCCCGCCCTGGCCTCCACGTGCTCTCCGGCCTGGCGGGCAAGGGGGCGGCCATCCGCGCGGCGCTGGAGAAGGTGACGGGGGCGGTGACGGTGCTCCAGGATCCGGACGAGGCCTACACGCCGGACGCCTACGCGGCGCTGTGCCGCCCGATTCAAGAGGACCGGGCGGACGCCGTCTTCGGCCGGCGCACGGGGCCGGGGCTGCGGCCGGAGCTGCTGGCGGACCGGGCGCTGGGGGGCCTCACCCGCTTCGTCACGGACGTGGCGCTGGAGGATCCGCTCACCGGGGTGCGCGCCTTCCGCACCGAGGCGCTGCGCGCGGTGACGCTGACGAGCGAGGATGACGCGGTGGACGCGGAGCTGGTGGTGAAGCTGGCCGCGCAGCTCTACCGGCTGGCGGAGGTGCCACTGTCGCTGCAGGTGGCGCCGCGGCGGCCGCTGGCCTCGCACCTGTCCAGGCTGCGCACGCTGGTGCGGTACGCCACCGTGAGCAATGACGCGGACAACCTGCACGAGGGCTACAGCACGCTGGAGCGGATGGACGGGGCCAGCAACTACAACACGTGGCTGGGCCGCCGCTTCCGCGAGCACCTGGGCCGACGGGTGCTGGAGATCGGCGCGGGGATTGGCACCATCACGCGGGTGCTGGAGCCGGGGCTGGAGCTGCTCATCGCGCTCGAAGTGGACCGCTTCTACGTGGAGCGGCTGAGGAACCTGTTCCGGGGCAAGCCGCACGTGCGGCCGTACCTGTCGGACGTGGCGCTGGCGGACTGGGCGGCGCTCCAGGCCGAGCGCCTGGACACCATCGTCCTCTCCAACGTGCTGGAGCACATCCCGGATGACGGGGCGGCGGTGCGTAGGTTCCGGCAGATCCTCCCCGAGGGCGGCAAGGTGCTCATCCTGGTGCCCGCGCTGCCGCGGCTCTACGGGGCGATTGACGAGGCGGTGGGCCACTACCGGCGCTACACGCCGGAGCTGCTGAGGAGCCTGCTGGAGGAGAACGGCTTCGCGGTGGACACGCTGGAGTGGATGAACCTGGTGGGGATCCCGGGGTGGTTCCTGAACAGCCGGGTGCTGCGGCGCCGCGCGGTGCCCCGGCTCCAGCTCAGGCTGTATGACAAGCTGGCGCCGGTGCTGGCGCAGGTGGAGCGGCACGTGAAGCTGCCGGTGGGGATGAGCCTGTTCGCGGTGGCGCGTGTCACGGGAGCGGCCCCATGAGCGAGCGGGGAAGCCTCACGCCGTGAGCACCGCGCCCCAACAGGCCGAGCCGACCGCGCCGGGTGCGCCCGAGTCCTCGGCGGCGCAGGCTCCCGCGCCGGGCCGGACGCCTCGGGCGGTGTGGGCGGTGCTGGTGGGGCTGTACGTGCTGGCGTTCCCGTACCACCCGGGGCTGCGCTCGCCCAACGAGCTGTGCCGGCTGTGGCAGACGCGCGCGCTGGTGGAGTACGGGACGCTGGAGATCAACCAGGCGCTGCGGGACTACGGCTACGTGGGGGACCTGTCGGTGAAGGACGGGAGGTACTACCCCTCGAAGGCGCCGCTGCTCTCCTTCGCGGCGGTGCCGCTGTACGCGGTGCTGCGGTGGGTGGGCGGGGGCTTCCGGTACGCGGTGCCGGAGGTGCCGCTGGTCTTCTTCAGCCGGCTGTTGCTGACGGTGCTGCCCACGCTGGGGATGCTGTGGGGGGTGCGGCGCTTCCTGCGGGCGAGCGTGTCGCCGGGGGTGGCGGACGCGGTGACGGTGACGTACGGGCTGGGCTCGCTGGGGTACAGCTACTCGCTGCTCTTCATGAGCCACCAGACGACGGCGGTGCTGCTCTTCGGGAGCTTCTACGCGCTGTGGCGGTGCGCGCGGGGAGAGTGGCGCGAGCGCGGCTACCTGGCGGCGGGCGCGTTCGCGGGGGCGACGGTGGCGGCGGAGTACACGGGGGCGATGGCGGTGCTGGGGCTGGTGCTGTACGCGGTGCTCACGGTGCTGGGGCGGCAGGAGCCGCCGCGGGCGCGGCTGCTGCGGCTGGGGCGAGCGGCGGGGCTGGCCACGGTGGGGGCGCTGCCCTTCGTGGTGGGGCTGATGCTGTACCACGAGGCGGCCTTCGGGCACCCGCTGGAGAGCGGCTACAAGTACCTCAACGACGCGGCCTACCAGCCGTGGCACCTGGGCGGCTTCCTGGGCATCCGCTATCCGGATCCGCGAGCCTTCTTCCTGTCCTACTTCTCGCCGCTGCGAGGGCTCTTCACGCTGTCGCCCTTCCTGCTGCTGGCGGTGCCGGGGCTGGTGCTGCTGCGCCGGGAGGGCCGCGCGTCCGTGGAGGCGCGGGCGCTCTTCTGGCTCTCGGCGGCGCTGCTGGGCGGCTACACGTACTTCACCTCGTCGTTCTCCTATGAGTCCTGGGGGTGGACGACGGGGCCGAGGCACCTGACGGGACTGGTGCCCTTCCTGCTGCTGCCGGTGGGCCTGCTGCTGGAGCGGCTGCGCGCGGGGCCCCGCCGCTGGTGGCTGGGCGCGGCGGCGGCGGCGTGTGCGACGTCCATTGTCATCACGGGCACGGCGACGTTCATCAACTACGTGCCGGATGATGTCTCCAACGCTTTCCTGGGGCTGGCGGTGCCGCTGTTGAAGCAGGGCTACCTGCCGCCCTCCGTGCTGAGCTTCTGGGGCATTCCGCAGCCGGTAGCAGGCATCCCGCTACTGCTCGGATTGCTCGCGTTGGCAGGTTGGGTATTCGCGCGGGTGGGAGCGATGGAGGGCTACAAGCCCGCGCCGGGTGTCTTGCTTGGAGGAGCCATCATGGCGGCGCTGCTCCTCGGCGTGCAGGTTGCCACCACGGCACACCACGCGCAGGATCGAGGCGCGCAGCAGCACCTTCGCTCTGTGTGGCTCACCCCGCCCCATCGTGCCGTGCCTTTCTGGCCTGACCCGCGCGTGTGACCAGAAGCGGCGGCGTTCCCGAGGTTGACTGGGTTCACGCTCGTTCATCGGTCTTGAGTTGGAAGACCACGGGTTCAAGTCCCGTACTCCTCGCCAATAGAGGGGCCTGGAATCGAGAGGGAAACCTCAAAGATTCCGGGCCCTTCGTCTTTCCTCACCCACCTGCCTTTCCCTTCGTCGCGGAGCCCGTCTCCAGCATGTCTCCAGAAAGCTGGGCGCCCGCCGCGTCCAGCAGACTGATGGCCGCGTCCTTCGCCGCCGGGGACAGGTGCATGTACCGCTGAGAGCATAGGCGGCATGGGAGCCCTGTTGTGGGCGAGGGCCGGGGTAGGTGGTCGTCCAGGAGGGCCGCGCGACACGCATTGGACGG
>JAFGNZ010000324.1 GCA_016926755.1 Myxococcaceae bacterium | reverse complement strand
GTGTCGAACTCCGCATCCAGCGTCCAGGTCTTCTCCGTCTGCGCTACCGCGGTGGCGGACCAGAGAAGCCCCATCAACGTGCAGGCCCCAATTTGCTTCTTCATATCAATTTACTCCCCCTCTAGAGACTACGGTCGGCTGCTCGGCCTTTCTGGCAGCATCAACGGAAAAAAACAACAACAGAAAAACAACTACATGTAGGACACTCAGCACCTGGCCTCGCTGACGGGGAGTGGATCAGCGAGCCAGGCGAAGCGCCTCGCGCGGCCAGCGCGCGTCCTGCCGCGGACAAGGAGCGTGCTCCCCATCCGGTGGCCTCTCTCATCCGCGAGCCGCGAAGGAGGCGGTGGCGGCGGCCTTGGCGGCGGCCACGGCAGCGGCGATGTCCAGCTTGCCGCCCGTGCTCACCTTGCCCTTGAGGTCCGAATCCACCTCCACCGTCTTCACCAGCATGTCGCGCACCTGCGCCGCGGTCAGCTTCGGGTTCTCCGCGAACATCAGCGCCGCGGTGGCCGCCACGCGCGGGGTGGCCATGGAGGTGCCGCTCATCTTCTCCCAGTCGCCGCCCGGCACGGTGCTCAGCACGTCCTCGCCCACCGCGGCCAGCTCCACCACCTTGTCGCCGTGCGAGGAGAAGCGCGCCAGCTTGTCATTGTTCCGGTCCATCGCCGCCACGGTGATGACGTTGGGCATGTCCACGTTGGCCGGGAAGTCCTGCACGTTGTTCATGTTGCTGCCGTTGCCGTTGGCCGTGGCCGCCACCAGGAGGATGTCCGCGTCCGCCAGCTTCTGCACCGCCGCCTTCCAGCGCGCCTGCGAGGCCGCGTCCCGGTACTCGTCACCGAAGCTCGCGTTCACCGCGCGGATGTTGGCGCCCCGGTTCTTCATGTCCACCACGTAGTCCACCGAGCGCTCGAAGTTCGTCAGCAGATCGGCCCCGTCGTACAGGCCGCCCACCGAGAGCACCTGCGCCTTGCCCGCCGCCACGCCGGTGTTGCCCTCGCCGTTGTCCTCGGCGGCGATGATGCCGGCCACGTGCGTGCCGTGGTCCGTGCCCGCGCCCTTCAGCGGGTCGCCCGAGCCGGTGCCCACGTTGAAGCCGTGGATGTCGTCCTTGATGCCGTTGCCATCGTTGTCGATGCCGTCACCCTCGATCTCGCCGGGGTTGGTCCACATGGCCCCGTCCAGGTCCGAGTGCTTGTAGTCCACGCCGCCGTCGAACACCGCGACGATGGGCGCGCCCGTGGGCTGGGGCTTCGGCTCCACCGGGCCGTCCACCTGGCCGGTGGCCTCCAGGCCCCAGCTCTTCAGCGTGCCCGTGTCGCGCCGCGCCTTGTCCTCCACCGTCAGCGTCCACGTGCCCTGGGCCTTCTCGCCCTTGAAGGCGCTCAGATCGAAGCTGCCCTTCAGGTCATCCGCGCTGCCGCCCGTCCGGTCATGCACGGTGGCCGTCTTGCCGGAGGGGCTCGTCAGCTTCACCACCAGGTCGCCCCGGTAGGTGTGCGGCAGGTCCAGCGACAGCTTCAGCGAGTCGATGGACACGTCCTTGTCGAAGCTCACCGTGGAGGTGACCGACTGGAGATCCCCCACCGGCAGGTTCGGCGTGGCCTCGGCCTTGAGCGTCTCGGTGGCCGCCGCCGGGCGCGCCGCCAGCGGGCGCACCACCGGCCGGAGGTTCTCCGCGGGGTTGATCAGCGGCGAGCCCGGGCGCAGGCCCGTGGGGCGATCCACGAAGGTGCTCTGCCCGGGGCGATCCACGAAGTTGGCGCGGGCCGGCCGCGACTCGAAGCCATCCGCCGAGCGCGCCGCGCGGGGCTCGGCGCGGGGAGCGGCCGCCGCCGGAGCCTTGGGCTGCGTCGCCTCCGTGCGCGAGGCCGGGGGGGTGAAGGAGGGAGCGGAAACCTTGTTGTTGATGGTCGTCATGGCGGAGAGCCTCGCGAATTCAAGAGCGCCGTAGGGCTTACACCTCCATTGTCGGCACATGGCGGATGAAGTTGCCTATCCACCCACAAAAGGTTCAGAACGCCCCCTATCAACCCACAAAGGAGTTGTTAGACCTACATGCCCAACTTGTGGGAAACCTGGGGGGAGGAGGGGCCCGCATCCTTATATGCGGGTGGAGGGGCTCAGCGGCGCAGCGAGGCGCCCCGGGGCGTCCTGCCCCGGGTGAGGTGGGAGACGGCCTCCCCCAGCCCCTCCAGCGTGAGGGGGAACATGGGGAAGACGCGGGCGATGGTGGCGATGGTGCTGCCGGGCCAGATACGGGGGGGCTCGGGGTTGAGCCAGGCGTTGCGCTCGAAGTGCTGGGCGAGCTGCATCAGCCAGACGAGCCCCTCCAGCCCATCCGGCGAGTAGTTCCCGTGGGCGTCCGCGCGGATGCCCAGCTCGTAGGGCGCCATGTACGCGTCGCCGACGAGCACCAGCTTGTGGTGCTTGCCCACCTGGGCGATGAGCTCCGGCACGGTGATGCCGCCGGACAGCTGCGGCGTGGCGTACAGCCGGCCGTAGATGCAGTTGTGGAAGTAGTAGGTGCGCAGCTCCTTGAAGTGCGTGGCCCGGCTGGCCGCGCTGAAGAGCCGGCTCACCAGCGCCGCGTACGGATCCATGGAGCCGCCCACGTCCATCAGCAGCACCACGCGCGTGTTGGGCCGGCGCGGCGGCCGCGTCACCACCTCCAGCTCGCCCGCGTTCCTGGCCGTGGCGGAGATGCTCTCGTCCACGTCAAGCTCGTCCGCCGCGCCCTCGCGCGCGAAGGCCCGCAGCTTGCGCAGCGCCACCTCGAGCTGGCGCGTGTCCAGCACCACGTCGTCCCGGTAGCCCTGGTACCTGCGCTCGCCGGCCTGGAGCAGCGCGGTGCCCTGCCGGCCGCCGGTGCCGCCCACGCGGAAGCCCGGCTGAGCCTGGCCCCCGTTGCCGAAGGGCGAGGTGCCCGCCGTGCCGATCCACCGGTTACCGCCGTCGTGGCGCTCGCGCTGCTCGCGCAGCCGCTCCTCGAAGAGCCGCTCCAGGGCCTCCGCGTCCAGCGAGTCGAGCAGCGCCTGCTCCTCGGGGGTGAGCTCCTTGCGCTCGCGCGCGTCCCGGAGCCAGTCCATCAGCTCGCGCGTGAGCTCCAGCCCGGCGGACTCCACGCCCTTGAAGTGCGCCAGGAAGGCCTGATCGAAGGCGTCCAGGTGCGCCTCCGAGTGCACCAGCAGCGCGCGCGCCACGTGGTAGAAGCCGTCCAGGCTGCTGTCGTGCAGGCCCGCGTGCAGCGCGCCGGCCACCGCCAGCGCCTCCTGCGCGCCCACCGGCACCCCGCGCTTGCGCAGCTCGTAGAGGAAGGGCAGGAACATGGCGCGCGCTCCTTGTGGCTCAGGCCCGCGTCCTGCGTCCCCGGCCGAACCCCTCCGCCACCGCCAGCAGGTCCTGCTCCTTCTTCAGCAGCGCGCCGAGGAACGGCAGGTTCTCCTCCAGCTTGAGGCTCTGGATGCCGCTGGCCTTGAGCACGGCGATCCAGTCGATCAGCTCGCTGGTGGAGGGGCGCTTGCGCAGCCGGGCGAAGCCGCGCAGCTCGTAGAAGATCTTCAGCGCCTGCTCCGCCAGCGCCTCGTCCAGCCCCGGGTGGTGCACGCCGACGATGCGGCGCATCAGGTCCGTGTCCGGGAAGTCGATGAAGTGGAAGACGCACCGGCGCAGGAAGGCGTCCGGCAGCTCCTTCTCGTTGTTGCTGGTGATGACCACGACGGGGCGCTGCGTGGCCACCACCTCCTCGTTCGTCTCCAGGATGCGGAAGCGCATCCGGTCCAGCTCGTGGAGCAAGTCATTGGGGAACTCGATGTCCGCCTTGTCCACCTCGTCGATGAGCAGCACCACGCGCTCGCGGGAGGAGAAGGCCTCACCCAGGGGCCCCAGGCGGATGTAGCGGCGGATGTCCTTCACGTCCCCGTCGCCGAAGCGCGAGTCATACAGGCGCTGCACGGTGTCGTAGACGTAGAGCCCGTCCTGGGCGCGGGTGGTGCTCTTCACGTGCCAGGGGATGAGCCGCAGGCCCAGGGCCTCGGAGATGGCCTCGGCCAGGAGCGTCTTGCCGGTGCCGGGCTCGCCCTTCACCAGCAGGGGGCGCTGGAGCGTCAGCGCGCAGTTGACGGCGGCCTGGAGGCCTTCGCTGGACAGGTACTTCTCGGTGCCACGGAAGCGGGAGGAGGTGGGCGTCATGGTCTTACCCCCTCCTTTAACATCCCTGGCCCGGCCGTGCGCTCGGGCCGCTGCCCCGGCAGGCCGTTGCTCGGCCCTCGGAGCGGAGGCCGGCTCCCGCCTGCCTGGGGGTGCCCGGGTGCCCTACCCTGGAGGGCAGGGCCCCAGTGCGCGAGCGCCTACCCGCCGCTGCTGCTGCTGCCGAAGTCGATGTTCCGGTCCGCGTCGATCTTCCGGCCCGCGAAGTTCAGGGTGACTTCACAGCTGGGGGTGTTGCCGCAGTCCGTGCCAGTGCAGCGCGAGTTGAGCCTCAGCGTCCCCTTGAGGGTGTCGCTCAGGTCCTCGATCGTGTAGGTGGCCGAGGTGGTGTAGACCTCGTTGGCCGACTCGGTCCGCACGCGCTCGGTGGTGAACTCGTAGTTGTCGTCCTGCTTGGCGCCCTGGATGGCATCCCCGGTGATGTTGACGGACGCGGCGGAGCCGAGGTTGTAGCTGGTGTCACCGGGCTCCAGGTACATCGCGTCCTCGAGGCCCTTCCAGATCACCCACTGCTCCTGGTTCACGACGTTCGACGCCGTGTCGGGGATGGGGCTGGGCGCCTGGCCGGAGGTGTAGCAGCTGCCCGGCAGGTTCTGCACCGTCAGTCGATCAATGGCCACACGGTAGATGGACGGCTGGGTGTCGCCGCAGCCCAGCAGACCGCTCGTCATCACGACCGCCACTGCCCAGGGGATGGAACGCATGGTGCTTTTGCTCCTCAGGAGAAGGCGCCTTGGCGCCTGGGGCTCCCCACGGCCGGCCCTTCCAGCGGGAGCTCCCACGGGGCCTCGGGCCCCGGTGGGGTGCGGAGTAGCAGGAGGCCTGTCACACAGGCAAGAGGAGACCCGCCGCCTCCTCCGTGTGGTGTACCCGGGAGGACAGGGGTAAGACCCCCGCCCTGGAGGGCGACCGGGCGGCCACGACGCACCTGGGGAGGAAAAGCCACCGGCCGAGTCACCCCGGGCCAGGGGCGTTGGTAATGTCTCTTCGACTCACCGCCTCAATGACACCTGGGTATGGCCGACACTCCCTTGCGCATCGTGAGCTACAACGTCCGCTACTTCGGTCACGCGCTCCGCGGGCTGGCGAGCACCGTGGGCCCGAAGCGCCGCGTCTCCACGGCGCTCGCCTCGCTGGAGCCGCTGGCGGATGTCGTCTGCCTGCAGGAGGTGGAGACGAGCTCGTTCCGTAGCTCCATCGCCCACCGCCCCTCCCACCCTGGCGAGACGCAGCTCCAGGCCTTCATGGGCCGCATGGAGGAGATCTTCGGGGCGCAGGGGCGGGAGATGCCCTACGACGCGTTCTACTTCCGGGCACACCACTACAAGCTGGGGGACTTCTCGCTCTACACCACGGGGCTGGCCATCCTGGTGAACCGCAAGACGCTGCGGGTGGACCGGCACAACGTGGAGGCCCCCGCGCAGATCACCTACCACCACGTCCAGCGGCTGAAGGAGCGCAAGCAGAGCCGCATCTGCGCGCACATGCGGCTGTTGCGCGCGGAGGACTCGCGCCCCTTCCACGTCTTCAACACCCACCTGAGCCTGCCCACGCCGTTCGCCCGGGAGTTCTGGGCCACCAAGGACAAGATGGGCCGCGGCGTCAACCAGCTGCACGAGGCGCGCAAGCTGGTGGAGCTGGTGACGGAGCACGCCCAGGGCGAGCCGTTCGTCATGGGCGGGGACTTCAACTCGCCGCCGGCCTCGCCCGTGTTCCGCTACCTGCGCGAGGACGCCCAGCTCACGTGCGCGCAGGCCGCCGTGGGGCAGATTGATCCGACGGCCATCCGCGGGTTCCCCACCGCGGGCTTCATGCACATGCGGATGCACCTGGACCACCTCTTCTCGGGGGGCGGGGTGCGCTGGCTGGACATGGACGAGACGCGGCCCTTCGGAGACGCCTCCAGCCGCTTCCACGGGCTGTCGGACCACATGCCGCTCATCGCCCGCTTCGCGCTGGGGGATGGGGTGCCCCTGCTCCCCCCCCGGGCCAACCACGGGCTGACGACGGGCTGACGGCGGGCGGCGGTGCGCCTCAGGAGAGCGTCTTCTCGAGCGCGTCCCAGGCCTCCAGCAGCTCGCGCGTCTTGCGCTCGGCCAGCTCCTGGAACTCGGGGGCCAGGTGCGCCACCTTGTCCGGGTGGTATTGCGTGACGAGCGCCCGGAACGCCTTGCGGGCCTCCTCCTTGGAGGCGCCGGGCGCGATGCCGAGCACCTTCCAGGGATCTCTCTGCACGGGCGGAGGTGGGGGTGGAGGGGGTGGCTCGGCGTAGGCGCGCGTGCCTCGGGGAGGCGTCGCCTCGGTGTCAGCGGCGGGGGGCCGGCGAGCAGCGCGGGGGGCGGGGGCGCGGCGGGGGCCCGGCTTGCGTGCGGGCTCCGGCGGAGGGATGCGCGAGGAGAGCTGGCTGAGCGCCTCCTGGAGGAACCAGAGGTCCTCCTGCGGGGCGCCCCGCTTGCGCACCACGGCGCGGGGTCGGCCGTTCTCGAGCAGGAGATAGCCTCGGGTGGCCGCGTAGGCCTCCTCCTTGCTGCGGGGGTAGAGCCGCTCGGCGAGGTCTCCCAGGGGATCGCGCCACATGCCCTCGATGGAGCCCTCGTCCGCCACGAGCACCTGGGTGAGCGCTTGGCCGAAGTTGACCTCCAGCGTGTCGAAGGGCTCGCGCTCCTGGGGAGGGCTCATGCCGGGGCCGTGGCGTACGCCGGCCACGAGCAGCAGGCCCCGCGTCCCCTCCACGAGGGCGAAGAGCTTGTCGCGCACCTGCCTGTCGGAGAAGAAGAGGACGTGCAGCACGGCCCGAGCTTACGCGCTCACGCCCCATGTTGTGCACCGGCAGCAGGAGGGGCTGACGCGGCCGGCAAGCGCTAGAGTCGGAGGATGGCGACGAGCAGCTTCCGGGCGCGGCACGAGCCCTTGTCACATCACGAAGCGCGGCGGCCCTTGGCTCTGCTCGTGTTGGTAACGCTGGTGGGGATGAGTGGCTGCGCCACCCAGGGTGCCATGGACCAACGCCCTGCCTCCCAGGCCTCCATGGCCCCACCCGATCTGTCGCAGGACGGTGGAGGCTTTGGCCCCTGGGAAGCGCGGGACGACTTCCAGCTCCTCCAGGAAGCTGCGGGCCTGGAGGAGGACTCCTGGCACGAGGCCGGTGCGGAGCTGGAGACCGATGACGCGCAGGCGCTGTGGGAGGCGCTGACTGGCACGCGCACCACCCTGCTCAACTTCGGCCCGCGCCGCTCCCTCGTGTTCATGCTGCGTCAGGTGTTCACCCGGGCTGAAGACGTGCCTTATGCCGAGCTGTTGCAGCGCCTGCGCCCCTTCCACTCCCTGGTGGTGATGCGGCCAGACGGCTACCTGGCAGG
>JAFGNZ010000323.1 GCA_016926755.1 Myxococcaceae bacterium | reverse complement strand
CCCGGAGGGAGGAGTGCCGGGTGCAGGGCTGGGCCGGGTGCTCTCTGCATGGTGTGCCTGGTGGAGGGTGGGGGAGGCGTGGCCTCCACATGTGCGCAGGCTACGCGACACATAGGCTCGTGTCAGCGAGCTCCGAGAGTGGGAGGCCTCTTCAAGGAGTGGGGGTTGGAGTGCTGAACGTTCAGCAGTGCGGCGGGCACACCGGAGGGACGAGCACTCAAGTGCTCTGGCCCTCCCTGCTCCTTCGCCCTGACCGGCAAGGATGCGAGTACAGGGCCCGGTCAGCAGTCCCTGCCGACGGCGGTTCGTCCCCAACCTGTCGGACAACTCTATCGCTTCGTCCCCGGGCGCACCGAAGGACGGCACCTCAAACAAACCTGTCCTACAACCCGGACAGGTTCGCTCACAGCGCGCCGAGAGGGGGCACCTCGAATCGGTTCATTCAAAGGGAGCCTTGTGCCGAGGGAGCTAGACTTCTCGCTCACCCAACTCTACCGCGAGGCCGAGCGCGGCGGAGATATGCGGCGCGCTGGAGACGAGGGCGCGCATCTCGGCCTGCCGAGGTAGGCGGATGTCGCATTGCGGTCGTTTTCGACTCTCGCGGGCCATTCTGTCATAGCTTGGTCCTGCTCCCTTGTTCCGGTGCGCAGGGAGCCCGCTACCCGGCCGGAGAGGAGCCAATGACGACAGCGCCTCGGCGCCAGCAAGAGATCCCGGAGAGGCAAAGCCAATGCTTCAGTCCTTGCACCTGAAGAACGTCGGGCCCGCGCCCGAGATGAAGCTGGAGCTTGCATCACGGATCAACCTCATCACCGGCGACAACGGACTGGGCAAGAGCTTCCTTCTGGACGTTGCCTGGTGGGCCCTGACGAGGACCTGGGCGCGTCATCTGGTCATTCCTGCGTCCCCACCGGCCAGACCCGAGATCTCCTACAGCTACACGAAGTCCACTCCGGGCAGTTACTCGTACAAGAGCACGTTCGACCGCGAGGCCGAGCGGTGGTCCGTCAAGAAAAGCCGGCCCGCGATTCCAGGGCTCGTGCTCTACGCGCAGGTCGACGGGGGGTTCTCCGTGTGGGATCCGGCGCGCAACTACTGGAGGAAGGATTCGCCCGATCGCCCCAGCTCCTATCTCTTTGCACCTCATGAAGTGTGGGAGGGGAACGAGCATTGCGAAGGGCTGATTCGCGACTGGGCGTCGTGGCAGCGGGAGAACGGCGAGGCCCACGCCATGCTGACCGAGGTGCTGCGGGTCCTCTCACCGTCAGAGAGCGAGCGGCTGGTCCCGGGAGAGCTGCGAAAGCTCACGGTGGACGATCCGAAGCGCTACCCGACGCTGCGGATGCCCTACGGCCAGGATGTCGCCGTGACCCACGCCTCGGCGGGGATGCGACGCATCATTGCCCTGACCTATCTCCTGATCTGGGCCTGGCAGGAACACGTCGCGGCGGCCGAAGTTCGAGGCGATCTCCCGGCTCGCGAGGTTATCTTCCTCATCGACGAGATCGAAGCGCACCTCCATCCCCAGTGGCAGCGGCGCATCGTACCGGCCGTGCTCAGGGTGATGGACGCGCTCACAGGGGGGCACGGCTCCCGCGTTCAGCTCATCGCGGCGACGCACTCCCCATTGGTGCTGGCCTCCGTGGAGCCGCTCTTCAACGACGATAAGGACGCCTGGTTCGACCTGGATCTCGAAGACGCCCAGGTCGTCCTGCGGAAGCGCGAGTTCGTTCGGCGAGGCGATGTTTCGAACTGGCTCACCAGCGAGGCATTCGATCTGGGAAAAGCCAGGTCGCTCCAAGCCGAGGTCGCCATGGAGAAGGCGCTTGCGCTGCTACGTGAGGGAGCCCCGTCCTGGCAGGACGTGAAAGAAGCAGACCAGCTGCTGCGCAAAGCAGGGCTTCCGGACATTGATCCGTTCTGGGTCCGGTGGGGGAGGTTCATCGAGGAGCGCAAGCCGGCGAAGAAGGGCAAGCGATGATCCCGGTTGCGCTTGCGAAAGAGCCGCCCCACTTCGACAGGTTGGTTCGCCAGAAGGGGCTGTCCGCCATTGACGAACTGGTCGGCCGAAAGCCGCGCCTTTCGTCGCGCCCGGGCCGTCGCCGCGAGAAGGTCGCGGCCCGCGAGGCTGACATTCCCGCCAAGGACTTTCCCCCCTTCTGGCGTGATGCTCTCGAGGACATGCTGCATGCCTATGAGCGTCGTTGCTCCTACCTGGCACTCTACATCGAGCATGCGACGGGTAGTCCGACCGTCGACCATGTTCTTCCGAAGTCGCGCGCATGGGACCGGGTCTACGAGTGGTCGAACTACCGCCTCTGCGCCGCGCTCATCAACGCGAAGAAGAACGACCTGACCTCGCTGGTCGACCCCTTCGAGGTGGCCGACGGTTGGTTCGCCCTGGAACTCGTGGGGTTCCAGGTCACCCGCGGCCCCAAGGCTCCCGCGAGCAAGACGAAGCAGATTGATGCCACGCTCCCTGTGCTCAACATGCCGGACTGTCTCAAGGCGCGTGAGGAGTACGTCACGAGCTACGAACAGGGGCACATCGATCTCGACTACCTCGAGCGGCGAGCTCCATTCGTGGCGGCCGAGCTCCGGCGACAAGGCCGCCTGCGAAAGGGGGACCGCTGAGATGCACACCCCTGTGCAAGAAGCAGGAGGGCGACCCAGAGAATCTTCCTTGGGGGCAGAGCCCGTCCTCGCGCCGTAGCGAACCGTCCCCATGAACGCACGCTCAGCGCAGGCGGAGGGATCCATGGGGCCCTTTTCAGGAACGCCATGCCTCGCCGTGGGGGCACCCCAGCACTCCCTCACCCTGTGCTGCAACTCGCTGATCTTGCTGGGCTCTTGCGAACAGTCATCACGGCTTGCGCAGGGGGGCGGAGGTGGGCTGGCGTCCCTGGGCGGAGATGGGCAGGTAGCACGCATTCTGGAAGGTGCGGCCGCCAGATTCGTCGCACTCGGCACGAGTCATCTTGAGTCTCAGCCAGCATCCCCCGTTGAGGACGACCTGTCGTTTGTGAGGGCAGCGCCCCTTCGCATCGGGCAGCGTCTGTCCCGGCTGGGGCTCGGGGAGTTGCTCCTCGGCCAGCGTTTCCCGGAGAGCGGGGGCAGGAGAGTCCACTGCGGATGTGGCAAAGGCAGAATCGCCGAGCCCCACGGAGCCTCCGTCCGGCTGGGCAGGAGCTGCTTGCTCTCGCTGTACGAGCGAGGGCGTCTCCACGGACTTTCCGGGAGCAGCCCACCACGCCCAGGTGAACAGCGCCAGGCTCGCGGCGGCCATCACGAGCCAGGGCCAGCAAGGGCGCGTGTGCGTCGGTGGCGTGAGGAACTCGGCGGAGCCCCACGCGTGAGGGGACTCCTCTGGGGCTTGGACCTCCGCTTCACCTGCTATCGGATCGGAGGCGAGCACTTCCGCCATGCCCTGGGGGGACGGGGGGTGGCTGATCGCGGAGGTCGCCGCTTCGTCGGGCGCCGCCGAAGGCCGAGGCATCTTCTGAGCGAAGAGCGGCTGAGCGCTCTCTGCGGTTGTGAGC
Organism: Myxococcaceae bacterium; assembly: GCA_016926755.1. GTDB lineage: Bacteria > Myxococcota > Myxococcia > Myxococcales > Myxococcaceae > Hyalangium. The sequence goes on along the minus strand of JAFGNZ010000323.1, from coordinate 445 downwards.
TGCGCTGCCTGCTCCAGTGCTTCGGCCAGCTCCGCGGTGGGGCCACGCTCCTCGGGACGCGCCGAGAGCATGCGGAGGATCAGCGCGCTGAGCCGCGGCGCCACCCGCGGGTTGAGGGCGAGCGGAGCGGGTGAGGCGATCCCCGCCAGGTGCCAGGTACCGGCCTCATCCCGGGTGGGCTCCGCGAGCTCGGGGTACGCGCCCGTGACGAGCCGGTAGGCGGTGACCCCCAGCGCGTAGAGATCATCCGCCGGCTGCGCGGAGTAGCGGGCCGAGGGCTCTCGGGAGAACTGGAGGGAGAACAGCCAGGCCTCCGGGGAGCGATAGGCCGGGGTGCCTGGAGGCAGGGTGTCTGGGGTTGTTACCGAGCACGGTGTTTGAGGGCTCGAGGCCGACCAATGATCCAGCTCGTTGCCGGGTAGCGTTCTTGCAGACGAGCTGCATT
>JAFGNZ010000053.1 GCA_016926755.1 Myxococcaceae bacterium | reverse complement strand
CGCCCCCTGGGGCTCGTCCACCGGGACATCTCCCCGGACAACGTCCTCATCAGCTACGAGGGCGAGGTGAAGATCTCCGACTTCGGCATCGCCAAGGCCCAGCTCACGGGGCGGCCGCAGACCGAGGCGGGGATGGTGAAGGGCAAGTACCTCTACCTCTCGCCGGAGCAGGCGCGTGGGCACGCGGTGGATGCGCGCTCGGATGTGTACGCGGTGGGGGTGCTGCTCTACCGCATGCTCTGTGGCCGCCTGCCGGCGGAGGGCAACGAGCTGTCGGTGATGCAGCGCATCATCTATGGGCAGCTCACCCCGCCGCTGGAGCTCAACCCGGAGCTGGATGGCGGGCTGGTGCAGATCCTCCGGGACACGATGGCCAACAACCGCGACGTGCGTACCCCGAGCGCGGAGGCGCTGCACCAGCAGCTGTCGCACTGGGTGGCCACGCGCGCGCCGCTCTTCCCGGTGCACACCCTGAAGCACGTGATGGGGCTGCTCTACGAGCCCGAGCTGAAGGCGCTGGGCAGGCCTCCCCAGTTCCCGCCCAGGTTCCAGGAGCAGGTGGCGCTGTGGGTCGGCTCCCAGAGGAACGTGCAGCAGACCGACGAGCAGGCTCGGGCCCTGGCGCAGGCCGGCACGCCCGCCCCGGCTCCCGAGACCCGGGAGCAGAAGGGGGCTCGGGCGGGCTCGCAAGGCACCATGGCGGCACCGCAGTCGATCGGGGTGGCCTCACCGGCGGCCAAGGCGACACCGCCCTCAGCGAAGTCGGCGCCGCCGCTCACCCGGGCGGCCCCATCGTCGGACGGGGAGACACAGACCACCGGCGAGCTTGCGCAGGAGCTGGTGACGGACGAGATGTCGGCGACCACCGAGCAGCTGACGGCTGTTGTGGCGGAGGCCACCAGCCGGACCGTGGTGGAGGCCACCACCCGGCTGCGGGCTGCCGCTCCAGCGCGGCTCGAGCCCATGGAGGAGCCGGAGGCGCCGGTCCAGCGCGAAGCCGTGACGACCCGGCACTTCTGGCTCTGGATCGCGGCGGCGGTGAGCCTGACGGCGCTGGGCGTCAAGCTGACGATGTCGTTCCTGCTGCACATCCCCCCGCTGGAGCTCCGCTCCGAGCCGCCCGGCGCCCTCGTGCGCGTGGACGGGGCGGTCCAGGGGGTGACGCCGCTGACGCTGCGGGACGTGTCTCCACGGGAGCCGCACACGGTGGAGATGGCGCTGCCGGGGATGAAGCCGTGGAGCCAGCGCTTCGAGGTAGGGACGCTGCAAGAGCAGCTCAAGGTCAAGCTGGAGCCGGCCCCCCAGGCCAGGCCCGCCCAGCCCGCCCAGTCCGCCCCGCAGAAGCCCAACGGCTCCGCTGCTGCCACGGAGGGCTCCTTCGCCTCCCGCTTCGGCACGGACAAGACGCCGGCCCGCTTCACCCTGCAGGAGAAGTGGCACTCCTTCAGCGCGACGGCGCGCGCGCTCCGGGAGCCGCTCGAGCCGAGGCGGAGCTACTCGGTGTGGATCTCCGGGGCCTATACGGGGGATGCGCCGATCTCCGAGCAGGATCTGCGGCAGGGGATGAGTCCGGACTCCATCCGCTCCTCCCAGGTCTATGCCTTCCTGGAGGGGGAGTCGCTACCGGCCGACGAGCGGCTGTTCATGCTCTCCTCCAAGCCGCGCACCCTGGAGAGCGGGGAGGCGCTGCACGTGTTCGTCCTCGTGGAGACCACCTCGGAGCGCAACGTGGATCGAGGGCTGACCCTCCATGTCCGCGACAACACCTCCAAGAGGGTGGCCCGGCGCAAGCTGGATCCGAGGCGGTTCGCGCACCAGGTGGCGCTGGAGAACCGCTACTCGATCCGGCAGCTCGATCCGGATGCGCAGTACACCCTGGACATCCGGACGCATGAGGGTGCTCCGGCGAGCGCCCTGGCGGTCCTCGCGGTGCCTCGGTCGGGCGAGCGGGTGCAGCTCTCGGGGCAGCCGGCGGGAGAGCTTCGCTACGTGCTGCGCCCTGGCCGCTACACCGTGCGAGGCGCTCGGGAGCTGTTCTTCGCCCTGCCGCGCTGGGAGCGTGACGGTGAGGCGCAGGTGGACGTGTTCCTCGGCACGGGGGAGCTCTAGAATCGTGCGGGTTGTGCGGGGAGCCTGGAGCGCTGAGGCTCAGCGTGGCTGCTCGGGTGCGTCCCCGTAGCCGGTCAGCTCCACGTAGCCGCGCCCCGTGATGGGCTGGCCCGCGCGGGTGCCCTGGAGGCGCACGGCTCCCTCCCAGTAGCGCACGGTGACGGACAGCTCCTGGTCCGCCTGCGCTGGCGTGATGTCGAGCATGAGCTGCCGCGCGGGCACGGAGAGTCGCCAGCGCGCCGGATAGCTCGCGCCGCTGCGTGGGCTCCGCCACGTGTCCAGCACCTCGATGCGGACCTCGTCGCGAGAGAATCGCACCGGCTCCCCCTGTGCAGGGACGAGCACGCCCGCGCTGAAGGGGTCCGCCGAGCCGTCCCGGCGACGGAGCTGGTAGTACATGAGCTCGCTGCCATCGGAGAGCTGGAGCGCGAACCAATCCCAGCCCACCTGGCCGGCCCCGAGCGAGCGCGTGCTCCACTCGCGGTCCATCCAGCTCGAGCCCGTCACCGCGTATTCGCGCCCGCCCACGCTCACGGTGCCACGCGTGGGCATCCGCGTGAGCGAGTAGTAATAGGAGGCGTTCCCGGCTTCGGCGCTCTTCTGGAGCAGCCCCCGGTCGCCTTGCAGCACCGGGGGCTTTCCCGCCTCCAGCACCAGCGCGAGCGTGACGCCCTCCGCCTCGGCCGAGAGCCGCATGGGGAACACCGCTCCCTCCGTCCCCTCGGCGCTCCAGCGCTCCAGCCACACCCGGAAGGGGCGCACCTGGGCCCCCGCGAGCCCGAGCGCATCACGGCTGAAGCGCTCGAAGGCATGGAAGCGCCCTTCACCGATGTCGGAGAGCGCGAAGTGCCCCATGTACACCTGCCGCGAGCCCCACTCGGAGGTGCGCTCCACGCCGCGCGGCGCCAGCGCGTTGCGGAACAGCGTGAGCTGGTAGCCGAAGGCGCGCCCGTCCGCCGTCTCCAGGTTGCCCGTCCAGTACCACCACTCGGTGCGGAACTCGGGGTGGGGGCCATGCTCCTCGGGGAAGCGGAGCTCTCGCGGGCTGCTCGCGCGTGCATAGCCCTCGGAGCCCTCCGTGCCTCCGAGCGCCTCTGCCACCTCGAGGTTGCCGCTCGGGGTGGGAGGCGCCGCCTCGCGGGTGACGAGCCAGGCGCCCACGGCGAGCCCCGCCAGCACCAGCACCACCCCGAGAGCCAGCCCCTTGCCGCCGCCCATGCCTTCACTCCTCCCGCAGCGCCAGCGCCGGGTTGGCCCGCGCCATCCGCCAGGCCGGGTACAGGCCGGCGAGCGCGGCGGCCACCAGCGCCAGCAGCACCGCCTGTGCCAGCACCTCCGGCGTCAACGCGAGCTGCAGCGTCCACCCGAAGGAGCGCTGGTTGATGACGTAGACGAGGATGGCCGCCAGCGCCACGCCCAGCGGCACGGCGAACAGGCCCGCCAGCAGCCCGAGCAGCCCCGTCTGCAGGGAGACGAGGCCCCAGAGCTGGCCCGGCGTCAGCCCCGTGGCGCGCAGCACGGCGAACTCCCGCGCCCGCTCCAGCTGCAGGGCCATCAGCGCGCTCAGCACGCCAATGAAGGCCACGCCGATCGCCAGCAGCCGGAGGACCTGGGTGATGGTGAAGGTGCGGTCGAACACCTCCAGCGAGCCCTCCCGCAGCGCGCGATTGGGGCGGACGTTCAGCGTCTGGGTCTCTCCAGCCCGCGCGAGCACTCGGGCCACGAGCACGTCCACGTCCTGCCCCGGCGCGGCATAGAGGGCCAGCCCGGTCACCTCCCTGTCGTCGAAGTGCCGCGCATAGGTGGAGCGGGGCATGAGCACCGTGCCGGTGTCCGAGCCATAGTCGAAGTACACACCCACCACCCGGAACTCGCGGGGGCCGCGGTCCGTGGGCAGCCGCACCGTGTCCCCGCGGTGGACGTCCCGGTGGTAGCTGAAGGGCTCGGAGACGATCAGCGTGTCAGGTGCCTCGAGCTCGCGCCACACGGTGTCCGGGGCTCCCTCCTTGAAGCGGTAGGGGCGCTCGGGGCCCTGGGCGAACTCCACCGCGAGCAGGTCCGTGGGCATGCCGTCCACGCTCACCTGCACCACGCGGATCGTGGAGCTCGCGGCCACGCCAGGGGTGTCGCGCAGGTGCTCGGCGAGGCCGGGGACGAAGGGAGAGTACCCCCGCCGGGCGATGAGCGAGGGCGGGGAGACGAAGACGTCCGCCTGGAGCGAGGCCTCCAGCCAGGCCACCACGGTCCCGCGGAAGCTCGTCACCATGAGGCCGACGCCCACCGTGGTGGCGACCGCGACCATCAGCGCGGCCAGGGCCACGGCGGTGCGGCTGAGGCTGGCCCTCACCCCGCGCGCGGCCATGCGCCCCAGGAGTCCGAACGCGGCCCCCAGCGGCCCCGCGGCCCCCAGCGCCAGCCGCTCGGTCGTCCACGGCACCAGCAGCGCCGTGCCGAGCAGCACGGCGAAGAGCCCCGCGTAGGCCGGCGGCAGCGCGTGCGTGGGCAGCGCCAGCAGTCCCCCGCCCAGGGCGAGCACGAGCAACCCCAGCAGCGCGAGCCTGGGCGCGCGGCCCCGCGCCACATCCTCCAGGGTGGAGCGGCGCATGGTGGTGACAGGTGCCGAGCGGGCCGCCTCCCACGCGGGCATCAGCGCGGCGACGAGGGTTGCTCCCAGGCCCAGCCCCAGCCCCTTGGCGAGCGTCCACGGCTCCAGCGACAGCCGCCGCACGCTCACGACAAAGTAGAGATCATTGAGCGTCTGTGTGACGAGCCCGACCAGGCCCCTCCCCAGCAGGACGCCGAGCAGCAGGCCCGCGGCCGTGCCCACCGCGCCCAGCAGCGCGGCCTCGCCGAGCACGAGCGCGAACAGCTCGCCCCGGGTGACGCCGAGCGCACGCAGCCGCCCCAGCTGCCCGCGCCGCTGCACCACGGAGAAGGTCATCGTGTTGTAGATGAGGAACATCCCCACCACGAGCGCCAGCAGCGACAGCGCGGTGAGGTTGGTGCGGAAGGCCCGCGTCAGCTGATCCACGCTCCCCCCGCGAGCGCTGGGGCGGATCACCTCCACGCCGGGCGGTAGCCACTCGCGGAGCCGCGCCAGCTCCGCCTCGCTCCCGAGCTTCAAGTCGATGCGCGAGAGCCGCCCCGCCCGTCCGAGCAGCTCCTGGGCGGTGGACACGTCCATCAGCACCAGGCCCTCCAGCGCGCGGGCGGTGCGCTCGTCCGCAGGGGTGAGCAGGGCCACCACCCGCAGCCGCCGCGTCAGCCCGCCCACCACCACCTCGAAGGAGTCCCCGGCCCCCACGCCGAGCAGGCGCGCGGTGGTGGCTGGCAGGAGCACCGCGCCCGGCTCGGTGAGGAGCGAGGACACCGCGCCGGAGGTCTCGCCTCGGACATAGGGACGGAAGGGGGCCTCGGCGAACGGGTCCACGCCCAGCACGGTGAGGGGGCGGCGATCGCCGCGGGTGGCGCGCACGGAGCCCTCCACCACGGGCGCGGCCAGGGGAGCGCCGGGGCGCAGGCGCAGCTCGCGGTACAGCGCGTCGGGCAGGCCCGTGGGTCCGCCGACGAGCTGGTGCGTGGCGCGGCCCGCCACTGTCTCCGTGGACCGCTCGAAGGCGCGCAGGGCGCTGGTGCTCGCCAGGTCGATCGAGACGACCACCGCCACGCCCAGGGCGATGCCCAGCAGCGACAGGGCGGTGAGCCACGGGTGCCTGCCCAGGTGGCGTGCGCTCGCGCGGGCCAGCAGGCGCCGGCTCACGGTCGCACCTGCCGCTCGTGGAGCCGGCCTGCCTCCATCACGAAGGCGCGATCCGCGCGCGCGGCGAGCTCCGGATCATGGCTCACCACCAGGGCACAGGCGTTGTCGCGGCGGATGAGGCCCTCCAGCAGATCCAGCACCTGCCGGCCGGTCTGCTCGTCCAGGTTGCCCGTGGGCTCGTCCGCCAGCAGCAGGGGTGGGGCGTGGGCCAGGGCTCGGGCCACCGCCACGCGCTGCTGCTCGCCGCCGGAGAGCCGATCCGGGAAGCTGTGCTCGCGGCCGGTGAGCCCCACCTGGGCGAGCAGCTCGCGCACCCGCCCGTCCGCCGCCGCGCCGGTGCGGCCCGTGAGCTCCAGGGGCAGCCGCACGTTCTCCTCCACCGTCAGCGTGGGCAGCAGGTTGAAGGCTTGGAAGACGAAGCCGATGCGCTCGCGGCGCAGCAGGGTGCGCTCGCGCTCGCTCAGGCCGCTCAGGTCTCGCCCCTCCACCCGCACCGCGCCGCGCGTGGGCAGATCAATCCCGCTGATCAGGTTGAGCAGGGTGGACTTGCCCGAGCCGCTGCGGCCCAGCAGCACCACGAACTCGCCGCGGTGCAGGGAGAGCCGCGCGCCGGTGAGCACCTCGCGCACGGCATCGCCCTCGGCGTAGGCCTTGGACACGTCCTGCAGCTCGACGAGCGGGGGGGAGGGGGGCGGAGTCATGGGGGGCCAGGGACTGGCTCATACACAGATGCCCGAGAGGCAGCCATGTTCCGCGTGGACCTCAGGGCGCCGGCGTGCCCGCGCTGGCGGTGGCCGAGGCGTCCGCGTCCTCCGTCCACCCCTGGAGCCGCTTCAGGAAGTCCCCTACCTCCGCGGCCAGCCGCGGCCCACCCCGGTCGCGCGGGATGATGTGGTACCCCTCCTGGAGGGACAGCAGCTGGACTCCCGAGGCCTTGGTGAGCTGGCCCGCGAGCCACCGCCCACCGTCCGGATCCACCACGTGGTCCTGCTCGGCCACCACCACCAGCGTGGGGCAGCGGACGAGCGGCGCGTCCGCGAGGGCCACCTCCTGGAGGATCCACACATCATTCAGCCGCGCGCTGGGGAAGGCCGGGAGGATGGGGGCGTCCGCCAGCGCCACCGGATCGCTCAGGTCCGTGGCCGTCTTGCGCACCCAGGGCTTCACCCGCTCCAGCAGCCCGGTGCGCCGCAGCCCCTTGAGGAGCGCCATCGTAGGCCCCTTGAAGCGCGCGGCGGGGGCGATGAGCACCAGCCCCTTCACCCGCTCCGGGCACCGGGCCGCCAGCCGCAGCCCGAGCAGCGCGCCCATGGACAGCCCCGCCACGAACACGTGCCGGAAGCCGCGCAGCGAGTGCAGCGCCTCCAGCGCGGCCTCCTGCCAGTGCTGGTGGCCCACCTCCAGCATGGCCTCCGGGGTGGTGCCGTGGCCGGGGAGCCGGGGCGCCTTCACGTGCATCCCGCGCGCCGCCAGCGCCTCTCCCAAGGGGCGGATGTCCCAGGGACTGCCGGTGAAGCCATGCAGCAGCAGACAGGCGTCGTCGCCGTGTCCCAGCTCGAAAGGTGCCGTCTTCCAGGTGTCCATCCAGAGGCCGTGCGCGTTCACGCCGGAACGCTAGTCACGATAACGCGGGAGCGATATGGGCACTGCTCTATGTCCGACACTCCCAAGCCTCCCGCGCCCCCTCTCCAGATTCAACTCGACGAAGAAGTGGCCCTCGGCCGCTACGTGAACATGGCGCTGGTGGACCACAGCGACACCGAGTTCGTCCTGGACTTCGTCTACGTCTTCCCCCAGCAGCCCCGGGCCAAGGTGCTCTCCCGTATCATCACGAGCCCCAAGCACATGAAGCGGCTGGTGCTGGCCATGCAGGAGAACCTGGCTCGCTACGAGTCGAAGTTCGGTGCCATCGTCCTCAGCGAGGACGATCGGCGCCACTGAGGTCCGCCATGACCGCACCCTTGTCTGGCCGCGTCACGCAGGGCGTGGCGCGAGCCGGGCGGGTTCGAGCTGGAGCTGCGCTGGTGAGGCCCCGTCAGTGCGGGTTGGAGAGGTAGATGTCCACCTGCTCCTCCATCTCGGCCGCGGTCTGGGGATCGAGGCGCTGGAGGATCTCCCATTCAATATCCAGGGCGCGGCTGAACACCGGCTTCGCGGACGAGTAGGGGTCACCTGCATAGTAGTTGGTGGTGCCTTCGTTGCCGCGCTTGACGCCACCGCTCACGCTGCTGGCCGAGCCCGGGTGCGGGGCGGTACGCCCCCCCGTCACGTACGTGGCCTGCTGCGTGAGCAGGATGAAGCGACCGTCCGCCCGCTGCTGGCACGTCACGAGGAGCAGGGACCAGCGCGCGGTCATGTCGAAGTCGCCGGCGATCTTCCACAGGGTGCGCAGGGTGTGGGGAGAGCGGCTCGGGGCGAGGAGGTAGCCGCGATCTTTCAGGACGGCCCGCGCCGCATCCATGACCTGCTCGGGAGGCAGCGCATAGGCGACCTCGGCGCTCGCGCGCTCCAGCAGCACGCGGCGCTCATTGGTAGTGGCACAGCCTGCGCCCAGGAGGAGGAAGGCGCCCAGTCCCAACACGTGCCAGCATTTCATGGACCCACCTCGGTGCTTCCCCGGCGGCCCGCGGGGCGCACGCCAGGGTTCTTCGAGGAGAACGCCCGGGGGGCAGGGGCATATCGCCCTCCGGGAGTGGCAGTGGCGGACCCGAGGCCGAAGGTGGGGCAGGGGCCACCCACGGGGGCTCGGATGTGTCGTCCGCCCGGCGTTCGGGCCGCCATGCCGCGGCGAGGGCTGTTCGAAGCGCTGGCCTCGCGGCGCGGCCCGGCGCAGACTTGGGCGCCGTGTACCGACTCCTCCTGCTCGCCCTGCTGTTGCTGGCCCACACCGCCTCGGCCCGCTGTGGGGATGGGGTCCAGGTGTTCCCCCGGCCGGGGGCCACCATCCCCACCAACACCCGCCTCCTGCTGGAGGGGATAGGCTCCGCGCGCACCCTGGTGGAGGCCCTGCCGGGCAAGACGCTGCGGCTGCAGACGACGGGCCATGAGGTTCGCGTGAAGGCCCAGCGCGGGTGGATCAGCGCGCTGGGCCGCGTCACCGTCGTCCTCAAGCCGGACAAGCAGCTGCTGCCGGACAAGACCTATACGCTGCGCCTGGACGACGCGCTGCCCGGCCAGGTGGCGCTCCTCAACGGTACGGGCACCCTGCTGCCCGAGTGGACCTCCGGCAAGGGCCCGGACAAGGACCGCCCGAAGTGGGTCAAGCGCCCCGCGGTCTCCGAGGGCTTCTCCCGGCGCTCCGAGGAGGGCCTCACGCGCTACGTGAGGCTCACCCTCTCCATGAAGGAGGTGAGCCCCACCTATATGGTGGTGACGCTGACGGGGAAGCAGGCCGGCGGCGCCGCGCAGCACTACGTGCTCCCGGTGGTGAACAGCGCGGCGCTGCTGGGCCACGAGCCGTGCAGCGGGGCCTTCGACTTCGAGGACGGCAAGAGCTACCGCGCGCGGGTGGAGGTGTTCGACGCCGCGGGCAACCTCGCCCCGGCCGTGCCTCCCCTGGACTTCGAGGCGCCCTCCGCGCCTCCAGGAGGGTAGATGACGGTGGACGTGGAGAAGGTGGAGAGCCTCAAGCGGCGGATGGCCGACTTCATCCAGCAGCTCCAGGACGAGATCTGCGGCGGTCTGGAGCGGCTGGACGGCACGGGGCGCTTCCGCGAGGACTCGTGGGAGCGGCCGGGGGGCGGTGGTGGCCGCTCTCGGGTGCTCGAGGACGGGGCCGTGCTGGAGAAGGCGGGCGTGAACATCTCCATGGTGTTCGGCGAGCTGGAGGAGGCCTTCGCCAAGAGGCTGCAGGGCCAGGGGCGCGAGTTCTGGGCGGGAGGGCTGTCCCTGGTGCTCCACCCGCGCAACCCGCATGTGCCCACCGTGCACGCCAACTACCGCTTCATCCACCAGGGGACCAAGGCGTGGTTCGGTGGCGGCGGGGACCTGACGCCCTACTACCTCTATGAGGAGGACGCGGTGCACTTCCACCGCACGCTGAAGGCCGCGTGCGACAAGCACGATCCCTCCTACTACCCGCGCTTCAAGGCCACCTGCGACAAGTACTTCTACCTGCGCCACCGCGAGGAGTGCCGCGGCGTGGGCGGCATCTTCTTCGAGGATCTGGGCGGGGACCTGGAGCGCGAGTTCGCGTTCGTGCAGGACGCGGGCCGCGCCTTCCTGCCCTCGTACCTGCCCATCGCCGAGCGGCGCAAGGACACGCCCTCCACGGAGGCGCAGCGCTTCTGGCAGGAGGTCCGCCGCGGGCGCTACGTGGAGTTCAACCTCGTGTACGACCGGGGCACCATCTTCGGGCTGGAGACGCGCGGGCGCACCGAGTCCATCCTCATGTCGCTGCCGCCCCAGGTGCGCTGGCGCTACGAGTACCACCCGGCGGCCGGGAGCCACGAGGCGCGCCTGGTGGAGGTGCTGCGCAACCCGCGCGACTGGGCCAGCGAGGGCCAGGGGGCGTAGGGCGCATGAAGTGGGGCCCCAAGCAGTATGCACTCCTCTTCGTCGCGCTGGTGACGGTGCCGTGCCTCCTCTTGGGAGGCGCGGGCTTCTTCTTCTATCTGCGGCGGATGGAGGGGCTCGAGCAGGGCCGTGACACCGCCTTCCGCGCCGAGGCCCAGGCCGGCTCCGCCGCCAGTGACGAGGCGCGCATCAACGTGATCGCCCTGTGTGATGCGGTGCAGATGTACCGCAGCGAGACCGGCACCTACCTGATCGCGGGCCCCACGCCCCCCGAGATCCCCAAGGGTGGCCAGCCGGTCCCCTTCCCGCATGACGAGGCCTTCGAGAAGCTCGGCTTCGCGCCAGGCACGGCGGTCCGCTTCCAGTACCAGGTGACGGTGAAGGAGGATCCCGTGGGCGAGCCCGAGGTCACCTGCTCCGCGCGCGGTGATCAGGACGGCGACGGCCAGAACTCTGTTTACAGCGTGACATTGGACGCCAACGGCATGACGACCCCCGTCAAGGTGGAGCGGGAAGATGAATGAGCCCTCTCGCAACTTGCCGGCTTATTTGGCGAGAATATGAGAGATGGCGCATGTTGGGGACATCGGCCGGGGTGGCGGACGCCGCGCGCTCGGTGAGGGGACTCGTGTAGGCCCCGCCCCAACGTCCAGAGAGGGCCCCCAGGCCGAGCTCACCGCTGAAGGCCCTCTGGGGGCTGGCGCGGAGGGAGCGGCCGAGACAGGCCCCGGCATGGGCCCGGGCATGGGCCCCGGCATGGGTCGCGGCGCGGGCCGCACCGGAGAGCGCCCCGCCCTGCCCACCGGAGAGCGCCCCGCCCTGCGCACCGGAGAGCGCCCCGCGTTGCCGACGGGAGAGCGCCCCGCTCTGAGTGAGCGTGGCCAGGCGCGGACGACCACCCGAACCGCGATGCCGGCGGCGACCTTCGCCGATGCCATGACGCCCTCCAATGCCCCCACGAAGGAGGGCGGCGGCAAGCGCTTGAACACCGCGGCGGAGACCCTGGTCATGCCGAAGGTGGAGGTCCCCGAGCCTCCCGTCATGACGCGGAGCGGCAGGACGAAGGAGATGCCCGCCCTCCGGGATGGGAAGGGCCAGACGCCCTCGGACCCTTCCGCCGCGACCAAGGACGGTCGTACGCTCGCCAACATGAGCTCGCCCGTTGATCGCGGAGGCACTCGCATCGTCCGCATGCCCGAGGCTCCGGGCGGGAAGGAGCGTGCCGAGGGAGAGGAGACCCTCTCCGGGCGTGAGGGCAAGGAGCTGCGCCGCGGCGGCAGGCCCGGTGAGAGCCGCCCCGCGGCGGCCACGAGCCCGGAGAAGGACAACTTCGGCGCCAAAGCTGCCACCACGAGCACTCGGCTGGCGCTGCGAGGCTCCCAGGTCAAGAAGCCGGTGCTGCCCATCAAGGAGCTGATCCCGGCCACGCTCGGCTCGCTCAAGGATCTGTTGTCGGTGGCCAAACGCTTCGCCTCGGACATGCCGCTGCTGCACCAGCAGATCCGCCCCTCGGATCTGCCGCCCTCGGACCGGGCCCTGCGGGCGTGGGCCTTCTTCACGGCCTATGCCGAGGCCGCCACGGCCCACCCCTCCACGCCCGAGGGGCAGGAGGTCTTCGACAAGGCCCTGACGAAGGAGGGCTTCGGCGAGTACCGGGACGGGCGCACCGGGCAGGATGGGGTGAAGTCGGCGAAGTGGGTGCTCGAGTCCTCCAACCCCGAGCAGGCGCGGGAGCGCGCGGGCCAGGTCGAGCTCGAGCCCCCGCAGGAGGTGCTCCGCTCGGAGACCGAGGCGGCGGCCCGCAAGCAGGAGGCGGCGCAGCCCCAGGAGGCCCACCAGAAGGAGGCCGAGCAGCCCCAGGAGGCGGCCCGCAGGCAGGAGCCCGCGCAGCAGCTCCAGGAGGCCCGCCAGCCCGAGGACGCCGCCAAGGCCGTGCCCCAGGAGCTGAAGGACAGCACCTTCACCGAGCAGGGCGCCGAGCGCGCACCGCTGGAGCGGGTGCAGGGGCAGGCCGAGCCCTTCCGCGTCAACCCGCAGCTGGCCGACGGCCAACGGCCGGTGATGCAGCAGATCACCCCCCAGCAGCGGCGCGAGGACGAGGAGTCCCTGATAGGGCGCGCCGATGACGCCTGGAAGAAGCTCAGCGGCGGCCTGAAGCTGGGCCGCAACATGCTCTGGAACGCCCTCCACCGCCTCCGCGGGGGCCGGGACGACAGCGCCATCGAAAAGGAGAAGTGGAACCAGATCGCCTTCGCCGCGATCCTCTCCTTCGTGGGGCTGATGCTCCTGGTCATCCTGGTGGTCAGCCTCTAGGCCGCCCACCCGGGGACCGTCCCTGCACGCGACTTCTTGGGATTTCGCGGGCTTGTGTTAGGGTGCCGGCCTCATTGGCCACCGACGATCTCACCCTCGTCAAGCGCGTCCGTAGCGGAGACCAGCGCGCCTTCAAGCTCCTCGTCGAGCGTTACCAGCGCAAGGTGTACGCCGTCGCGCTCGGAATGCTCAAGGACAAGGAGGAGGCGATGGACGTCTCCCAGGAGGCGTTCGTCAAGGTCTACAAGTACCTGGACCACTTCAAGGGTGACGCCTCCTTCTACACCTGGCTCTACCGCATCACCGTCAACATCTGCATCGACATCATCCGCAAGCGCAGCGGGGCGGGGGGCGAGGCGGTGGAGTTCGACGAGACGCTGCCCATGGACGTGTCCGAGGCCAACATTGGCGCGCTGGGCAGCCGGCTGGGCACCAACCCCCAGAAGAGCGCGCTGCGGCGCGAGCTGGCCGAGAAGATCCAGGAGGCCCTGTCCGCCGTCCCGGAGAAGCACCGCGCCATCCTCCTGCTGCGAGAGGTGGAGGGCATGTCCTACGAGGATCTGTCCCGGACACTGGACATTCCCAAGGGCACGGTGATGAGCCGGCTCTTCCATGCCCGGGCCAAGGTGCAGAAAATCCTCAGCCAATACCTGGAGTTGGACGAGGCCAAGAGCGGAGTGGGCAGTGAGTAGGCAGGCGTGGAATATCGGTTGGCCGCTGCCGTCACACAGGGGCAGTCGCCAACAACCAGGGTGAAGCCATGGCCGGAAATCCTGCATGCGAGCGGTTCATGCTGCTCCTGTCCCCCTACATTGACGGGGAGCTGTCCCCCTCGGAGCGCATCGTCGTCGAGCGCCACCTGTCCGCCTGCAAGGAATGCACGGGGCGCACCGCGGACCTGCGCGCCGAGTCCGGGCTGCTGCGTGTAGGCCTGGAGATGGCGGTGGACGAGGTGGACTTCAAGGACTTCGCCCAGAAGGTGATGGCGCGGGTGACGCCGGAGAAGCCGCCGCTGCTGGAGCGCCTCAAGCTCTCGCTCTCGGAGATGTTCCTCTACCAGCGCACCGTGCTGATCTCCTCCATGGCCACGGCCGCGGTGCTCGCCCTGGTGGCCGTGCCCCTGCTGCTCCGGGACAAGGCGCCGCTGGGCTACGCCGGCGAGCGGATGACGGTGAAGTCGGTGCACGTCTACGAGGAGGCCAGGGCGTCCCCGGTGGTGATGGAGACCGAGGACGGCAGCACCATCATCTGGCTGGTGGATCAGGACACGCCGGCTCCCGGCGAGGACACCTCCTCCCAGGACGCAAAGGACCCGGACGCCGATCCCACGGAGGCCACGCCAGGCAAGGCGCTGCCGGCCGCGAAGGATCCCGAGACTCCCAAGGAAGGCGCGCTGTGAGGACCCCCACGGCGGCGGTGCTGGCGGTGCTCTCGCTGGTGCTGATGCTCGCGGCCCCGGCGGCTCAGGCTCAGGCTCAGGCTCAGGCTCAGGAGCAGGCGCAGGTTCAGAAGGTGCAGATCCAGGTGGAGGTGGTGCTCGTCTCCAACAAGGGCGACAGCGTGGATCCACCGGAGCTGGCGAAGATGAAGGAGACGTTCCGCCGGCAGAACTTCAACTTCACCTCCTTCAAGCGCCTGTCGCAGGAGATGATCGAGGTGGACTCGCAGAAATCCACCCAGGTGCGGCTGCCCAATGGGGTGAACGCCTCGCTGAAGCTGCTGGGCTTCAAGGAGGGCATGGCCGTGCTGCGCGTGGACATCCCCAAGCTCTCCGCCATGGAGGTGGAGCTGGGCCGCGAGGCCTCCGTCTACCAGAAGGCCGGCAAGCACGTGGGCGGGGAGCTCATCCTCGTCCTCTCGCCCCCCGCCAAATAGGCCTCGCTACACCGCCAGGGCCTGCGGCGGATCTCCCGCTGGCGCCTCGGGGGCTGCCTTCGCCGGCGTCGCCCCCGCCGCCGACTGCGCCTCCGGCAGCCAGGACGGCATCAGCGGATCAATGGGGGCGTTGATCTCCGTGCGCAGCCCCTGGAGCATCAGGTCGAACGCCGCGTAGGCGCGATCCACCAGCGCGGTCGCCTGCGTGCGCAGCTCCGGGGGCAGCTCCATGGAGCGCAGCCGCCGCTCCATCTCCTCCTCGAATACCTCGTGCTGCTGCTCCACCTGCACGTGGAAGTCGGAGAAGTAGCGCAGCCGCTGGCCGCAGCCCTTCGCCGAGGCGAGCACCGCGGTGCGCCCGAAGAAGATGTGGCTGGTGGCCTCCAGCGTCAGCACCATGGCGATGCGCAGCCGGTCATCCACCGGGCGGTACACCTCGGAGATGAGCGCGTAGGTGGCGTCACGCGTGGAGGTGTGCGCGCGCCCGTACAGGGCGCTCACCGAGAGCTGCTTGCCCGTCAGCTCCTGGATGTCCTCGAAGAACCACCGATCATGGCCCACCTCCTCCGAGCGGTGCTG